>CAJWTE010000013.1 GCA_913046815.1 uncultured bacterium | reverse complement strand
TTTTCAGCACTGTCTACATGCTATTGAAAAACCAGTACTACACGATCACAAATCTGGAGCCGAGCGACCATCATGTGTTTGTGTATTATGGCACATTTTTGTAAGAAAGCAATACTCTTAATAAGTGAGCGTGATCTTGTCTCCAACTTCCAGGCTTTCTCTTTCTACCGTTCCACTACTAACTTCTATAACGTACAGTGCATCCGCCGGAGATACGAGTATGGAAGGATAGCTGGCGGGCAACACAGCTTCCGCTATATGAACTACTTTGTACTGTGTATCCAACCAAATCATGTCCAGCGGTATGACCATGTCTTTCATCCACATGCCATATTTACCTGCTTCGGGAAAAATGAATAACATTCCTTCATACATATCTAGTGACTGCACTCCTGATAGACCCTGTTGTCTCTTCTCACTACTGTCGGCTATCAACAAAGTGTACTCAGTGCCCCCAATCAATGCGGTAGACCAAACTGTTTTATCCGAACTATATAAAGTGGCGGCAGACACACCCGCCAAAAGAAATGCGATCGCTAAAATTCTTATCGACATAAGTTAATAATAGCAAAACGCAAAGGCCCTAATTACAGTTATAATATACAAATGGATCTCTCGGATTTTTCTCTTGTCACAAAAAAATTACCCGATATAACTCCTGCAAAGAACTGGCTCTTAAAAAAGCGACCCTGGTTGCGTCCGGTGTTTTTTATAATCACAATAATTCTCATTATCTTCGCTGCTTTGGAAGTGATTATGTTGGGGTTGTGGTGGAGCAATCAACAAACTATAGAAAGTGATGTTACACCCTTTCCTATTGGCGTGAATCCTAATCAGAAAAGTATTATTGAGGACCCAACTGTGGATAGTTTTTTTGAAGTTGAGGTTGCTAACAATTCAACTGTTATAAAACAGACCAGTTTAAAAGGTAAAGTCTTGGCCATACTTACCGGCAACAGTTGGTATCAAAACCTCGCAGCTGTTAACGGGCGCGTTGTCGTTATTTGGCCAGGAGAAAGGAAAGAAGAAAGTGCTTATAATATTGGGTCAATACTCGGCTGGAATACTGAAGAGCGAGCGAAATTTCAAGCATTAGTATTTAAAAATCACCCTGATTTAACTGAAGGTGTTTTAGCTGCGGGTCGATACCAGGTAGCTAAAGATGCATCGCCGGAAGTAGTAGCCAAGTTGGTACGAGACCGCTTTGAGGCTGAGATAGGCAAGCGCTACTCAAAAGACATAGAAGCGATCATGCCCTTGGAAAAAGCCCTCATAATAGCTTCGTTGCTGGAGCGTGAAGCGAGAGACTTCACTGATATGCGTGAGATATCAGGAGTTATTTGGAATCGTTTATTTATAGATATGAAGTTACAACTTGATGCAACTTTGCAATATGTAAAAGGTAGCGAACCTGACTACGCTTGGTGGCCTAGAGTGATACCAAGTGATAAGTATCTTGATTCACCCTATAATACCTACCAAAATACCGGACTGCCTCCAGCGCCTATTGCTAGCCCATCACTAGAAGCAGTTTTGGCGGCACTAAACCCTACTATCACAGACTGTCTGTTTTATTTCCACGACTCTAGAGGCAACTTCCATTGCTCAGAAGACTATAAAGGCCACGTTAGCAAGCTGAAGCAAATATACGGACAAGGTCGGTAGTTAGAAGCGTGATTCGTTGTTTTGTGTTATATGATTCAAAGCTTCGTCTGCAATTTTTCGCATAGTAGCTACTGTTTCGACTGGATGTGCTCCAGTTGCTGTTTCGTTAGACAACATTAAAGCACTGGTCCCATCTAGCACTGCGCTGGTTATGTCAGACACATCTGCACGACTGGGTTCTAGACTATCTGTCATTGATGACAAGAGACCGGTAGCAACAATACTAGGCTTACCCTGCTCTCTGGCAACTTTCAGTATAGCCTTTTTAATAAATGGCACTTCCTCGACTGGAACAACTTGGCCCAAGTCACCCCTAGCAACCATCACTCCGTCTGCGCTAGCGATAATTTCAGATAGTTTAGCCAGGGCTTCTTTACGTTCTATTTTGGCAATTATTTTTGCAGTAATCCCCTGTGCTAATAAATATTCTCTCAGACATTTAATATCATCTGCACTAGCAACAAATGACATGGCCACATACTCCACCTCAGAATCTTTAGCTACTTGTAAATCGTGCTTGTCTTTATCCGTCAATACAGCCAAAGACTCGTCATAAGTATGTCCTGTTTCTTTTTGTACTCTAGGACCAGACAAGTCTTGAATGATTGACACCTGTACACCAAGTAACGAAGCTGCTTGTCTAATACGAACAATAAACTGTCGGTGCTCCTCGTGGGTGCCCCAAGAAAAATTCAAACGGGCTAACGACATGCCTTTTTGAATCATTTGCTGGATAATATCCTGCTCTTTCGAAACAGGTCCAATAGTTGCGATAATCTGTACTGGTTTCATACTCATGAAGCAATTTGTACTAACCTATTATACTTTTCCTGCCGAAAAGGTGCGTTCGGGGCGCCGGCTTTTAATCCATAGCATTGCAGACCATAGGCCAAGTCGGTAATTAATGTATCTTCTGTCTCACCACTTCTGTGACTGACAATGCATCTGATATTATGTCGGTGCGCATAATCGATAGTGTTTAAGGTATCACTGATAGTTCCGATTTGGTTGGGTTTTATTATCAACGCGTTTACAGCTTGTTGCTGAATTGCTTTTTCCAACAAGGCAACATCAGTGACAGTCAAATCGTCACCTATGGTCAAATCAGCGATATTGGCGTTACCAAAGTCAACAAAACCTTCCCAATCACTTTCAGCAAAAGGATCTTCGAACCATCGCAACAAGGGACATATCTCGCTTAAGTCTTTATATACGCCCACCAATGACTCTGTATCCAAGATGGAATCACTCAGACAATAACCCTCCTCAGAATAAAACGAACTAGCTGCAACATCCGTACCCATCGTAATCGGTTTTGATACATCACTTATCGCAATTGCAGATTGTATTAACTGGAAAGGTTCTTGAATGGATGTAGTAGGTAGTTCCAGTCCGCCTTCATCACCTATTCCTATTTCTTCGATATCAAAACGCTTTTCGGCCAGTTGTCTCAGGCTAGTCTGTACTTTTATTGCCATCTCCAATGCTTCAGCTACATTGGTAGTATCAGGGATAATTTGATGTTCTTGTATTGGACTACCCCTTTTTGCATGCTTGCCTCCATTGACAAGGTTGACCACCAGACGAGGAGCCGAGGTATTGCCAATAGCGGCTCCAGCCTTTCGAAAGTACTGCCAGAGAGGAATTTCTTGCTCGGCTGCGGCTGCTACAGCAGCCGCAGCCGAGATGCCCAAAGCGACATTACCACCCAAGCTGGAAAAATTATCAGTGTGCCCATCTAATTCGTGCAATCTCTGGTCGATGTCAGTCTGAGCTGTTACTGACATGCCGACAATCTTGTCCTCTATATCCTCTATATGCTTCAAAGCGACTTCTACTGGCAAATCAATCACTTCCTTCGAACCAGTACTGGCTCCACTAGGTACAGAAAATGAACCTGAGTGACTGGTGGTAAGAACCGTCACCTCTATAGTATCGTCACCACGGGAATTCTTTACAATCCTTGAACTAAGGTTTTTTATTTCACTCATGTTTTTTGTTTAATAGAAAAAAGAGATCTGACACGTTAGATTCTAAATGGCCTGTCTCAATATGTCCCCCCACTTGATCATAGAAAGGCCACGAGTTTAAGCACTCCTTGTAATCTTCAACATCCAAGTTTAATTCCTTGGCTTTGTCCAATATATGTATATCAGCAATCGCGCCCGCGCTTTCGGTATTGTCATGACCATCTGACGCTAGAGCCACAAAAGTTTGCCATGGTTCCAAGTGGTCCAACATACACATCGCCAAAAAATCATTGCGGCCGCCCTTGCCAATACAATCCTTTGGTATAGTCAAAGTCGTTTCACCTCCCATGAGGTAGACTGTACCGACATCTCTCTTATCGCCGAGAAATTCGATAGTTTCTTCTGGTGTATTGTACAAATCTGATGCTAGAACTTTAGCTTTGTAGCCAAGTAAAAGTGCTTTGTCTTTCATGGCATTTAAAGCAGTGTTATTGCTTACTAATTCTACATTGACCACTTTGGTAAACCATTTGTCTTCTTTGGGAGTTTCTTGTAAATGATAATCTTTAAGATCGTATTTTGTTAAGATACTCTCAGCTTTTTCGCTTGTACTAGAATCAAAATACGTAGGACCAGATGCAACCACACTGCAGTCACCACCAGGAATGTCGGAGAAAATCAATCCGACCACAGTCGCGGGGTACAGCAACTTAGCCAAACCGCCACCTTTTAAGTTGGAGATATGCTTACGCAAAATATTTAGTTCTTCAATAGTACCTCCACTGCTAAGAAAATCAGTATAAAGCCTTTGTCCCTGTTCACACTCGCTCATGGATGAGCACAACAAGGACGATCCTCCCCCTGAAACAATCACTAATACTAAATCTTTCTCACCGGCTTTCTTTGCTACCTCTGCGATATGCTTTGTGGCAGTGTAATTGATATGAGAAGGTCGGGGATGAGTGCCAGCATAGGTGTCAACCACTGCACATACTTTTTCTTCCAATCCAACTACTGCACCGTCGGTTAGGTTATCAGCTAAAATATCTTCTAATACCTTTGCTGCTGTACATACCACCTTACCAAACCCAATAATATATACATTTTGGTAATCAGAAAGTATAAAATGGTGTCCGTGTATTTCCAACCTTCCTTTATCTATCCGAACATTTTGTCTAATAGTCTCTTCTGTATCCACCGCCGACAACCCAGCCTCCGCAATCAAAAGGGCGTCTTGTCTTTCATTATTCGTAGCTAATTCTTCTTTGTTTTTAATCATGTACTCTGTTGGCTTCAGGTAAGCTACCACTTGTGAAGCGCTTAATGTTATCGAGAGTAATAACAGTTATCTCATGCTTGGCTTCCTTAGTATTAAAGGCAATATGTGGAGTCACAATCACATTCGACATGTCAATCAGAGTATGGTCGGCAATTAAGGTGCGCCACTCATCCAAACTCACATCAGTATCAAGCAGTAGATCCATTTCATCTCGTAAATGCTTCTCTCCTTCAAGCACATCTAGACCAGCACCAGCTAAACCCTTTTCTCTCAACACCTTCACTAAGGCTCTGGTGTCTACTACTTCTCCTCTTGAAGTATTAATCAGATATGCCGAGTTCTTCATCAGAGATAATTTATCCTCATTAAGCAAGTGTTGTGTTTCTTCCATGGCAGGGACATGTAAAGTTACTATGTCAGACTGTTGTAACAACTCATCCAACGAAACGTATTTTACAGACAGTTTTTTAAGACTATCTTTCTCTACCGGGTCTGTTGCTAGTACTGACATACCTAGCCCAAGTGCAATCTGGCACACATTTTCCCCGATTGCGCCAGTACCAATAACACCTAAAGTTTTGCCACACAGATCAAAACCTTCATAAGTAGACAGGTCATCAATGTCGGCACTTTCCCTTATGTCAGAGTAAGCTCTGAATGCATTGCGTGACAAAGCAAACATGAGCGCAAAAGCAAACTCAGCTACAGTACGTGTACCATAATGTGGAACGCGACAGACTGTAATGCCTTTATCTTTGGCAAACCCTACATCAACATGATCAAAACCGGCAGAACGAGTAGCTATGAGTTTCAAATTAGACATTTGTTCTAAAAAATCTTGTCTCAGTTCAATATCAACAAACACACTCACCGCCTCAGCTGAGGTTATATCTGTGGCAGTTACTTCCTCAAGTGAGTCCGCAAAAATAACCTCATGCCCTGATAACGAATCGATTACTATCTGCTCTTCACCCGGATATGGTCTAAGGTATAAAATCTTCATACCCAACTATTTTACACCACCTGCATACAAAAATCGCCCAGCTGCAGATTCGTAGTCTGTATCACTAAATTTTCAATATCAATTAGTAAGTATTGAAAACTATAAAAATGTCACTTCAAATCTGCAGCTGGGCGATTTCTTGTTCTTACTGTACTTCGGGAATTCTAGTGTACTCTAATGTATTACCACTATCTAAGAAGTTCATCACCAATTTTTCATTATCTAGTGTCCAAACAACATATTCCAACACAGTGTCTTCTTCGTTACTTCTGGTCAAATGCAGAGCAGGAGCATTGTTGTAGTCCATAGCAATGGTCATTTGCCACTTATCGCTAGACACTTCTTCCTCTTCATAAATGTCTCTCGCAGTTCCATCAACATTAAAGACAACTACTGACTTTTCATCTTCAGTACTCTGCCACGAACCAACCAACGTAGCTATAGACCGTTCCAAATCTAGAGCCACAACCTCTTCCTCCATCATTTCCTCGGAGTCATTATTTTGCTCGTTCATTAAATCCAACTCCGCTTCTAGGTTGGAAACTTTTTGAGTGCTCCAAACAAGACCGTAACCAAGTGCTACAATCAGCACCAACAATAAAACAATTAATACATTTTTAAACATAATCTAGAGCTTACCTTTATTATATGAACAGTCTACCACTGAAAATCATTTAGTTAAACAACAAAAACGCAGTATAATAATAGTAGGTCGTTTTATAAGACTTTCTACAAAAACTTTCATGAAAGTAGTTGAAATGGTAGCAATGCCACTAGTACTCATCGGAGCCCTGAACTGGGGTCTGGTTGGAGTAGCTGGTTTGGATCTAGTTGCTACAATACTAGGCGACATGAGTATGGCAAGTAAGGTGGTATACATCTTGGTTGGTCTATCTGCTCTATACGTTGCTTACAACCATTACATGGGTGGAAATGATTCTGGTGCTGCGGCCGCAGCACCTATGAGTTCAGCTCCTACCGACAACAATGGTATGGGTGGTATGTAATACCCTCATTACAAAAGGCCGGCGCCTACGGCGCCGACCTTTTGTAAACTCTATTCCCAATCCTCTATAATTATCCGCTTCTTTTTAGCATCGATAGTCAAGGTCAATTTCTGTTTCTTTTGCCAACGAAACTGACGAATTATTTCTATGGGTAAAGTCATGCCATAACTACCTCCATCAGCAGTTTTATGCAAGGCTCGTATAAAACGATCTTCTAATTTTCTTCTAGCCATTAAACAAATATTAGCATAACCCTGCTGGAATTGGTGAGATATCTCACCAATTCCAGCAGGGTTATATCTTTAACAAAAAAGTTGAGTGTAACTACCAATACTCACCAAGGTCAGAATCAAAACATCACCATCTAGTTGATAGACTAGTAAGGTATCGAGAGCTAAGTGACACTCACGGAAAGCTTTCAGCTTTCCGTGAGTTTATGAGCTTTATATTTTTTCTTAGGTGTATTTGCTATAAATGACGCTTCCTTTCGCCTTCTTTGAGTTTTTGTTTGCGCAAACGAATAGATTCTGGACAAACTTCCAGATATTCATCACTACCTACTATCTCCAATCCAATTTCTATAGACAACGGTCTGTGTGGAGTGAGTTGAATATTGTCGTCGCTACCTGAGGCGCGCATATTGGTTAATTGTTTGCCTTTAGTTGGATTTACTACCATCTCTTCCCCTTTGCTCGTATTACCCACTACCATACCTTCATAAACTTCTGTACCGGCGCCAATATACAACTCTCCTCTTTCCTGTAAACCAGCCAACGCAAAGCCCAATGCCTTGCCAGTAGCCATACTAGTCATAGAGCCGATCTGTCGCTTTTTAATCTCTCCAGCATAAGGACGAAACTCGACAAAGCGCGAAGTAAGAATACCTTCACCCTTGGTATCAATCACAAATTGATTCTTATAACCTAGCAACCCTCTAGTAGGACCTTCAAAAATAAGTCGTACTTGGTTACCGTGTGGCACCATATTTTGCATGACAAAACCACGATTAGAAAGTCTTTCTATGACTGGGCCTTGGTATTCACTTGGCACATCCACAATCACTTCTTCAAAAGGCTCTTGCTTAACACCGTCAATTTCTTTCACAATTACCTTAGGTTGAGATACAGACAGTTCATAGCCCTCACGTCTCATGTTCTCGAGTAAGATAGCGATATGCATCTCACCACGTCCTTTCACAATATAAGAATCGCCGTCACCAGGCTCTACCTGCAAACCAACATTTATCTCCAATTCTTTCTCTAACCTTTCTCCAATCTGTCTACTGGTAACATATTTACCTTCACGCCCGGCAAATGGCGACGAGTTGACCAAGAAAGTCATAGTCACAGTTGGTTCGTCCACATTGATAGCCGGTAATGGCTCTGTAGCTTCATTATCGGTGATGGTGTCACCGATATTTATATCTTCTAAACCAGCAATAAGTACGATATCTCCAGCAAACGCTTCTTCTGTTTCTGTCTGAACAATTCCTTTATACGTAGAGAGCTTTATAATCTTTCCCTTATAGGCATCAGTGTCTTTGTGCTTGATAAACACAGCCTGACCTTTGTTTAGCTTACCTTCATAAATACGTGCTACCGCTAATCTTCCTAAAAACTTATCATAGCCAAGGTTGAAAACCTGTGCTTCCAAAGTTTCTCCTTCCTCGTAGCCACGTGCTGCTGGTACGTGCTCCAACACAGTGTCCAATACCGGTGACAAATCCACCATCTCATCTTCCATCTTCCTTTTTGCCACCTTATCTCTACCAACTGCATACACTACTGGGAAATCACTCTGTTCATCACTGGCTCCTAGCTCTAAGAAAAGCTCCAAAACCTGCTCTTCACACTGATCCGGATCCGCGGCCGGCTTATCTATCTTATTAATTACTACAATAGGTCTGTGGCCTAGTTCCAGAGATTTCTTCAATACAAAACGAGTCTGAGGCATTGGCCCTTCCTGAGCATCTACCACCAAAAGTACGCAGTCAATGGAACGTAATACTCGTTCTACTTCAGAACCAAAGTCTGCGTGTCCCGGAGTATCGATAATGTTTATTTTGGTATCTTTATATTCTACTGACGTGTTTTTCGCGTAGATGGTAATACCACGCTCTTGCTCCAACTGGTTACTATCCATCGAACTATCCCCTTCTCTAGCACCAGCAAACTCCATCAGGCCATCTGTGAGGGTGGTCTTGCCGTGATCTACGTGTGCAATAATAGCTATGTTTCTTATTTCTTGGCTCATGGGTATGTTTGAATTGGAGAGTGTGTAATACTACAAAACAGCCGTTACTATGCCCTATTAACACACTTTAGTCAAAGCCTTACTCGAAAAACCCCTCGCTAACTATCATTAATGATAGGTAGCGAGGGGTTTTTACTGTCAATACAAAGAGGTAAAAGAGATTTGGAGTTTTTACAATAGAGCATCAAGTGAACTGGTGTAGCTCTTCATAAACGCCGGTATGGCAAAGATTAAGCCCAAGGCGGGCAATACCACCAAGGCAATAGTTACCCACATCACGACCAGAAAGTACTTACGGGTCTTTTCGACCGACTTGTAAACTGCATCAATTTTTGCTTCCAAACTCTCAAGTCGATTGTTGTTCTCAATTTCCATAGTTTCCAGTATACGCTATTTCTCAACCCAGAAGAGCGAGAAGAGCGCAAAGAGCCCAAACAGGCCAAAAAACCCAGGGTTGTCACCCACAGCTCCCAAAAACCCTAAGAAACCTAAAAACCCAAGATAACCAAGTTTGTTCATGTTATTTAGGAGTATAACACCTTTGTTAGCGGCTTGGGATGATATCCAACCTTAGTTTTCTTTAGCCTGTTTCCAACTTCTTTTTTTGTTAATTTCTTCCTTGTCACGAAATGCCTGCTCTAAATCTATGTCGTACTTATTAGCAATGCCGCAGAGAAATATGAATACATCAACCAATTCTTCACGTACTGTACCCACCTTTGAATTTGGGTCTACCTGCTGATTCTCACTTTTGCGAATCGCTTTGAATAGCTCCCCTGTTTCCTCCCCCATCATAAGAGCATAGTGGAAAATGTCAGACGAAAGTCCGCGTTCTTTTTCAATCTCTAAAATGTATTTTTGAAAATCTTTCAGTTCAGGGTTTCTTTTCAGATTTGTCATGGATTTAGAATATCATGAGTTCGGCCATCTGGGACAATGTTCAAACGAGTCTTATTGAATCTGATTCAAATCACCGCTGACAGTTTGCCCACCAAGTACATCCACTTCGTGTGGTATACATCAATCTAGGAATCGAACCAATTGCAAGCTCCCTAATAAGGTTAAAACTGTTGTTGCCCATCTGGTACAAAGTTGGAACCTTTTTTAACCAGCAATCTTGAGAGCAGCTAGAGCGTATTTGTGTATTTCTGGTCGCATTCTATCGTCTGTCTTTAATAATTCATCTAAATCAGCTTCGGTACACCACTTATATTCTGTGTCCATACTCTCTTCTTCTTGAGGATTGATTTCTCGTGAATTTGAGCGAGCAGCAAAAATAAAAGCTGAGTGATCATGAGTATTGTTAATAGAGTGTCTATTCACAAAGAGTGGTGGTACAAGATCTTTGTTCGTTTCAGTATCTACCTTGTTCCAATCCTTAGGACCTACAAGTATGACCTTGAGTCCGGATTCTTCCCAGGCTTCTCTAATAGCAGCCTCATTAACATCTTCCCCAGGATCAATGTGTCCCCCAGGACTACCCCAATAGTTATACTTTTCATGCAACCTTAATAAAACTGCTCCATCGTTAACAATAAAAGTATCAACACAAAGGTCGAGATAGTAGTTTAAATGTGCCATACACGTAGTATAGCAAAAGTTCAATAACTAGCTGTAGAGATTACGTTCAAACTTTTTTAGTTAACCAACTCGGATCGTAACTTCATCCACGTTCAAAAATAAAACTAGAATGCTTTGGCTAGCGGACAGGGACTCGAACCTGATGGTTTCTAAACTCACTGCGTTTGTTAAGAACCACGGGTCACGCCTCATTTGTTTTCTGCTCTGGGCAAGGAGCAGAAAACATCATTCCGGCGGTTCGAGTCCCACGCAAAGTGCGTAGGCACTTTGTGTGTCGAGCATCTGTAACACAAAATCCGCTCTTCGCGGATTTTGTTAACAGCTGCCCGACAGGGACTCGAACCCCAATTTCTTGGACCAAAACCAAGCGTCCTGCCATTAGACGATCGGGCAATTTGTGGCAGTAGAGTAGCATAAAATGCTCTGTGTCTCTACTCCTTAAGTTGGATTATATAAAAACCTTTTTTCTGTAATCCTTTTGCTGTCAAATTTTATCCTGACAGAACTTTTCTCTCTACTATCGACTTTTCTTAAAACAATCGATGCACTTCAGATTCTCTACGCTACGAGGTTCAAAAGGTAACTCCGTTATAGAACTATTACAAAGCGAACACTGCCAGTCACCCTTGAATGTCTTCTTGTTATCGGAGACAGCCGGCGTGGCAACGTCAAGCTCATCGGGTGGCAGTGGAGATGGTTCAGTAGCTATTGTGCTATCGTCTGGTGCCTCTGGTGCACTGACAGATTCACTGGCAGATAAATCTGTGGTGGTCGTATTCTTTTGTTTCATAAAACAGTCACGACAAGTGAGTCCTTTATCACTGCGTGGCTTAAACGGCAACTCATTGATTGTTCCACCACAACTACTACATTTCCAATTTCCTTGATACATATGTGAGATAGTATAACATTGCGTATTTCACTGTTTAATTATTATCTGTGATAAAGTAGCTGGGATGATTTATTTGCTTTTGTAGATAGATGCAATCAAGCTATGGGAGTACAAAAATAGCCCAGATGCGAGGAACGGGGCGGATTTGTGAGTAAGCGGTATGTTTTTATACCGTGCTGAATAAATACACTCTGTGACAAAGTAGCTGGGATGATTTATTTGCTTTCATAGCTTGATTTGATGAAAGCGGTGAATAAAGGGTGTGGATCAAGCGGTCTAGCCTGTAACTCTGGATGATACTGCACGCCCACAAAGAAAGGGTGCTTCTCTCTCGATAGCTCCATTGTTTCCATTAAAGTGCCGTCTGGTGACTTGCCAGAGAAACGCATACCCTTCTTTTCTAAAGCATCTACGTACTTGGGATTGACTTCATATCGATGGCGATGACGCTCTTGTATATCTCTGCTCTTATATGCATTTCCTACAATACTCCCTTTTTCTAGAATGGTCGGGTATTGCCCAAGACGCATTGTACCTCCCATATCACCTTCTTCGATTTTTTCTTTTTGTTCTTCCATTACAGCCACTACCAAGTTTTTGGCCTTCGGGTTGATTTCCTCAGTACTAGCACTGGGCAACTTCAAAACGTTCTTGGCGTATTCCAGTACAGCCAATTGCATACCGTAGCAGATGCCGAAGTACGGGATTTTATTCTTGCGAGCATACTCTATAGCGTTTAACTTACCCTCTACCCCCGTCTTTCCAAATCCACCTGGAACTAAAACCCCATCAAAGGTCTTCAGTTTTTTCAGCTCTTTCTTGTCTTTAAATAATTGTGAGGAAAGATAAGTGATTTCGGGCTTTAGATTGAGTTTGTAAGCTGAATACTTAATGGCTTCCAGTACAGAAATGTAAACATCAGACAAAACAAAATCTCCTGAATTGAAATATTTCCCGACTACTGCTATTTTCACGGTGTCCTTGCCGTTTTTGGACTTGCGGACAAAGCTTTTCCAGTCACGCATGTCTATATCACGCTTACAAGGTAGGCTTAGCATATTACAAAGACGAGATGACAGTCCTTCTTTCTCAAAATTTAGTGGAATATCATAAATACTCTCTAGGTCTGGAGCAGAGATAACATCCTCCGGGTGTACATTACAAAATCTAGCAATTTTTTCTTTCCTTTTTTCGTCCAACGCTTTTGAACTGCGAGCGACGATAATGTTCGGTTGCACTCCTGAACTGCCAAGGGTCCGGACGGCGTGTTGGGTTGGCTTGGTTTTCATTTCCCCGATACTCCCAGGGACAGGCATATAACTCACCATTACAACCCCCACATCCGCGGGTAACTCGCTCTTCATCATTCTAATTGCCTCGATGAAAAGAATGTTTTCGTACTCTCCTACCGTACCACCAACCTCAGTAATCACTACATCAGCATCAGCTAATTGACCAGCTCTGTGAATACGTCTGATGGTTTCTTCCGGAATATCAGGTACCACTTGAACATTCCGACCTCCATATCCTAAGTTACGTTCTTTTTCTATTACCGACTGGTATACACTACCTGTCGTCATATAATTATTGGCTGGTAGATCAATATTTAAGAAACGCTCATAGTTGCCCATGTCTTGGTCTGTTTCCAAGCCGTCTTTTAAAACAAAGCATTCCCCATGTTCAGTGGGGTTCATTGTGCCAGCATCAACATTTATATATGGGTCTATCTTTATGGCAGTGACTGTAAGGCCACGCGCTTGTAAGAGCTTTGCTATTGAAGAAGAGGTGACTCCTTTACCCACCCCGCTCATTACTCCTCCGACGACAAACAAG
>CAJWTE010000012.1 GCA_913046815.1 uncultured bacterium | reverse complement strand
TGGGTACTAATGATTTCCGTGAACGCTTGGTAAAATTAGTCCGCGAGACAGAAGTCAATAGCTTGGTGATAGACATTAAAGATTTCTCCGGTTCTATTTCATTTAATCCAGAAAATGAATCATGGCAATATGCCTGGGAAGAAGCTACTTGTGGAGCCCGCGATATGAAGGAATTCATCTCTTATTTGCATGAAGAAGATATTTTTGTCATCGGCAGAATCACAGTCTTCCAAGATCCAATCTACACCAGAATGTATCCTGAAGAAGCAGTAAAAAAAGCCGACAGAACTTCAGTGTGGCAGGACTATAAAGGACTTTCTTTTATAGATGTCGGTTCACATAAATATTGGGATCATTTGGTAGAACTTGCGAGAGCGTCGTACAACATCGGCTTTGATGAATTAAACTTTGATTACGTGCGTTATCCTTCTGACGGCCCGATGAATGATATATCTTTTGTACTGAGCGAGCGAGGTAAGTATGGTACTGATATGCAAGCTAACCTCGAGGCTTTCTTTGCCTATCTCCATGACAAACTTTCCAACCCGGAGTTTTTTGCGGATGTTATTCATACAAACACCGGCCGCGAGAAGACTGTACCGTACATTTCGGCAGACTTATTTGGTATGACCACTACCAACACAGACGACCTATCTATTGGTCAGGTAATAGAAAGAGCATCACCCTACTTCGACTTCATCGCTCCTATGGTGTATCCGTCTCACTACCCGAAATCTTTTTTGGGTCTCGGCAACCCTAATGATCATCCATACAAAGTGGTCCACTATGCTATGGAAAGTGGTGTAGCCAGAATGTTAGCTACTACCACAGTAGTGAGTGGTTTCCGTCACGAAAGAATCGGTACTTCAACTCCAGCAGTTTATAAGAAGCCAGCATGGACAGCGAGAAAGTTACGGACTTGGATTCAAGATTTTGACTACGGGGGAGATTACGATGCGGCTGATGTACGAGCACAAATAAAAGCCAGTTATGATGCTGACGTTCATGACTGGATGATCTGGGCGCCAAGCAATATTTATACTAGAGAAGCACTTGAAAACGCCACTACAAGCTAGGCTTATTGGGTTATAATCAAGCTATGAATTCGTACGATCCGGAAAAGATCAATCTTTTGGCAATGACAGACGCGCGTGGCAAAAACGTCAAATTTGGTATTAAAGCCCAAGACCGCACACGCCACGTATATGTTATTGGAAAGACCGGAATGGGTAAATCCACTTTGTTAGAGAACATGGCAGTCCAAGATATTAAGTCTGGGGAAGGCTTAGCTTTTATTGATCCCCACGGCGCTACTGCTGAAACTTTATTACAGTACATACCAGAAGAAAGAAAGAAAGATGTTCTCTACTTCGCTCCTTTCGACACAGAATATCCAGTGGCTTTTAATGTAATGGAAGATGTTGGTCCGGAGAAAAGACATCTAGTCGCTTCTGGATTAATGTCTGTTTTCAAAAAGATTTGGGTTGACGCTTGGAGTGCCCGTATGGAATACATCTTACAAAATTCCATCATGGCTCTCTTAGAGTATCCCAATTCAACTTTGTTGGGCGTTAACAGAATGCTGTCAGACAAACACTACCGTAAGAAAGTAGTCGAAAATATCTCCGATCCGGCGGTCAAGTCTTTTTGGGTAGATGAGTTTGCCAATTACAACGAACGTTACATGCAAGAGGCTGGCGATGCCATCAAGAACAAAATCGGTCAGTTCACCGCCAATCCTTTGATTCGCAATATTGTCGGACAGCCCAAATCCAGTTTTGATATCAGGAAAATTATGGATGAGAAGAAGATTCTCATCATGAACTTGTCCAAAGGTCTGGTAGGTGAGAGTAACGCCAATCTACTTGGCTCCATGCTTACCACTCGTATTTACTTGGCAGCTATGAGCCGTGCTGATTTGTCAAAGAAAGAGCTGGATGAAGCTCCTAACTTCTATTTTTATGTGGATGAATTTCAGTCTTTTGCCAACGCCACTTTTGCCGACATTCTATCAGAAGCTCGTAAGTACAAACTCAACTTAACTATTGCTCATCAGTATATAGAACAAATGGAAGAGGAGGTCAGAAACGCTGTATTTGGAAACGTCGGTACTATTATTTCGTTTCGAGTTGGGCCA
The DNA here is from genome assembly GCA_913046815.1 of uncultured bacterium. Classification (GTDB taxonomy): domain Bacteria; phylum Patescibacteriota; class Minisyncoccia; order Phycocordibacterales; family UBA918; genus OLB19. The sequence goes on along the minus strand of CAJWTE010000012.1, from coordinate 11,417 downwards.
TTTGATGCAGAAGTTCTAGAGACAATTTTCGCCCCACAGTTTTATGCAGTTGATATTTGCAATCTAGGTTTTGCTCAAGTCTATCTAACTCTTATGATAGATGGTATTGGCTCCAAGCCTTTCTCGGCCGTTACGTTACCACCTATAGAACAGCCAGAAATTTCCTATAAGGACGTAGTGGTCAATGCTAGTAGAGAACAATATAGTGTCAATAGAAGTGAAGTGGAGGCTCTTATTGGTGTCTGGCACAACGAAGACCATACACCCATTAAGCCAAACAACCTTGAAAGGGCAAACAATGGTGGTACCAATATTATAAAAGGCAAAAAGCCAACATCTAAAAATAACCACCAAGCCAATTCAGGTAAGAACAAAGTAGAAAGTAAGTCAAACACTAACTCAGGACCAAAATTAGAAGATTTGCGAGCGGTTTTACAAAAGATTTCTGGACCTAGTCAAGACACTAAGCTCCATAGTGTCAAAAAGGAAGAAACGAACAAGAAGACAAAAAATGCTTCTGATAAAAAAGCTACTAGCTTGAAAGATGCTTTAGCGCAGGCAGTAAGTCAAAAACAAGAGCAAAATAACTCGAAAGAATCAAGCCGTAAACCTGAAACTAGTATCAAGAAAGCCAATCAAGCCACTTCAGAGAAAAACGCCAGCGACTTGGACGTCAAGCAGCTAGAACGTATGTTGAAGATTAGAAACAGCGATAAACCTCCATTTTCACGTAAGTAACATGAGGGTTAGTTTGGGTCTGATACTATTTTTATTTCTATTACTACCGAGTTTCAGTTACGCCAAGATTTACATTAGTGAAGTTGCCTGGATGGGCACTACAGAGTCAGCCAACGATGAGTGGATAGAACTTTTTAATTCCAGCACATCCGACGTACCGGTAGATGGTTGGACATTGATTGATGGGAATAGTTTATCGATATCACTTAGTGGCACTATTCCATCTGGTGGTTACGTAGTACTAGAAAGAACCGACGACGACTCCGCTCCGGGAAATGCTTTCCTTGTCTATACTGGTGCTTTGAGTAATTCTGGAGCAACATTGACATTGAAAAACAGTGAGGGAAGTAGTGAAGATATAGTTGCTGGTGGAACTGATTGGGGAAATATAGGTGGTGACAACGATACGAAAAAAACCCCACAGTACACCGATGAGGGCTGGGTGACTGCTGGAGCTACACCTGGTTCCGGTTCCATTTCTGTTGACTCAGAGGTGACTAAAGAAGAGGAAGAGAATGATATATCGAATGAGGGTAGTGAAACTACCAAATCCACCAGCGGGTATATCGAGACTAGTCACTATAAAGAATTAGATATTCAAATTTTGGCTCCTACCAAAGCGTACGTAAACCAGCGCGTCACTTTAAGTGCAACTTCTACCGGCCGGAGCAAAGTAACTAGAGATTCTCTGTACTACGAGTGGAACTTTGGCGACTTGTATAGCAGCAACGGTCGGTCTGTCAGTCATACTTATATTCATCCGGGTAAGTACAAAATTTGGCTTAAAGGATCATTTTCCAAGTACAACGACGAAGACTCGGTAGTGATCGAAGTATTGCCGGTGGCAATATCAATCACCCGACAAACAGACGGTGACATCTTAATAACCAACAGTGCAGACTATGAAACACGTTTAGATAGCTACTATATTATCGGCCGAAAGAAAGTAATTTTTCCAGTCTACTCGACACTTTTACCTGAGCAGAGCGTAATAGTACCTCGCGGTAGGTTGGGAATTGGTACAAACGATCCGGTTGCGCTATACGACAGTACCGGTACCATGGTCGATTCGCTGGGGTATGGTTCATTGGTTGCTACTTCCTATGTTCCAGCTAACTCTAGTCAAACCAACCAAACCTCAACGTCACTCAGCAACACAGAAGAGCAAGTTGGTGCAGAAGAAAAGGAAATAGGGAAAGAAGAAGGAAGTGCAGTAGTTCTAACGCACCAACAAGCTAATGCTCGAGAATCTGTACCAAGCGGTGGCAGTTACAATTTTTACTTTATATTCGGGCTGGTACTTTTATTGGGGCTCAGTATAGTATCTGTACTTCTTAAGACGAACGACAAAGATTTAAATTGAATTTATCTACGTAGGTATCTACGTAGATACCTACGTAGATAAACTTTAAGACCCAAAGATGAGTCGCCACAGTTTAGTGACCCATGTATGCGTATACAGGTATACAGTTTGGTTGCGAGAGATTAAGTATTCGCCCAAAATACGTAGCAAATAAAGCCAGTAATAAGGATTGTTATACCAACTCGGAATTTTTTTAAGTAGCACAGGAAGAAGATTTTCAGCGTAAATTCTTACTTTACTGTATTTCTCTCTCCTGTCTATCTGATAGTCGTACAGCACCTCTTCTAGGAGCCGAAACTGATAATCTTGTTCCATCAGATCTAAAAAGAGCACCCAATCTTCCGGTCTTTTCATCTGGGGGTAGGGGTTTTGTACTAAAACTTCTCTTTTTGTCATCATGGTTGGGTGAAGAAGTAGGCTTTTTAAGAAGAAGGATTTTTTAATATTTTTTGCATCACCGGAATATGGTTGACGAATAGTTTGCTCGCCGTTTTCATCTATCTCCCTCCACGCAGTGAAGAGAAGCTCTGTTTCAGGGTGTGTCTGAAAATACTCAAGTTGTTTTTCTAGTCTATTGGGATAGGAGTAGTCCTCTGTATCTATGCGGGCTATATATATTCCTCGAGCGTGTTGTACGGCTGTATTGAGAGCGGCCCCCAATCCGCGGTTTTTGTTATGAATTACCAATTTAATTCGTTTGTCTTTTTCTTCCTTTTCTCGTAGATAGGTTATCACCTCGGAATTACTTGGTTCGTCGGCCACCACTATCATTTCCCAGTCCTGAAAAGTTTGCCCAACAATGCTACTAACTGCTCTTTCTACCTCAGCCACAGTCTCTTGGTAAGTGGCCATTAATACAGATACTTTTGGTGTACCCATGTTACCTTAATAGATGCCTTATCTCAAAATCTTTGTAGTAGTCGAGGGTCTTTTTATCATGATAAAGTTGCCTGGTGAGTCCTTGCAACTTGGAGCCAGGAATTTTCTTGCTTAGACGGCGAAGTATGAAGTTGAAAAAAGGTATTTTCTTAAAAACCAACTTATTTATTTTTTCTGCTATATGTCTAACTTGAGAAATGCGACCAATCCTCATTTGCTCGTATTGAAGTAGAGCTTGGCTGATACTCCGGTTCTTATTACTGGCTGTAGCCAAACTATCCGCCAATACCACACAGTCCCCAAACGCCAAAGAAGTGCCCATTCCAGTAAAAGGAGACAAACCATGTTCTGCATCACCAATAAATACCACTCTCTTGTTGTAAGCATGAGGGAGGACGATTGTCTGTTCTGACATAGTAAATATAGGCGGGCATGACTTCACCATGTCTATGTAAGATGGATGCACATTTGCACGTTCCAACTTTTCTAAAAGATAAGCTTTTTTTGTCTCGTCGGTGGCTTCTTGTATTTTAGCTTGTTCTTTTTTATTAGCATGAGTGAATATAATTGCTCCACTTTCTTGGGTAGAGCTAAAATAAACCACTGCTAGTCTGTCTGCTAGAGCCGCCAAGATATTATTGTCAGGCAAAGGTAATCTACCCATGACAACCCACATCATTCTATTTTCGCGGAAGTCTTTTTCACCTAGTACCAAATTACGAACAGTGGAGTTGAATCCACCAGCGTCGATAAGCAAGTCGTAAGTTTCCTGTTGGTTATTAATATCAACAGTAACTGCGTCATTATCAGATTGAATTTGTTTTAAAGTGCTTCCAAGTCGCAATTTGACCTTTGTTTTTTTTAAAGCCGGAAGTAAGAGATTAAGAAGATGTTGTCTTTCCATTAAGAGCGACAGATGTTCTTTATCGGGCCAGTCGATGTCACTCTCTTTTATTAGGGAGTTATCCAAAGCAGAGTAAATGGATAGTTTTTTTACTTCAAAAGTCTCGCCTTCCTTTAATATATTATTTATTCCTAACAAGCTTTCTAAGACATGTCTACCAACTCCAGCCAGTACTATTGGAGTACCATGGACTTCTAACTTCGATTTTTTCTCTAATAATGTAACGTCTGTGAAGCCCAACTTGTCTAGTAGTAAACATTGCACAATGCCTGAAAATCCCGCTCCTACAACCAATATTTTCATATCTGCATTCGCTGTCCTCATGATTTATCTAAGTATACAAGTAACAGCTAGTACATGCTAGTATAAATTTGTTTATGGACGACACTTCAAAATCACCCCGCATCATCTGGTTTTTATGGTTGCAAGGGATGGAAAAGGCGCCAGCTATGGTGCAGGAGTGTCATTTGTCATGGGTGAAAGTTAATCCTGACTGGGAGGTAAAGGTGGTGACACATACCAATCTGTCGGAGTTACTGCCTACCGTAGCGAATCAATTGCAGGCAGGTACTGTGTCCAAACAAGCCTTGTCTGATATTGTTCGTATTAATCTACTCAAGGAGTATGGCGGTGTGTGGGTCGATGCTAGTCTTTTTTGCACAAGACCACTGGACGAGTGGCTAGCCTCTGCTATTTCTACTGGTTGGTTTGCTTTTATGAAACCGACTAGAGGAAAGCTAATATCTAGTTGGTTCTTGGCTGCAACACCAGGCAACTACATAGTAGAGCAATGCGCAAAAGCAGTGAATGAATACTGGTCTATTGGAGGCGAAGCGCCTCTCTTACTGAATCGTTTTTACCAGAAGTTTTGTCGGTTATTTGTAGTATTTGGTTTGGATATTGTAGTGCGGTGGAGCTTTGTCTTTACTAAGAAGTATGTCGGACTGTATCCGTATTTTTGGTTCCATTATCTGTTTGAGATTGGTTACAAAAATGACTGCAAATTTGCTCAAGTATGGGATGATACACCTAAGGTGTTGGCGGCTTTGCCGCACACTCTCTTGTTTTCCGGTTTGCGTGAGCCGGTTACTACAGAGTTAAAAGAATTTATCCGCGATGGCCGGTACGACGGCGCTGGTCAGAAAACACAACCCGATGACCCAGGTTGTGTTTTCTGTGGCGTACACAAGTTACAGTGGCAACAAAAACTACCAGCACCTAAAGACAGTACGTTAGAATATCTGTTACAAAGTAACCACAGTCGATATGGCTATTAAGGAAGTAGTGAGAAAATGGATATGGAATAGAACCTGGTTAGCTCGCCTCGTGTTTCCGCTAGTCAACTGCTTCCATTATGGCAAGAATTTAATCAAGTATGGAGTAGCTGATCCAAAAATATACTTTGTTTTCAAAGGTAAAACACTAGTTTATCTAACCAACTCCAAAGCTGCTCAAACTACCATTACCAATACCAACGGTAATAAAATAAAAAAAGAGTACAGTGGCCTGCAAACAGGCAGGAAAATACGACAGCTTTCAAAAGAAGAACAAGAATACTTCAAGTTTACCTTTGTACGCAATCCATATGAACGCCTCTACTCATGCTACCGCTCCAAACTAAAAGCGGACAAACAAAAGTACGGCAAGCGGTATGGGGACTTCGACTTCTACTTATTGGGCTATTTAAAGCAGGATAAAGGCTTTGCCAAATTTGTAGAGAAGGTCACCAAGGTGCCGTATTGGTTGTCTGATCGTCACTTCAAACCCCAGTCTTACCTAGTGTATAAAGACAATACATATCCTTTAGACTTGGTCGGACGGTTGGAAAATATAGAGGAAGAGTTTGAACCGATTCGCCTACGTTTTGAATTGGACAAGTTGCCTCATTTGAATGATTCCACCATCACAAAAGAAGATTGGCGTGATGCTTACACACCCGAACTAATAGATAAAGTCACCAATTATTACAAAAGTGATTTAGACCTCTGGTATCCAGAGGCTGAAGCTCAGTTGCGTAAATATGTCACTTCTACTTACTCTTAGGTACCAAACGAAAACGCATAAACCAAAGACTGCAACCAATTCCCAAGAGTTGTTTGATAGGTAGTAGTAAAGCAAAGAGTATCAGTGAATTATTACCTAGTTCAAAATAAATCATCATCAACGCTATCAATACTAAAAGTTCGAACCAAGATATTTGGTATACATAACGTGCATTCTGGTTAGCATAAAAGACTTGTTTCAAAATATTTTGGATTGGCGCCAATATAATAATGAGTCCGGTCAAATACGCTGCCGGTATAGCAAAGACATAATCTGGAAAAGCTAGTTTAATAAAGATGGGAATGAGTAACAAATAGATGAGATAGAAGAAGAAGAGCACCGCTCCGGCTTTACTAAGTTTTAAGAGTAGTAGCTTCTGTTCTTGTCTGTCACACCAGTTCCGCTTAGAAAACTTTGGTAACGCCAATTGCGGTATCAAGTTACTGAACCCGACCAAAGAATTTGGTACTAGTAGTGCTATAGAGTAGTAGGCCAGTGTCGCTGCACTGGTGTAGTGCCAGAGAACCAGTTTGTCAATTTGATTGGCCAACAAAATAATGGCGTTGGACAGGGTCAACTTCTTTCCATAAATAACTGTTTCGGTGGTATCGCTTTTGTTAACTCGGCGTTTTCCGGTAAAGGTCATACTATACCAGACTATATCCATTAGGATTTTGCTCAATATCAATGCCACCAGCGTCCATATCCAATTACTGGTTAGAAATACAGTGGCAGTGACTGCAATTGCTTGAATTGCTCTAGTGACTAACAAGCGAAGACTCGACTCTTTGAATTTCTTCAAGCCTTTCAAGTAAGGTGAGAATAGGAAAAAGCTTTCTTGCCATGGTAAGGAAATAGCAATGATCAAAAACGCCAGAGCAATTTCACTATTGCCCGCCTGTAAATAGTACAAAGCGGTTCCCCAAGCCAGTACTGACCCTAGTAAAGACCATCTAATCTTTACTTTTACTATCTTTGCGAAGTCAATCAGCTTACCTGTCGCTACATTCCGCACAATTGAAACATTCATTCCTGGTAAAGTAAAAATCGCAAACACAGCTAAAATACTCAAAAACATTCTATAGCTACCAAAGTCGTCTATCGTCAAATAACGAGTTAAAAATATAGATATTATCAAACCACTAAAAGCACCGAAAACCTGCAAGCCATATAGCCAAATACCATTGCGCACGATATAAACCATGTCAGTACCACTTTTTTGACTTAAGTAACTTACAAACTGACGTATCCGATGTCCGTATGTCATATCACTTAATAATAGTCTTTTTTATAGGTGGTGGAAACAAGGTCTTAGTTCATAAGGCTGCAGTTATAATGATTAACATATGAATCAAGGCACAGGAGACAACTGGACCAACGAAAATGAAAAAGCCAACCAATCTTTAGAACAAGCTATTGAAGATAGTCTAGTAGCAGAAAATTCAATCTCGGAAGACTCAATAGAGACTGTAGAAAAGGCGGTAACCGACAATCCACTTCTTGAAGTGGACGCTGGACGTACCCGTTCCAGAGTGTTGTTTGTTACCAACGAAGAAAACATAGCAACGGTTAATTCTTTGGAACATTCATATTACTTAGCGTTAGCCAAGGTATTTGATGAAGTTCATATAATATTACCTCTACAAAGCAGAGGTAAAGAGAAGATAGTTAGGCTGACCGACAACGTCTGGGTCTACTCCATATGTAGCCCCTACTTGTTTTTATTAAAACGTAAAGCCTTACAGATTGTCAAAGACAACCTAACTTTCAATGGAGTGGTTCGTCCAGACCTTGTTGTATCGCGCGACCCTTTTCTGTCAGGTGCGGTGGGACGGTTTGTAGCCAAAAAAATACAACGTCCTTGGCAAGTTCATGTTTTGGTAAATCCTTTCAATCTTTTATGGCTACAGAAAGATAAGAGAAATATAGAGTTACAACGTATAGCTAACAAAGTTCTTAAAAAAGCTCGTAGTATTCGTACCGGTAGTGAGACCATATTCAATACTCTTAAAGGTAGGTATAGGAAGGATATTGATATCAAAATTTTACCCCACTATTACAACTTGAATGCCTACAAAGATAGCGCGGTTGTTTTTGATGTTCACGAACGTTACTCTCAGTACAAATTCATCATGTTAGCAGAAGGCGAGTTGACGGCCGATAGTGCACTTCATGATGTAATCACGGCGGCTCGTTTTTTTATGACTAGTCCCAAAATCGGTCTTATTGTTTTAGCTGATGGGCCAGCCAAAAAACTATTTGAGGAGAAACTAAAGATATTGGGATTGACGAAAAATGTCGCTTTTGTCGGAGACAAAAGCGATCTAGTGTCCTTCTACAAAACCGCCGACCTTTTTATAGAAGCAGGTATCTCACCGGTCAGTGAAGAGCACATATTGAGAGCTGTGGGTGCAGAACTACCTATTGTTGCGTATCAGACCGACATCAGGAGTGATTTGTTTGTAGAAGGAGATTCGGCTTTTTTGTGTGAACCTCATGACTCCTATTGTTTGACTAAAAAAATCAACAATTTTCTTAACAATCCGGCCTTGCGGACACGATTCCGCAAGCGATCACGAAATATTACCAGTGATCGTATCCATGAAGATGAAACGACTTACTACCAAGCCTTAGCACAGAGTATCGAAGCGGTTTTGGTAAAAGACGACAGCTAGCGACCGTGGTATAGTTTTTTCATGTGGAGTTTAGAAAAATACCTACAGGGCATTTTGTACGCCTGTCTATTTGCAGTATTGTTCGTACCATTGATCGTTAGTCCTGAATTATTTTTCCCCTATATTACCGGCAAAAATATTTGGTTTCGTGTTTTGGTGGAATTGGCCGTGGCGGCATGGCTTTGTCTTTGCCTTATAGATACCAAGTTTCGCCCTCGACCTTCCGCTATTTTAACGGCCTTTTTGACATTTTTGGCGGTCATGTTTGTAGCCAATTTATTTGGCGAGTATGCCCCGAAAAGCTTTTGGAGTAACTATGAACGCATGGAGGGTTATATTATGTTGGTGCATGTGGCCTTGTTTTTTCTCTTATTAGGCAGTGTTCTTGACTGGAAGAAGAACCGCTTTATATCTTTTAAGATTTCTACCTGGGACTTTTTTCTGCATGTTTCACTTGTTGCCGCCACGCTGGTAGCCTTTACAGCACTCTGGCAACTGCTGCAAAGCACGTCGACAACCGATTGGAGATTGAGCGGTACCCTGGGAAACCCAACCTATATGGCTGTCTACATGCTTTTTAATATTTTTATTGCTACTTGGTTTATTTTTCAAGACCGTTTCCAAACCTATCGTCCCGCTTACATATTTTTGTTAACCACGTTTGTTTTTCTACTGGTGCAGACAGCTACTCGAGGTGCGATTGTTGGTTTGTCTGTTGGGGTTTTTGCCGGCAGTTTATTTCTCCTACTTCGAGCCAACAGCCGAGCAGTGAAAAAAGGATTTTTGATAATTCTTTTACTTCTCGTTTCTTTAGTCAGCCTCTTTACTATTTTCCGTGATAGCCACTTAATACAAAGTAACTTGATTTTACAAAGAGCGACCAACATCAATTATCAAGCCTTAGAGGTACGTTTTGACTTGTGGCAAGTCGCCTGGAAAGGAGTTGAAGCACGTCCAATACTGGGTTGGGGTCAAGCAAATTTTAACTATGTCTTCAATACATACTATGACCCACAATTGGCCAACGTGGAACGTTGGTACGACCGAGCACATAACGTGTTCTTGGATTGGCTGATAGCTGGAGGACTTTTGGGACTGTTAGCTTACTTGAGTCTTTTTGCCACAGCCTTGTGGTATATTTTGCGAAAAGAGAGTAGTTTTACCACCATTGAGCAAGGTTTATTGCTAGGTATTGTAGTAGCTTACTTAACACAAAATTTGGTAGTGTTCGACAATCTTGTCAGTTACATTTATTTCGCCGTTTTACTGGCTTTTATACATAGTCGCGTCGGTAAAGAAGCAAAGTCACCTGTGCCGGTAGTTACATCAAGGTCTACAGTTTATGTATCTGTCGCCAGCATATTAGTTTTCGCCCTTGTCTTAGCATATAGCCTAAACGCTTCTTATGTCCAGGCTGGCCAAGACTTAATACAAGCTTTATCCCACAACGATACTGCCCTGAAGATGGAAAAATTTCAACTTGCTTTGTCTCGTGACCCTCATACTAAGCAAGAGATAGTCGAACAACTAATGATTCAATCCGGCGGTATATTTTCAGACCCAGATGTACCTGTAGCAGAAAAGACAAGATGGGCGATTTATGCTCATGAAGTGGCCAGTCGCTTCCTAATGGAAAAGCCCAACGATGCGCGTTTACACTTACTTGCTTCACAGATGTATCGTAGTATGGGCGACTTCGACGAAGCTAGGCGACAAGTCACCATCGCGAGAGAATTGTCACCTAACAAAATCGATATCATATTGGAACAAGGATGGACAGAGTATCATGCCGGTAATATCAAAGGTCTGATTGACCACAGTACGTATGCTCTAGAACTCAATCCTGGCAGTAGGGATGCACAAAGGACTTATGCCATCAGTGTACTTATTGACGGTAACGACCAGATCAACATCAGAGATATTTTCCAGCCGGAGAAGTTTTGGCGGTCTTTTGCAAGTAGCAATGACATGTTGAGTCTTGTGTTGAAAACAGCTCACTTCGATTTAGCAATTGAAATGGTAGATTACAGACTACAAATAGCTCCGGATAGTATGGATAACTGGTTGAATAAAGTCAGTGTTTTGGTAGAAGCAGGTAAAACAGAGGAAGCCATAACCACGTTAGATGACTTATTGAGTCGCAACTTGACGCCACTACAAAGAACTACAATAAAATGTTACAAGGATAACTTGTTGACTGGAGTAGATGTGACATCAAACTGTTATAACTTATGATTAAAAGAGAGATACAGATGAGCAAGTATACAACATTCCAAACTGGCGGTCCGGCAGAGTATTTTACTATTGTTTGCAACGAAAATGAGTTAGTGGAGGTGTCCAAGTTTGCACACAAAGAAAAATTGGCTATTACCATATTAGGTGGCGGTTCGAATATTCTAGTTAGAGACCTTGGGATAGAGGGGCTGGTAATCCAAAATAACATAACCGGCATGTCTGTTTTGAGAGAAATTGGTGATAGTTTGGTGTTGCAGGTGGGTGCTGGGGAGGATTTAGATACCTTGGTGCAATACGCAGTCAGTAGCGATTGGTGGGGTTTGGAGAATCTATCAAGTATTCCTGGAAAAGTGGGTGCTGTACCCATACAAAATGTTGGGGCTTATGGTGTAGAAGCTAGTGATGTTATTCAAAGTGTCACTGCTATACATCTCAATACCTTCGAAAGGCGCACATTTACCAATGAAGAGTGTCTATTTGGTTACCGTGACTCTTTTTTCAAAACGAAAGAGGGTAGAGTGTGGTGCATTGTATCGGTAGATTTTATGTTATCAAAGACCCCTAAGCCACGGCTGGAGTA
>CAJWTE010000011.1 GCA_913046815.1 uncultured bacterium | reverse complement strand
TGACCATATTCGCAGCGCCTATAACGTAGGGTCTATTTTTCGTACTGCTGATGGAGCGGGTGTAGAAAAGATATATTTACTTGGGTATACTCCTGCTCCTGAAGACCGCTTTGGACGGCCACATACAGAAATCATTAAGACTTCCTTAGGTGCTTGCAGTTCTGTTAGATGGGAGCAGGTTGAGGTAGAGAACTTGTCTGGCTTGATCAGACGACTCAAGCACGATGGTTATGAGGTTGTTGCTATAGAGCAAACCGACAGTTCTATAGATATGAAAAATTGGACACCAAAAGATAAAACAGTTTTCATTTTAGGTAACGAAGTGGACGGGGTGAGTAAGAAACTTCTTGCGCTTACGGATGAAGTAGTAGAAATAAAAATGAAAGGAAAAAAAGAATCACTCAATGTATCAGTGGCTGCGGGCATCACATTATTTCATTAATTTGGACATCTCTTCTCTCACTACATCACCATCGTTCCAAGGTTTTCTAGTGTTATGTGGGCCCATTATGTAAGGGTCGGTACCTTTACCGCTTATTAATACGTAACCTTGGTCCGGTGCATTTGTGAGGGCAGTTGCAATAGCTTCTCGTCGGTCCATAATGATTTCAAACTTGCTCTTATCCTCTATCGCTTCTGCCATCTCTTCAACAATTTTTCTCGGGTCTTCGTCGTAGGGGTCCTCGTTGGTAAGGATAATGTGGTCGCAGTACTGCTCTGCTATTTTTGCCATTTCCGGTCTCTTCCAAGAGTCTCGACCCCCTCCAGTATTACCCAATACACATACTTTCTCCCCACTTCTGAAAGCTTGATAGAACTTTTCCAAAGAGTCAGGAGTGTGGGCATAGTCTACAACGGCGGTAAATTTATTCCCTAAGCCATTGTCGCTTGGTATCATTTCCACTCGCCCAGCTATAGTTGGCAAAGAACGAAGTGATTTTTCAATTACGTCCCAAGTAATACCAAGCCGTAAAGCTAAGGTAATGGCAGCTAGAGAGTTGTAGACATTGAATAGCCCGATCAAAGGTACACGTATAGTAACCTCTTTGTTGTTCTCCTCGAAAACCATAGTCATACCATCTTTATGAAGGGTATGTAGTTTTAAATCTTTAAGTGAGTAAGGACACTTCTCTTCTACCTTTGTTTCTAAAAAATCACATCCGTGTTCGTCGTCAATGTTTGCGATTATAAAACGCGGTCTTTTGACAGATCTTTCAAGTTGTTTGGCGATACTTAATTTTGCCGCTTTGTAATTTGGGAATGAACCATGAGATTCGATATGTTCCGGTGTTAGGTTGGTAAAAATCAAACCGTCCAATTCCACAAAACGGTGTCGAAACTGCCTAGCTCCTTCTGAGGTCATCTCTATTACCGCGTAGGTACAACCTTCTTTGACTGCAGCGCGAAGGAATCTTTGCAGAAAGAAACGACCAGGCAGAGTCATTTTGTAGAAGTTTTTTTCTATTTTGTCACCGCACTTAAATTTTATAGTTGAAAGAGAGGCGACTTTTTCTCCACTACCTTCTAATATAGCGGTTAGTATTTCGGTTACAGTGGATTTGCCTTTAGTGCCTGTAACAGCAATTACGGTTATGTCTTTAGAGGGATGCTTATAAAAAACAGAAGCAGACCATGCTAATAAAAAATGATATGGCGGGCGTATCCAATTTAATACTGGTTTAGGAACAACTTTTTTTATCCAATAGAAAACAGTGCTCATATATGCATTATACTTCATCAAGAACTTAGCTGTCGAAGGGCAATTTTAAGAGCTGAGTTAGTATCGGTAATTTCAGGGGGTAGATTTTTTACTGCGTCACGTGCTTCTTTTTCTGGATAACCGAGCGTTATTAAGGCGTCAATAGTTTCGCTTTGAAAGCCTCTAACTTCAGATGCTATTGATGTTGGGGACGTTATTATGTCGTCCATCTTATCTTTTAGTCCCAGGACAATTTTCTCCGCACTTTTCTTTCCAATACCTGACATTTTTGACAGATAGGAGGGGTCATTTTCAGAGACTGCTTTTTTAAGTAAGGAAATGTCTGCTTGGCCCAAAATCTGCGCAGCAGATTTTGGGCCAACCTTAGGCAGCCCAATCAAAAGGTTGAATACATCCAACTCATCTAAAGTAGAGAAGCCATACAAGTCCAAAGCGTTTTCTCGTACTGCTAAATGTGTCCAAAGAGAGACCTCCTGATCGTGCGAAAGCGAAGCAGAGTTAGACACAAAAACCAGATAACCAACACCTCCAACATCCACGACCACACTGTTATCCGTCTTGTCTGCTACTTTGCCAGTCAACTTCCTTATCATCTTCCTTAGTATACAATAGCTGGTATGAACCGCCTCTTATCAAAACAAAGGATAATGTTCTACTTTGTCACAGGACTACTTCTGGGAGTGGGTTTTGTGGAAGAGGGACTTTGGCCAGTAGTTGTTCTCGGCATGGCCTTAGTCGTGGCAGTCTCAAAAGAGACCGTCACTTGGCAAAGGGCTCTGCTTGCCGGCTTAGTAATAGGCTTGGTAAAGTTTGGTTTGGTACTTGGTTGGTTTTTCTCGCTATATCCTCTGGACTGGCTCGGCCTCACTCCCGGTGTGGGGCAGTTTATTTTTATCCTGCTCTACTACCTACCTTCGGTTTTATGTCTTAGTTTAGGGATGGCATTTTTCTTTGTTGTTTGTCACTACCTCCGAGTGAAGATATCTGACCCAGCATCATTGTGGCTGTTGCCAATAGTATGGGTGATAGCTGAGTACATGGGCAGTTTATTATTCTCGGTCTATACTCTTGGCCCGGGTAGTTACTTGAATTTTGGCTTCACCTACGGTTTCAGTGGCTATCTATTGTCTGGACATGGCTTGCTCAGCTCTGTGGCTGAATGGGGTGGAGTATCGACACTTAGTTTTATAGTGGCGATGGTTGGGGTCGTATTGTACAAGTTCCCTCTAAAAACAAAGGCGTTAGTATTTTTATTTCTTTTTGCCACTGTCTTTGTACCCCAAGAAAGCTATCAAGTAACCAATCAAGTTGTAGCTGTTGTCGAGACTAGTTTTTCTGCTGATTTGGATTGGGATTATGACACTTATCGCGAAGTCAGTATAGAAGCCTTTGCATCAGCGGCTGAGACGGGCGCAGACATAATTGTTTTACCGGAAAATTTCCATCTCACTGCTTACTTCGGAACTCCAGAAAAAACTCTTGTATATATTAGCTCTTTGGTTACAGATAAAATAGTGGTGGTAGATACTGCTCGTACACAAACCAAAGAGGGAACATATCTCCGGAGCTATACCTATGATTTGAGCTCAAACTCTATTTATACGGAAGATAAACGCTATTTGGTACCGCAGGGAGAATATATTCCTTACGTATATCGCGCTCTGATAAAGGCAGTAGACACTACCGGCGAATTAGGAAGAAGCTTGAGTCAGATAGACTATTCAGTCGGAGAGAAAGGAATAGGGGATAGACCTAAGCATTTGCCGCAAATTTTGTTCTGTTACTCTGAATCCGACTTGTCTGCTTTGAGTGGCGACGCATCTTTGGTGGTTAATCCAGTTTCCCATGCCTGGTTCCATACCCCGACAATGCTTTGGGTTCAGCAAGACATGATGTTGCGCCTACAGGCTGTTAGAAACAATGTAGCGATAGTAAGGTCGGCTAACGAAGCGGAATCCAGAGTGTATCTACCAAACGGTAGTTTGGTAGAGCTAAAGGAGGTAGGTAAGGGCAATAAATGGCGGGTATTGGTTACAAATATATAGAAACAGGGTTGCTTTTTAACATTTGCTAGGGTATAGTTCTCGCACTAAAAACATTATGCCAATTACAAAAGGAGCCAAAAAAGCCCATAGAGCATCACTAAGAAAGCGAGTATACAATCTACGTCGCTCTCGAACTATGAACGAGACAGTGAAAAATATGCGCAAACTAATCACTGGCGGACAAGTCAGCGAAGCAGAGGGAATGCTACCAACCGTTTATAAGGCTATAGATAAAGCTGCTAAACGTGGGGTAATAAAAAAGAATACCGCCGCTCGCAAAAAGTCTCGGCTAGTAGCTGCTATAAAAAAAGTTAAATAGCACAAGTTAACCAATAAAAAGAATGCATGCTTTAAGGCATGCACTCTTTCTATACCCCCACCAGGATTCGTCCCCGAATAGCGGCTATTTCATTTCGTTACACTCATGAAATAGATTCGCTCCACTCAATCTGTGCTCTCACCAGGAGTCGAACCTGAAGTTCCGGTACCGCAAACCGGTGTTTTATCCATTAAACTATGAGAGCAACTTTTATAGACTCATACACTTTGACGCAACAGCATCACTTATTGGAGAGGTGTATTAAATCGTGCGCCAATACTAACTCAAAATCCAAAAATTTCCAGTAATTTATGTGCCAGGGGCTCTTCCAAATGTTCTTCCGGGAGTCGTACTTCTAAAATTGACTCAATATCGTCCACGTATTCTTCTGGTATCGGCATGACGATAAGTGACATAAACATCTTCTTAGAACGAGCGAGAAGTTGTGGTCCTGCAAGATTATCCTCATCAATATAAAAACATTCCAAAGTGCTATACGGGTATAAAGAGTTGCCAACTCTTAAGCCTCTGGTACTGACAGCAAAGTGAGTCAGGGTCGGTTCTTGGTTAGCTACCAGTCCGATGGTAAGTCCGGCAATGAGTATCAGGATGGCAAACAAGAAGTTGCCAAAAAAGAACATAGTCAAAGCTCCTACTACAGTAACAATCCCCAGTATCCAAAACCAGTCACCAGTTTTTTCACAGTGGTTGTGTTCGGGAGCTTCCCAAGCAACTGCTTTTACATCGTCAGTCATGTCAATATTTTAGCATGTACAAACAAAAGCAACCCGCACGGGTTGCTTTTGTTATTTGCGGGCGGTCTCGAGCTGGAACCGTGGAGGGTCAAGCTCTGCTTGACTGATTTAGTTCTTTTTAGATTCTGGTTTGATAGTGTCTCGAGCTCTATTCATTTTTCAACACCAAATCGATATTTGAACCTTTTATAACTTTCCCCAAAAGAGGCTTCAAAACTTCTTGGTAGTCTGAAAACAACTTGAGGTCACTCTGAGTAATGTTACTTTCTTTTTGCAATTCAATCTCAAATATATCCCCGACATCTTTTACAGTGTCTAGATGAAAGACCGCATTATCCTTGCGCCACACTTCGCGTCTCTTTTCTACAATTCCAGTAACACCCAATGACTTTTCTAGAAACATCAAAGTCTCATTATTTGCTTCCAATAAGGCTATATCAGCCTTTGTGTCTTTACCTGCAATAAAATCTGGCCTTTCATAATAAACCAGAGACATGTCCTTATTTTCTATGCGTAATTTCATCCGTGCTTTTTCCTTTTTCTTGTTCTGAGGTAAATCAAAGAAATAGTCCTTTTGTCTCTTCACAATCTCCTTTGTTGCACCTAACATTTTTAATGTTTTCCTGACTTCTTTAAAATCTTCGCAGTAGTGTTTTAGTTCAAGATTTTGTTTTGATTTCATAGCGATGATTATAACGCAAAACTAGCTCGAGACGTGAGTCTCGAGCTAGCACGATGATGCGGAGGCTCCGGGACTCGAACCCTCCGGGTCATCCGATAAAAAGTATTTAATCCTAACGAAAGATTGCTGTGCCGGTATCGTACTTCAATTCCAAGACTAACTCTCCTTTTGTGGTAAAGAAATACGACTGAGTTTCTGACAAGATTTTTGCAAAGTCCTGCTCTTGTGATTCTGCACAAAACATCCTCGTCATCGCCATAGAGCCAAATGTTATTTGATTACCATCCAATTCGTACGTTCCGCTCATTGAGTTGCAATCAGTAGTAGCAGATACTGAGCCATCTTCTGTGAAGGTTAGAGTAAACGCTCCTGCTTGGTTTGGAGTCAACTCAGTATCATTGTTGTACTGAGTTTTAACCCATGTCCATGTCTGCATATCAAGCGTCATCACATTTGGATCAGCATCTCCTTCGAAATCTTGCACAACCTCACCAAAAGTCATTGAGTCTATATCTAATTTCAACCAAACGCTTCTACCAATAGACGATTGTTCAGACATCGGCTGACCATCTTCTCTGTCAGCATAATTCACCACAATCACATTTTGATGATTTGGGTTCTGACTCATTTCAGTTGTTTGTGGAGCAATACGATCTCCTAAGAAATATGCATGTGATCCAACCCAACCATCTTCAGTATTAATTGCTGCTACAACATAGAAAAATGTCCCACTGCCACCGGTCTCTTGGGTAAGTAGAAACACACTATCTTCTCTTCCATCCTCATTTAGGTCTGCACGCACTTCGTTACCGAAGTATCGGGTGATTATTTTTGCAGCTGATCCTAGAGCTACTTCTTTTTCAGATACACCAGCAACTAAAGTTACTGACCCTCCTTCAATAGTATAGGTCGCGTCTTTCGGTCCTGCGTCACTAATTCTCGACCCTGTAAAAGGAGCTGGGCAAATGACAGTGCATTTATTTTCAATACACACTGAATCGTACGGACAATTTGACTGTATTGCATACTCTACGGGAGTTTCACAATCGTTATCAGTCTGACAACTCTGACCTAAAACCTCAATCACTTCAAAGGTGTCAGTGGCTTCAATTTTATTACCATCAACATCATACCCCGGTAAAGAAGCTAGATAATTAAACTTATACATGCCTGCTAGCACTATCAGTAGTAACACCCCAGCACATGTACTTAATATAATTAAAAGTATCTTTTTCATAGTCCCATTGTATAACAGTTCGAATCCCTGAGTAGTGACACCTCTCAGGGATTCGAACGGCAATTTTATATGGCTCTAAATAAGAGCCTACAGGTCTGCCGATAACCTGTATCCGGTGCGGGGACTAAGGGATACTCACCAGTATGGGTCATCCGATACTAAGTTTTTAGTCCTTCATAAGATCGAATAGTTTTCGTACTGTATTCACATTCCTCGCTGTCATATTTTTATATAATTCTGTACCAATAAACCTATTCATGGCACTTTTGCTATAATTTTTTCTATCCAGATTCCAGACAATAGCTCCATTCGTATAGATTAGATTGTCGATCCCTTCTTTCGGTTCAATCAATCTTAAACTTTTCTTGCTTGCGTACTCATCCCACAGAAACAAAATATCTGTTTTATGGATTTCATTTTCCCAATCTTCTGGAATCGTTTTTGCTACCTTTTCAATATTTTTCTGACTTCGCACCACAACCTGAACTGGAAAACCAAAATGCACATGTATAGCTTTTTCAATTTTTAAAGCTAAGTCTGACTCTTTTGTTTTATCAGCCTCAAAGATAACATTGCCTGAGTTTATATATGTCGAAACATTTTCAAATCCCAGCTCCTCAACACAGGTTTTAAGCTCTGACATTGGAACCTTATTATTTCCACCGACATTTATTCCTCTTAAAAGCGCTACGTATTTCATACAAACTGTTTTATCGAATTACACTTTATGACAAACAATGTTAAAAAACTTCATACCGCTAGACTCTTCAACTTCATGAAATTCAATCAATCCATACTGGTCAAATTCGCGTTTTATAGAATCTTCATCATAAAAGAATATCTGTGCACCTTTATGTTGCGCAAATCTATCATCTCCAATCTTCTCACCCTTACCATAAGAAGAAGCGTTTTTTGAAATAGCAGTAAATATCATTGTTGCCCCTGGTTGTAGTTGAGCGTAGCAATCTTTGATTAGTTTTATTCGACTCTCCTCATCAAGCAAATGTATAACACAATAACAAAAGATACCGTCGTACGATTTGTCATCAAACGGCATGTCAGAGACAGAGCCATGATGTATCGGTATATCAAGACTAAGTTTTTCTTTTGCTAAATCAATAGCAGTTTGTGAGATTTCGATTCCTGTCACTGACATGCCTGCTTCGAGAAATGGCTGTGCATTACGACCGTAGCCGATACCAGGAATTAAAATGTTTTTAACATCTTTTTCAACAAAATAATCCCGCGCAAATAGTGCAGAAGGAGCAGGTGCTTCACCCCACATTGTTTGTTTGTCTTTAAAGTTTTCTTCCCAGAATTCTTTCATATGTAAATAAAATTATCATATAAAGTACCGTATAGAAATTAACGCAATAACAAACTACCTAAACCTACAATCCAACCTATTGCTCCCACTACTGTTATTACTCTCACCAGCTTTTTAAGCCAAGAATACTTAACAAATAATCCATCAACCCAAGACCTACCTTTAATCAAGAAAATAACTGCAACCAAAACCACAATTCTCAAAGACCACTTAAATGTAGTGGTTTCAAACAAACCTTCAAGCTTCGATAAATCCTTGCCGATAAGTTCAAGAGGTACCGTAACTAATAATAACCATCCGACCAATGCAAAAATAAATCCTGCTATTTTAAGCCGTTCGATAAGCAACTGATTCATACCGAAAGTATACCAAAGTTCGAATCCCTTAGAGGTGACACCTCTAAGGGATTCGAACGGCAATCTTATATGGCTCTAAATAAGAGCCTACGGGTCTGCCGATAACCAGTATTCTTGGCGGGGACTAAGGGATACTCACCAGTATGGGTCACCCGATACTAAGTATTTAGCCCTCTAATCCATGCGGTGACAGAATCTGCTAGTTCTTGCTCGTGCCCACGATATCCATGATTGGCTTCCCCAAGTATTTCAGTCTTTACTTTAGAGCTATTTAATAGAGCTCCTTCCATTCTTGAGAAAGTTTCTTCAATCGGTACAACCAGAGCATCATCTTTTGTACCCATTACTGCGTACGTCGGGATTTTTATTTTACTCAAAGCTTCAAGTTTATCGTCAGGATTGTAAAAGTTAAAGATTGCGTCTTCTGCATCGTCACCAAACAAACTGAGGTAGGTTTGAGCACTTGTTGGATATTCCCCCCAGACCCAATCAGAGAGAAGTTGCTGACCCTTACCTGCAGACATTAACTGTTTTGCTTCTTCTATAGATTTCTTACATTGTTCAGGTTGTGATCGTACTAAACCGAGCATATCAGACGGCGACATAAGAAGTAGGGATGAAATTCTCTCATCCTGAGTTTCAGAAATATAATATGCAGTCTTCGGACAACCGAGACTATGTCCAGACAAATGGATTTTTGAAAATCCAGCATCTTCTACAAATTTTATAAATCTTTGAATATCCAAAACTGATTCTTCAAATATTTCATACGCTGTACCTACTCGTACCATCTCTGGTTTGGCACCCTCAACGATTTTGTACGTGTCTTTGATTAGCTCGCAACCACGATTATTAAATACACAAAGAGCAATACCAGCGTCTGTGAGTTCTTTTGCTAAATAGTCAACAAACTTGTTCTCATAGAAATTACCTCCCATTCCATGTACATGTACTAACACAGCTTTAGTAGGCTGGTCCGGCTCATGAAGTAGACCATGTAGTTCCAGTCCATCTTCTGTATAAATGCGGTGAAATGTCGTTTTCATTGACATTAAGTATACCAAAGTTCGAATCCCTTAGCGGTGACACCTCTAAGGGATTCGAACGGCAATTTTATATGGCTCTAAATAAGGGCCTACAGGTCTGCCGATAACCAGTATTCGGTGCGGAGAGAGAGGGATTCGAACCCTCGGTACCTTTCGGTACGCTTGTTTTCAAGACAAGTCCGTTCGACCACTCCGGCATCTCTCCGTGGTTTATTCTTGAGCGAATGCGGTTATACTAACAGATTTTTCATTTTTTTAAATAGTGCTCCTTTGCGTGACAATTTGGACATAATAATTCAAGGTCAGATAAATTACTATTCTTTCTATCTCTGTTTTTGTGATGAACTTGCAGTATTTGATATATTTTAAATTTACATCTTTCACAATACTTTCCCCGTATATCCATCAAGCGTTTCTTTTGTAGTCTATAAGTTTTAACTTTGTCTTTTGACCGACGTTTTTGATTCTTGTATGTAGTACCAACTCTGTTTTTTGTTGGCACAAGAACGACTGCAAGTCTTTTTATTCTCTCCAGATAAAATCAACGTACCACATACTAGACAGGGAATTTCTTTTCGTTGTGATTTTCCGTAACATTTTTAACTGCAAAATAAACCTCTTTGGCTTCTCGTAATCTCACAAGGTCTTCTGTATATACCTTTACTACAAACACTGCAATTTGTATTCGGATTTCTTTTATACTCAGGCATGAATCCATTCATGCCACATGGTTAAGTTATGGTATGCTTTTGTTGTATGAGATTGATGGGAATTGACTATGGGTCAAAGAGAGTAGGGGTGGCTTTGACTGACGAGACAGGCGTAATGGCCTTTCCTTTAGCTGTTTATAAGAATGACTCTGATTTAGTCACCAAAATTTCTAAGTTGGCTGAAGAGGAAGCCGTAGCTGAGATTGTCATTGGGCATTCTCTGAATAGAGAAGGGGAAGAAAATGAAATCCACAAGCAAGTAGAGGAATTAATTACTGACCTTACCCTTGAGCTAGGGCTACCTATACATCTCGAGTCAGAGCAATATACTACTCAGGAGGCTATTCAGATACAAGGTCGCAACGATATGGTGGATGCATCTGCTGCTGCCATTATCTTGAATAGTTATATAAGTAAAAGTAAACAATGAACGAAGAAAACAAAGTAGAGAATAAGGTTGATGAGGTGGTAGAGGAAGGTGTGTCGGATGTTTCCTTGGGAGCCTCCGATACGCCGACAGAAACATCGGCCACAGAGGTAACTTTTGAAGAATTTGCTAAGCTAGAAATTAAAATCGGCACTATAAAAACTGTAGAAGTGGTGGAGGGTGCAGATAAATTACTCAGGCTAGAAGTTGACTTTGGTACAGAGGAAAGACAGATAGTGTCCGGCATCAGAGAATATTTTATAGATCCACAAGAACTGGTGGGGAAGCAGAATCCTTTTATAACAAATTTGAAACCCAGAGTCATTCGTGGTCTTGAAAGCCAGGGTATGATACTCGCGGCTCATAATGGAGAGGACTTTGCACTACTAGATCCGAATGTTCCTTTGCCGGCTGGTACAATAGTGCGATAGTGAAAAGATATCTGATTAGAATTACTAGAAAGATCTTTCTGTGGCTCAAGACCAAGCAGGCTGGAGTCGGTTTGGGGTTGGTCTCATTTGCGGAGTCACTTTTTTTACCCATCATCAC
Source organism: uncultured bacterium (assembly GCA_913046815.1). Classification (GTDB taxonomy): domain Bacteria; phylum Patescibacteriota; class Minisyncoccia; order Phycocordibacterales; family UBA918; genus OLB19. The sequence continues at coordinate 3,093 of CAJWTE010000011.1, read as the reverse complement.
TGACCCATTTTTAATTGCAGTCATTTTAGCCAATCGGTCGAGATGGCTTTATTACACCGTTGTAGCGATTGTTACTTCTGTACTCGGTGGGACTGTTGCGTATATCCTTGGTTATTGGTTTTTTGATACTATCGGACACAATCTGCTTGATATATACGGATTTAGTGACCGGTTTGCAGTGATGGCTGAAGACGTAGACGATAGTGGATTTGTCTTTGTACTTCTAGGAGCATTAACTCCCATCCCGTACAAACTTGTAGCTTTGGTGAGTGGTTTTGTACAAATCAACCCTATTACTTTCGTACTAGCTTCTATCTTTGGACGAATACTACGTTTGGGCACTGTAGGGTTTGCTGCACATTTGGTTGGTCCCGAGACGTTGAAGCTCATGAGAAAATATCTCCACTCAGTAGCGTATATTCTTCTCGTTATTCTTTTAGTGTACATCGTATATAGCTGGCTTTAGAGTGCAGTATAATGTGTCTATGAGCTCAGTATCTAGACGGTTATTGATGCCGCCAAATTATCTTTTATTGCCTTGTATCGGGATAGACGTATCTGACACTTCCTTGAAGTATGTTCAGTTTAGTGCCCATTACAATAACTTAAAGTTGGAAGCCTGGGGAGACGTTCCGATACCGGAGGGCGTACTTTCACAGGGAAATATTGCCGATAGTAAAGGATTGGCAAAAGTGATGGGTGAGGTGAAGAAGCGTACCGGTGTATCGTTAGTGCGCATGTCGCTACCAGAGGAAAAGGCTTATTTGTTTGAAACTACTGTTGAGTATGGCACTCCGTATAAGGAAATCAGAGGGAATTTGGAATTTCACCTGGAAGAGAACATCCCCATTCCTTTGGAAGAAGCATTGTTTGACTACCAAATTATTGAGTCAGACAAAGAAGGTGAACCAATGAGGGTAGCTGTTAGTGCTTATACTCGTGCGACTATCAATAGCTACTACGAAGTCGCACGAGCTGTCGATATGCACCCCCTATCTTTTGAGGTGGAGGCGCAAGCTATTGCCCGAGCAGTCTTGTCTCCTGATGACGAAGATACACATATGGTATTGGATTTTGGCAAGAGTCGTACCGGAATCGGTATTGTGCACAAGGGATCTCTTTTGTATACATCCACCATAGATTTAGGAGGAAAAGAATTGTCCACTGCTTTACGCCGACAACTTGGTGACAGAGACGAGGATGAGTTGACTGATATTAAAAATACACTCGGTTTAGTGCGCACCTTTGAAGACACTTCCGCTTATGACGCTATGATTACCACCATGTCTGCTATTAAGGATGAAGTGGCTGTTCGAATAGAATACTGGAACTCGCGCATCAATATGAAAGGCTCAACCGAGCATGAAATCAAAACCATAATCCTCTGTGGTGGTAGTTGCAATTTGAAAGGACTGCCGGAATATCTGAATCAGACCCTCGGTGTTGAAGTTCAAAGGGGAAATGTGTGGCAAAACGCCTTTGATTTAAATGACTATATTCCACCAATAGATAAGAACCATTCTTATGGGTATGCCACAGCAATTGGTTTAGCCATGACTAATTTTAAGTATCATGATTAACCTGATACCGGTACAAGCAAAGCGTTTTGTTATGATAGAGTATTGGTCTCGGATAGCTATTTTTCTGTGCAGCTTGATAGGATTGGTAATGTTGACAATGTCAGTTTTACTCTATCCTAGTTATTTAGCCATCAAACTACAATCTGATGTGTACGTATCTAAGTACGAAGAGACTGAGATAGTACAAAACGAAATTAATTATCTGGAAACACAAATCACTAAAGCCAATGAGTTGGTGTCACATTTGCGTATAGAGGAAAACAAAGTCACTGTCGGGGAAACTATTGCAGCACTAGAAAATCTTACACATAATGTCAGTCTCAATTACATAGAGGTTGGCCAGAGTGAGCGAGGAATCGATCGAATAGTTGTGGGTGGTATTGCCAACGACAGAAACGCACTAGCTGATTTTAGACGACAAATCATTGAGCATCATTTGTTTGAAGAGGCCAATATACCAATTTCTGACTTAGCACAAGGACAAAACGTACCTTTTGAAATAGAGGTCGTTCCCAGTTTGTTGAATCAATAATATGCAACTACAAAAGACCAAAAAAATATTGATTGTTGCGACGCTGTTTTGTTTCACCTCAGTGTTTGTGTTCGTATTTTCGTCATTGTTGATTAGAAAAGAAGCTGACGAGCTTATGAAAGTGACTCAAGCGGTGAGTAATGAAATGATGACTCACACTTATGAAGAAAATTTAGCCACCATTTTACACAGTATAGAGCCAGACAAAAATGAATTGGAGTCTTATTTAATAATGGGGGATGAGGGCGCTATCAAGCTTCTTACGCAGTTGGAAGAGTTTGCTGAACAGGTGGGAGTTACGCTACATACGGACAAGTTAGATACTGTTACCTTGGAAAACTCGTACTTCAGTGACTTACACATAGCAGTTACTTTCGAAGGATCGCTGTCTGCTACTCAGACCATGATAAATATTCTTGAAAATATTCCGTACTCGGGACAAATAAGTATGGTAACTGTAGTAAAAACCAGTGATCCTGTCACCAAACTTCCAGTAACCAATGTTCAAGCGGAGTTAACATTTTCGATAGTGGAAATATGATAGACAAAAAAACAATTCTTAAAATGGTAAAACATGTCGATCGACGTAGTCGAGGTATAAAAGATATGCGCCTAATGCATCCTTACAGAGACTGGGTGATTATATTGGCCGTCGTTTTTTGTATTTTAGTAAGCGGTCTTATTTTTAGCTATTTAATACATAAACACTACTCTGAAATCGGCAACAACGTTGTGGCAGAATCCATAGAACCAGTAGCCTATGATGCCAATACAGCTAACAAGGTTTTGGACTACTACCGATTAAAAGCTTCCAAAGTGGAAGCAATCTTACGCAACTACGTCCCAGAGGATATACCGGATGCCACGGAAGATAAGTCTGACAATGCCACTCCTACAACAATAGGTGACATTGAATCTTTTTAGTGTTGTGCCCCCAGTAGGAATCGAACCCACATCAAAAGGATAGAAGCCTCTCGTTTT
>CAJWTE010000010.1 GCA_913046815.1 uncultured bacterium | reverse complement strand
ATGTTCGATGACCCGGACTCACTTATCCGAGTAGATATGTCTGAGTTTATGGAGAAGCACTCAGTGTCTAAGTTGGTTGGTTCGCCTCCAGGGTATGTAGGTCATGATGAAGGTGGAAGCTTTACAGAGAAAATACGACATCGTCCATACTCTGTCATATTGCTTGATGAGGTAGAGAAAGCTCATCCGGAAGTGTTTAACATTTTGCTACAGGTGCTTGATTCCGGTCATTTGACTGACGCAAAGGGTAGGAAAGTAAATTTTCGCAACACTATTATCATCATGACTTCCAATATTGGTGCGGAGCACATTGACAGGATGTCAAATTTTGGTTTTGCAAAAGATAAGGGAGAAGTGGTGCAATATGAACAAGCAAAAGATAAGGTTCAAGGTAGTTTGCGTGAATTTTTCCGCCCGGAATTTCTCAATCGTTTAGATGAAATTATTATCTTCGATATACTTTCACCAGAGGTGATTGCTGAGATAGTTGAAATGCAAGTTGGGGAAGTTACACGTCGTTTGGCAAATAAGCAGATTCAATTGTCTGTGAGCAGGGAAGTGATGGATTATCTAGCTAAAGTCGGGTATGATCCGAAAATGGGAGCACGTCCTTTGAAGCGAGTTATTCAAAGTAGGATTCTGACGCCAGTTGCCAATATGATGGTAGGTGAAGGCATGCTGCAAGGTGGTAGTGTGAAGGTGGGAATGAAAAAGGGTAGCGAAGAGCTTACCTTTGATGTGAAAAAAACTGGTGTTAGAGGACGAAAAAATACTTTTGTAGCTAAGAAAAAAACCGCTGCAATAGCGGCATAAGGTACTGATGAGTTGGGCGGAGAAAATACGCGAAAGTGTATTTTCTCCGCCCAACTCTGTTTTTATGGGATATCATCACTCGTAAGTAGTCCGCTGACCCAAATCTCGGTCGAACCCTCAACCAGACCGACGTCGGCGAATTTGCAATCAATAGTCGAAAGCACTCGTGCATTCGTGACCCCGCCATCTGCGGTTTCGATCATGACGACGACATTATAGGTGTTTATTTTGTCTCCGCCGTCATTGGCATAGACACCCACAAACTGCTTCTGGTCGAGACCAACGGCAGTGATTGCTGTGATGTCTGCCGCTTTTTCTGCTGCACTGAATCCATAACTGTAGAGCTTCTGGAAGTAAGCAGTGATGCCGCGCTTGCGAATGGTTTCGTCGAATTTCCACCAGGCGCGCTTGTAAGTGCGCTGTCCGGCAGCAAATTCCAACACTCGACCTTCGACTTGCTTTTGCAGATCCTCGGCGGACTTTGCACTGCGGATCAGCTGCGCCGTCTCTTCCACGCACTTCTTGATGTGCGCTGGAAGTTCAGCCGACATGACTGGCGACCCGTTGAGACAAGCCAATATCCCGATGATTTGTGAAACGAACAATTTTGAACCCATCCTACCCTCCTCAATTTTGTGTCTGTGGTGGTTTGTGTAGACAGGATCACTTTTTTTCAAGCAAAAATCAAGTATCAAGTAAAAACAACACCCATTTAAACGTGTGTTACTTACCATTCAACACCTGCGTCATCCGATGACGTAGGTACAGTCTTTACTTTTTGGGTAATGACGATGATCTAAGTTTCCAAATACCTACTCCGCACATAATCAAGGCCAGTGGCAGCAGGGACAGAAAGCCTTGCTGATTGGTAATCTCGTTCACATCAATAAAATGCGGAAAAATGAGTGTGTACACTCCTGCTCCAATACATGCCCACACTTTGACTCGTACAGAAGAAAAGAAAACCTTTAAGGGAGAGTGACCTTCAATGACTTGTGTGACTTCATAATTGGCGCGAAAAGCAGGGAACCATGTAGTCCAAGGCCGGTCACTAATAACCAAGTTGTCATGTTCTAGCGCATCAATAACTCTACTTCTATAGTATTTAGCAACATAAATATTAATGATACCCGATAGGCACCAGCCGCTAAATATTGCCACTATAACTCCCAAAAAACTCCAGCTACCGCCAGATTGTGAGATAATTGCCAAAAGCACAACTATAGTAGAACCAGGAAAAAAATTACCTACTAGGTAGATCCCCTCTATTAAGATAGCTGTGAAGGCTGCCAAGTAGAGATATGGGCCAGTAGCATTGGCGAGTACTCCTAAAAGCCAATCTACCCCAGGTACCTCCCAATGAAATGCTGCCAATAAACTGAGAGTACCCAATGCGATACCAGCTAATAACCAGACATAGGCTGAGGTCCTTTGTGTTCTGGAGTTTTCGGGGTGATTCATTCATCGCAGTATAGCAGACTTAAATTTCAATCAAGCAAGAATTCGAAATTACGTTCGAAATTTCGAACGTAATTTCGAAAAACAACCAAAAGAAAACCGCCGGACCCGTGAAGGCCAGGCGGCCTTCCCAGTCTCGACGGTGTCACTCAAATCCCCTTGAGCAGACACACATGTGCAATCGTCCAGCAAATAATCCAAACCCGAAACCGGCAACGGTGTACGTTGTTTATCAGGATTAAATCCAGTGCGAAATGACGAGTGGCTTGTTTACGCGGGTACAGCTGCCTTAGACCAGTTAGTCCCGGAAGAAGCTGATCGCGTTCGGGGTATTTTTTGAATTTTTTTCGGTTTCGTGCATCCACCAACAAAGAGGCAGGTCTTGGGCCCACAAACACCATTTCACCCCGAACGATGTTTACCAACTGGGGCAACTCGTCCAAATGTGACTTACGTAGCCACTTTCCAATGCGGGTAACCCTATCATCATTCGCTTCGGTGAGGGGCTTGAGAGACGCACCATGTACCATGGTGCGAAACTTATACACCACAAATATCTTCCGATATTTCCCCACTCGCTTATCGCGAAACAGAATAGGTGAATGTGGCTCGGATAAGCAAATACAGATTCCGATTATGAATAGAACAGGGGTGAGAGTAACCAGCAACACCCCAGCGATTATGCGAGTGAGCATTGCACGTCTCCTTTTGTACTAAAATTTGCAGTTAGTTTATATAGAAACCCATTTATGTCAATGTTTGTGCACTGGAATGCTGGTTGTTAGAACCAGTATTATAAAAAGCGAGTATAATTTCTTACCTAGTTTTGAAAAGAGGGAAGAGGTATTTGTATAAAGAGAAACCACCAGCGAAGCCGATGGCTCTCTGGTGGTTGTTTGGGTCTTGAATCAGAGACCTTTGAGCTACTCTTCTTCGCTCATCGGCCACAATTCCATTGTTTTCCGACCATTGCTGATGAGGATGGCGTAGTCGATTTCTGACTGGTAATGAACCAGATTAGTCACGGTGCTTAAATGCTTACGAAACACCCTGACAACGACGTAGAGTACTCGCTTTCCTCCCACGTCTTCGACTCGAGCTTTCTCTTCATCACCCACGTTGTCGAGGAAGGTTGTTAGTGCTGACATTGGAATTCCTCCTGAAAGGCATAAATGGGCAGGTGCTAATAGGGCCAAAGGCGCCCCAAAACCTAGTCGGACAATATAACAGAAATAGGTATCTGTAAATAGTAAGTTCGAACTCACAGTCCCCTTAAAGAAAAAGCCCCTATAAGTAGGGACGATTTTGTGTGTGCGCCGGGCAGGATTCGAACCTGCGTAGGAATACTCCGTTGGATTTACAGTCCAATGCATTTGACCGCTCTGCCACCGACGCATTTATGTAATTGTAGATAGTTTAACGACATCTCGGTCACTTCGTGGCTTATAAGTTACCATACTGGCGAACAATCGCAACAGATAATGTGGTGGCACATGGTAAAATATTTAACATGAAAAGAGCGTTAGTTGTTCTGGGGTTGGCGGTGATACTGACAGTACCGGTGTTGGTAAATGCACAGACTCAACTTGTACCAGAAGCTTGTCTTGGCGACCCGTCAAAATGTGGCAGTTGTGAGTTGGTGGACTTGGTAAATAACCTTATCGGATTTGTCTTGTGGTTTGCGACTGTTGGGGCCACTCTGATGGTTGTCTATGGTGGTTTTCGTCTCGTTACTGCTGGTGGCAATGTTGATGCTATGACCAAGGCCAAGTCTATTGTCACCAACGTGATTATAGGTTACGTACTGGCGCTGGCGGCATTTATGATCATTAATACTTTACTAAGTATCTTACTGCCGTCAGGTAGCCCGGTTCTTGGCTGGCAGAATATTGAGTGTCTATACGCTACTCCTACAAATACGAAGGACTCAGAGAGTAATGACGACAAGTCTTATGGTGATTTTAACTTGTTCGAATTGATAAGTCGGCCAAGTAAAATCTCGCTTGGTTCCAGTAGTAGTGGGGGAGGTGCGACTGTCTCATCCAAACAATTTTTTGATAATAAAGGAACTTGTAGTGAATCCTTTCTGTCACCTTACTTTGGTGGCGATGCTTCTGAGGCTGCGTGTATTGTACGAGCGGAGTCAGCATGTGGGGGTAGTCTACTCAGTAGAAGTGACAAAGACAGGAATGGCTACCCTTTTTCAATTGGAATTTTTCAAGTAAACATGACTGTACACCATGTTATTGGTTGTGCTGGAATAGGGGCTGCTGTCAATGACTTGAATTGTCCTGGTGCATACAGTGGACGTAATTACAGTGCGTACATAGTGAATCGTAATCTCTACGACCAGTGTAAAAAGGCTTTGTTGAATCCGCAGTGCGCTGCTAAGAACGCGGTAAGGATTCGCTCTGCTCGCGGAGGCTCTTGGAAAGACTGGTCTACTGCTAGTGGATGTGGCTTAAGATAATGTATATGAATAAAAAATTACTAAAAGTCTTTATATTGACAGTGACAGCTATGGTTTTGGTGAGCGTGGTTGTGGTGTTGCTTCGTGACAAACAAACCCTTTCGATATCTGATACCAGTCTACCTGACCTGAATAATACTGGTCAGGTATACGTGCCAGATTCAGATACCGAAGTGGCAGACCAGGTTTTTGCTTTAACAGGACTAGAGGCTGGAGAAGATGACTATTTCTCTGTGGTTTATTATGAGTTTGACCATAGCTACGCAGCCGCGCTCCTTAAGGAGCCTCTGTCTGAAGCCAGAAACCGTCTTGAAGCCTATCTTGAACTGGAATTGAACCTGGATAAGGAAGAATTGTGTATGCAAAATATTTCTGTGAGTGTAACAGAAGACGTTAGTAGTTATCTATTTGGACAAAACTTAGGTCTGAGCTTTTGTACCGGTAGCGTTGTATTGGAATAATATGAAATTTGCGACCACGTTACTTCTTTTTCTTATCCTTTTCGTTCCTTTTTTGGTAGATGCGCAAGGTCTAGTAACTTGTTCTGGTTCAGAGTGTAACTTTTGTCAAGCTGGAGACATGGTAAATAATCTGATCAATTGGATTATTGGCTTCATGACTGTGGTAGCTGTCTTTTTGTTCGCTATTGCCGGTTTTCAACTTGTCACCTCTGGAGGCAATCAAGATGCTATGAAGAAGGCTAAGAGCCGTCTGACATATGTGGTAATCGGCTTTCTTCTTATGCTGGCCTCTTGGCTCATAATAGATACGATTTTAGAAGGTTTAACAGGCCAAGGTCTGAAAGTGTGGGGTAGCTTCGATGTGGATAATTGTGGCTATATGGCGGAGCCAAAAGATGTACCTGTAGGAGAGGATAGGGTCTATGCAGATGTTGATGTGGAAGAACTTGTAAAGGTAAGCGACCCGTATGGCACCTATGACGGCGGTGACGCGGTGATAGATTCTGGTTCTTATCTCCCAGCAGCAGTTGGAGGCGGAGCCAATTATGCTTTTTCCAAATCCCTAAATATTCAACAACAAAATCATCTTTCAGCACCACTGGCTCAATTTTTTTCCTGTATATTGGAAAAAGTTCCCTCTGCTACATACATAATCACCTCCGTCTCAGACAACATGATTGCGGGTGGAAGCAAAACATGGGCTGACTGTCGTGGAGGACAGTGTCAACATACGGCTAATTCTTGCCACTATGGCGGCCGCACATGTGGAGACAAATCTTATGCTTTAGATATAAGCAGGACAAACGTGAGTGAAACACTGGCTGCTGCCCGTAGTTGTGGTGGCTATGCCCAAGACGAACCCAGTCGGAATCATATTCATATAAGTATTGGCGCCGCTTCAGGCTGTGGTTGTAACTAAGGCGGGTCCACGAGGAGTCTCGGTCATTACATGACCAGTATACCTTTTGAGTCCTCGTGGACCTCGAAAATTATGTTATCAAAAACTCCGTTTATTCTTCCTAATTTTGCGGGTCCACCAGGACTCGAACCTGGAAGATCGCTTTTGGAGAGCGACAGTTTACCATTAGCTTATGGACCCAAAGTGGAATTATAATACCGCAATTAGCATCAAGCACAAGCCTATTTGTAAATCTTAAATGAGGATTTTGCTATGGAGTGCAGTCTCTTTGCTAGATCAGCATCGTGGTACCTAATACTTGCGCAACCCTGATATCCTTCTCTTATTTGTTTACCACTGTTTTTCTTTCTGTAGGGTTTTATGAATTGCCTTTTTGGTATCTTTGTTACTTTGGACCAATATCTTAGCTGAGTATCATGGTTATGATAGCTGTGGAGATGTATGCAAACCCTAAATTTACTTTCGTCCACAGTAAAGTTACCTCGGAACAAGGTCAAGAAAAGTTTTATCAAATTAGGGTCAGAATTTGTAAAGTCAACTCTACCTGTCTCTTTTGCACCCTCGCACCAATATATCAGTGCACACAACATTTCGTTGAAGCGAGTGTGTGTCTGCAGTTTACCGTATCTGCTAACAGAATTACTTAGATAAACAGTCGCTACAGCTTCACTCCTTGCTTTTTTACTTTCGGCGGCCACCATTTGTCCCTTTTTAATTTTTTTCGACAAGACTAGTTTTGCTCTTTTAGACAACTTAGTATCTCTTACCCAAACTGAGACACTACTCTTAGACACATCTAACCTCTCAGCAATTTCTTTCACTGTACAACCTTGCTTGCGCAGTTCTTTGGCCGAAAGCCTCTCAGTTGTTTTTTGCCTCATTCATACAGTATAGCAGTTATATGACCCACTTATTAGGTTCGAGTGTTTAGTAGGGGAAAGTAAGGAGAAAATCAAACTAGTTTTCTAGCCAGTTTTGGACAGCAGATTTTATATCGTTTATTTCTTCCTTTTTATACCAATGAATGCTCTGGTCGCGCTTGAGCCAAGTCATTTGCCGCTTGGCAAATTGACGAATTTTTGTTTCCAGTTCCGAAATCATTTCTTCATAGGTTAGTTCATGGCGCAGGTAGCGTGAGATATAACGGTACTCTAGTCCCAGGTCTTCAAGCCGTTCATGAGCTATCTCATGAGGAGTAAGTAGGCGTTCTACTTCACTCACCATTCCGGCGTCCAGTCTCTCGAGCAGTCGCAAGTGAATATTTCTTTGTAGTGCTCTTTGATCGATATCAATACCGATAGTGTATGTATCGTATGGCTCGCTTACTTTGGTTTCTGGCACTCTTCCCAGAGTAGTAGCAACTTCTATGGCACGCACTAGCCGACGCGGGTTCTTCCTATCTATTGATTCTAGACGGACGGGGTCTAGCTCATAGAGTTGAGCGATCAATTCCTCGATACTTTTACTTTCCAACTCTTTTCGCAACTTTCCGTTGGGTGCCACTTCGGGAGTACTTAGCCGACCTAGTAAAACATCAACATAAAAAAAAGTTCCTCCAGCAATAATTGGTAGCTTGCTTCTCTCTGCAATCTCCTTGATGGCTTTTTGCCCGTCGCGTTTAAAGTCAGATGCAGTATAAACTTCACTTGGTTCCGCGACATCCAGTAAGTGATGCGGTACTCCACCCATTTCCTCTGTCGTCACCTTGCCACTGCCTAGATCTAGCCTTTTATAAACTTGCCGGGAGTCGGCTGACACCACCTCTCCACCAAATTCCTTTGCCAGCTCGACAGAAAGGGAAGTCTTACCTGACGCTGTTGGCCCGACTATCACTAGTACTTTTGGGTTTTTCTTCATGTGAATTAAGCTAGCAGAAAGTAGCCATAAGAGCAATTATATCTATATAGTATGGCATTATTGCCATTTAACACAAAAATGCTACCTTAACAGTGGCAAAAGTAAGTGCAGTATAATGCTGCTCACAATACGGAGGTGCCAATGTTTAACGCTTATGGTGACAATAATCACAGCACAGCTCTTTTTGAGGCTGGTGCTGTTGGTTTCAACTTCGGACAGGTGATTCGCTTCAAAAGTGGAATTCTCTCGCCTGGGGCGTATCTCAACAATCGGGTTTTACAATCCCGTCCGAAGGAATGGGATATTCTCCTCGGCAGGATGATTGACCTGCTCGACCAGATGGAAGGCACCTATGACGTGGTGGCATCGGTTGCAACAGGAGCAATCATCCATGGTGGTGCTTTGGTTCGCATGCTGGACGATGTCCCGCACATGACAGTGAAAAAGGAGGAAAAAGCCAATCACGGGCTCAAAGGTCTGATCGACGGTGATTCTTCTGTCTTGCCGGGCGCTAAGGTCGTTCTGGTCGAGGACATGTCCTCGACTTTCGAGAGCGCACTGAAAGCGATCGAAATCCTCGAGATGAACGATGCAGAAGTCGTTCATACTCTGGCAATTTCAACCTGGGGATTTCCGATTTTCCACAATAACATCGCAGACCGCGATGTGTCGGTTCTGTGCCAGGGTGAAGAGTTGGTTCGGCATGCTGTTGACACGGGTGCAATCAATGCTGGCTATGCAGACCTTCTCAGTAACTGGTTGGACAAACCAGAGGACGAGGGATGGATCAACGCTGACTGGACTATGCCGGAATAAGATCTTCCGAACAAGTCAAAAAAATAACAGTCGCCCACGGGCGGCTGTTTTGAGTTTATTCATAAGAAAGCCAATAGATTTGGAAATATAAGAAAAAAGAGCCGTCGTCCTAAGAAAATACTCACAGAGTAATTCCTTAGTCCGACGGCTCCGAGTCGAGACGCACGTTCTGTTAATCAGAATCTTAGTTGTGGCCGTCAGGCAACAGTTGGTTTCTTGGCAATCGCCTCGCCGATTTGTTCAGCAAGGCGCTGCGCTGCTTCACGAGGATTTTCCGCGTTCGAGATTCCAGATGACGAGTTCATCATCAAAGATCCCCAACCAGCCCAGCCAGCATGCACGCTAGCTTCCACATATCCGCCTTGGGCACCGAAGCCCGGCATCAAGTACGGTACCTTACCCTCGTCCATTTCACGACAACGGTTCAAGTGGTCGCTGAAGACGTTGCCGTATTTGTCATGGGCGGCGGCCATGACAAAGCCCAGATTTTGTATACCAACTTCGCTGGCATACTTTAGAGCCAGCTTGCCGGCAAAGAGCCAAATTGGCATGCGTTCGCCGGTGTCGGGTTCAGTCACGATGGCGTCCTGGAACTCGCGGGCGCCCTTATTGCTCGTATAGACGAGTGTTGTGATGCCGCGATGAGGATAGTTTGGGTCGTACATGTCGACCAGTGGTTCGCGACCCATGTACGGCGATACGTTGGTTGCGTCGCAACCGAAGGCGTCGAACATTGCAAAACGATATTGACGCTGTGTCCGGTCGATATCACCCCGTTTCCCGTCCAAAAAGATTGGTATTTCTGGATGATAATGCCTGATATGGGCGATAATATGTGCCAACATATCAATCCCTTTGTGGCCATGACGCTCGTAGTAGGCCATTTGGGGTTTGAATACAGTGGCAAATTCGGCAGTATCGCGCACCACATCTTTCATCCAACGTGAAATGCGATCTGTAGAATCGCTTTTCATCTGCTGGTATTTTTCCGGGATTTTTTCCAGATCAGGATCGAGACCAACACATAGTGCATGCCCGAGCAGTTTCTGTCGCTCAGCAACTTTTTGGTTAAAGCCTTTCATTTTCGCCTCCTAGCGATACTTAGGTTCAGTCCAGCTTATGCTGATCCATAGATAAATTATCAGAAATAGGAAAAAAGTATAGTGCCGGAGGAGGGAATCGGTTACCTTTGCTAAGTATTCTAAATCGCTTTGCTCTTAAAATACTAAGCGACGCGACCCCGCCGCTTCTGTGCAAAATTTAATAAATTAAATTCTGGCTCTGCCAGAAACTTTTTTCAAGTCCTCATCCAGCGACTAGATAACAACAAACTCAAAGCTTTCGCTCTGAGTTTGGCTACTAGTGCCGGAGGAGGGACTTGAACCCTCACTCCTTGCGGAACACGATTTTGAGTCGTGCGCGTCTACCAATTCCGCCACTCCGGCAAATGTATGAAGTGAAAAGAGTGTAGCAGAAAAATTGAAAGTTATAAACATCTGGGATGTAGTTGAGTGTGATAAAATGTCAGTGAGTATGGGAATGTACTCGAGGTAAATTTATGTCTTTTCAGAATGATTCCATATTTTGGGTGGAAGTAGAGAAAATCGTACCTAATCCGTATCAACCAAGGCGGGAGTTTGATGATGCGCGACTTAAGGAGTTGTCAGAATCTATACGGATGTATGGCGTACTCCAGCCGCTGACTGTTTGTCGTAAGGAGGTCCAATTGGAAAGTGGGGCTTTTCGTACTGAGTATGAATTGGTAGCAGGAGAGCGAAGATTGCGAGCAAGTAAATTGGCAGGTTTGGGTCAAGTGCCGGTCTTGATACGAGAGGGAGAGGATAGTGAACAAGAAAAATTGGAACTAGCCATTATCGAAAACCTCCAAAGAGAAGATTTAAACGCAGTAGACAGGGCACTTGCCTTTCGGCAATTAGCTGATGTATTCAGTCTGTCTCATACCCAAGTAGCAAAAAAGGTAGGTCGTTCCCGTGAGTATGTTTCCAACACCATCAGATTACTGAATTTACCAGACTACATGCTTCAATCTGTAAGAGAAGGCGATATTACAGAGGGTCATGCACGGGCATTATTGATGTTAAACGATAAGCCGGAGGAGCAGGATACTATATACAGAGAAATTTTATTGAAAAAGCTGTCAGTGAGACAGGTGGAACTGCTAGCTAGAAAAGTAGCGGTAGAGAAAGTGCGAAAAAAACAATGGGAAAAGACTAACGCCGGCTTAATAGAGAAGGAGCGAGCACTAACAGAGACGTTAGGAACGAGGGTGCAAATTGCTAAGACGGATTATGGTGGCAAAATCACCATTGATTATTTTTCTGAGGATGATCTAGATAAGCTTTTGGTCTTGCTACGTGACAAACAAAACCAGTCTGGCTTGGTAGGTCAGGCTGAAGAAATGGAAGAAGTAGTACAAGCTATTAAAGACAGTGTACCAGTGGAGGAGACGAAGTCTGAAGATACGAAGAAAGCATTGCCAGTTGTGGAGGGAAATAGCAACAAAAATGAAAAATCAGAGCCAGAGGAGCAAGAAAATATTGCACAAAATGAAATTGAGACAGAAAAGGTTGTGCAAGACAGTTCTACCAAAGAGAATAGACCTGTTTCAAATTTGAGGGATAAACTCTCTCGACTTTTTTCAGATAAAGAGGAAGCAAAAACAGCTTTTAGTGAAATGCCTGAGCCAGCACAACCGCACAGCAATGAAGATTTTGCTGGTAAGTCTCCGATAACACAGGAAAAGTTTGTGAAGGAAGAGGAAATAAAAAAGAAAGACGATGACGATGAAATCTACGATCTAAAAAATTTTAGTATCTAAATAAGGACACACCTGCTATAAGATAGGCGTGTCCTTATATATTCTTCCCATTTTCCCCAGACAACGATGCTTTGATACGTCTCTTTGCCAAGGTTGTTTTTGTAGCATCTAGCCATTTTGTTGTGGGCTTAGCTGTCTTCTTGGTTTCTATTTCTACTATGTCGCCATTTTTCAATTCAGTATCGAGTTGAACAAATTTCTTATTCACTCGTGCACCTGATACATGGTCTCCTACCTCAGAGTGAATGGCATACGCAAAATCTATAGGAGAGGCTCCTGTAGGTAGGTCTACTACGTCTCCATTAGGAGTAAAGACAAAGATTCTGCTGTGAAAAAAATCTTTTCGCATGTCGTCGAGAAATTCCTGCCCGGTACTTTTTTCCTTGGTATAGTTGTCGCCTATTTGACCAATCCATTGAGGTATTTTTTCATAATGAGGCTTCTCCTTTGTTATCTCAGTTTTGGTATGTCGCTGCTCTCTCCAGGCAAATGGTCTAAACAATGAAGGAGCTAAGTTGGCAAACCAAGAAGAATTACTAGACTTGGCGTGCTCCTTTCCTTTGTAGATGATATGAGATGCAATACCGTATTCAGCTTCGTGGTGCATTTTTTGGGTACGTATTTGCACTTCCAAAATATTACCTGATTTGGTGGTTACGGTTGTATGTATAGATTGGTAACCATTTGGCTTCGGAAAAGCGATATAGTCCTTCATTCTTTTAGGTAGCGGGCGCCATAGATCATGGACGATACCCAACGCCTTGTAGCAGTCATCCACATTTGACACAATCACACGAATTGCCAACAAGTCATATATTACGTCTATATTCCAGTCTTTGCGCTTTAGTTTATGAAACAAACTGTACAAACCCTTTACTCTCGACGAAGTATGGAAGTCCAGTAAATCGGAGTCAGCTAGCTTTTTCTGCAAGCCTTTTCTTTCTTTTTCCAAGGTCACTTCAGCTTTTCCGGCGCGACTTTTGATTAGTTCTTGCACCTTGTCATACTCACTTGGCAGAACATAAGGAAATGCAAGGTCTTCAAGTTCCTTACGAATTTTACCCATTCCCAACCTATGTGCCACTGGCACATATATTTCGAGGGTTTCGCGAGCGATTCGTTGTTGCTTTTCTTCTGGCACATGAGACAAGGTCTCCATGTTATGAAGGCGATCAACCAACTTTATGATGAGCACTCGGATGTCTTGGCTGGTTGCTACAAAGAGCTTTCTTAGGGATTCATTGTGTCTGTCGGTACCGTAGTAGCGAACAGAGCTTAACTTGGTGACCCCTTCCACCAAAAACAAGATTTCATCACCGAATGTTTTTCGTACGTCTTCCTGAGTAACTTCTGTATCTTCTATAGTGTCGTGCAGAAGGCCTGCTGCTATGGTGCGAGGCCCCATACCCATCTCTGCCAAGTGATGAGCTACAGACGCTACATGAGTCATGTATGGCTCACCAGAGTATCGCTTGTGACCCTCGTGTGCTTTCTGCGCTACTTCATAGGCTTTTTCTATCAAAAGCCGATCGGCTTCGGTAGGGTTATCTAACTGAGCAATAATTTGTTTGGCAGGAATCATCTTTTCATTCTAGTACGAAGCCTAGTTTTAGCAAGTTTAATATTGACTATTTTGGGTATGGTAGTAAAGTTTTTCTACACCAACTTAGGAGGATAAAGATGAGAACAACTTGTGTCGTCTGTCAGCAAGAGACAGACAGACCGTGCAATTCGGTCGTTGCCGCAACTGAGGATAATTGCGGAAATTACCTCAGTGACCCTGCGGATCCTGACACTGAAAAAATGATTGTATACATCGTCAGGATAAGTACAGGTCGTGACATCGATCCGCCGGAAGAATGACCGGCGGACACAAGAAAGGCCGGCACCCAAAGGGTGCTGGCCGAAATTCATCTACGTAGGTATCTACGTAGATACCTACGTAGATCATTTCAACAATTCGATTGCTTCTTCGATCGTAAATTTATCAACATCGAGGTCGTCTGGCAGGTTGATGCGCTTAAAGCCTTTTCGCAAGTAGCGTCCAGATTTTGACTCGTATACGTTTATGATTTTTTTGGTTTTAGGATGAATTCCTAATTCTTTGACCAAACTTTCGCCTTTACGCAATTGCTTTGGCTCCGCCAATATTTCCATTGCTCTATCGAAGGTAATTGTGTAAGGGTTATCATCTCCCTTAAGTGAACGGAAATCACCAGCGTGTCCTATGTAAGGGCCGTACTGTCCAGTGTTGGCTATTACTGGTTCGCCGGTTTTTGGATGCTCTCCTAATTCTCGGGGGAGAGTAAGATATTTTACAGCCATTTCTAGAGTGACGTCTTCTGGTTTGATTCCTTTAGGTAGACTAGCTCTTCGAGGCTTTGGAGCTTTTTTGTCACCTTTCTCTGGCTTTCTACCTTGTTGTACATATGGACCAAAGCGTCCATTCATAACAAAAATAGGTTCGCCGGTCTCTGGGTGTTCGCCAATTGGCTCATCGTCCTTTATCTCACTGCCATCTATCATACGAGCACCATCGCAGTCGGGGAACGTACTACAAGACAAAAAGGTGCCATTTCGACTCAGCTTTTTAACCATATCTTTACTACATTTTGGACAAGGGAACTCTTTTGGTCCGGGTCCTAGGTCAGTTAATTTCTCGATATCTTCTTTGTCCGTTACTGCTTTACTGAATGGTTTATAGAAGTCTGATAGGGTCTTTTTGTATTCACGGTCACCATTAGCAATCTCGTCTAATTCATCTTCAAGGTGACTGGTGAAGTCGTCACTCACATACTTAGCAAAGTGTTCCTCTAAGAAGCTAGATACTACGTCACCAGTATCTGTGGGTATAAGGGTACGACCTTCCTTCTCCACATAGCCACGGTCGGCGATTGTTTTCATAATGGTGGCGTAGGTAGAAGGTCGACCGATTCCTCTTTTTTCCAACTCTTTTATTAGTCCAGCTTCCGTGTATCGGTTGGGTGGTTGAGTTTGTTTGTCTTCAATATCCACAGAAGCAACAGTGAGAGAGTCACCAGCTTTCAGCTTAGGAATTTCTGTATCTTCACCACGTGCGGCCGGATCCACTTTTAGCCAACCGTCAAAAATAATCCGAGACCCGTTAACTGCAAAGTCGGGTATTTTTTCACTGGAATTTACTACGTTGGCAGTTAGTTTACTTCGTTTAAGTTTCGCGTCAGTCATTTGTGAGGCTACGGCTCTTCCCCAAATAAGTTCATATAGCGCCTTTTGGTCTCCGGTCATACCAGCCATTCGCTTTGCAAAGTTGGTTGGTCGGATTGCTTCATGTGCTTCCTGTGCTGATTTGCTCTTGGTTTTGAATTGCTTGGGAGCTACATAGTCTGCACCAAAATCACTATGAAGAAGTGCAATAATTTGCTTTTGCGCCACTTGACTCAGTGTGGTGCTATCAGTACGCATATAAGTAATGAGGCCCGACTCGTATAATTTCTGTGCTGCTCCCATGGTGCGAGAAGGGGCAAATCCTAGACGAGTAGAAGCGGTTTGTTGAAGAGTAGATGTAGTAAAAGGAGGTTTTGGGCTACGCTTAGCTTCGGTTTCTTTCAATCCGATTATCTCCCAGTTGTTACTTTCTCCAACTTTCTGAATACGTTCAGCTTTGGTTCGTTCATTAGGCTCTTCAGAACAAACAAAAGGAATGGCGTGCTTTTCCACTTCAGCGTTGGCGGTCAGTACAAAGTAATTTTCAGGTATAAAGGCACGGATTTCTCGCTCGCGTTCCATAATGATGCGTAGTGCCGGGGATTGCACTCTGCCGGCTGATAGACCGTAGCGCACCTTTTTCCAAATCAACCCAGACAAGTCATAGCCAACTAGACGGTCTAGGACACGACGGGCTTCTTGCGCCTCTTTTAGGTGAAGGTCAATGGCTCGGGGGTGCTTAATGGCTTCTTTTACCGCATCTTCCGTGATTTCATAAAAGACCACACGCTTTAGATTGTCGTTGGTGTCTTTAAGTAACTCTGCTACATGCCAAGCTATTGCTTCTCCTTCACGGTCGGGGTCGGATGCTAGTAGCACTTGGTCAGCTTTGCCGGCAGCTTTTCTTAGGTCTTCAATTACTTTCTCTTTGCCTGGTGAGGTAATATATTTAGGAATAAATCCACCTTCTACATCAACAGCATCTTTGTTACTCTTTGGTAGGTCTCGCACATGCCCTACAGAGGATTTAACTTTAAAGCCGGCACCGAGGTATTTCTCAATAGTTTTTGCTTTAGCAGGTGACTCTACCACTACTAAAGTTTGATTTGTCGTTTTATTCATGTGGGTAAACAAATACTACTCTTATAAAAATGTGTCAAATAATTAGTTTAGCAATGAGTGATAAAAACCACCTTTTTCCGCTATTAAACCTTTCAGTACCATTTGCATTAAAAGTACAGAGGCTTGGCTAGTTTCTAGAGGTAGGCGTCGAAGTAGCTCATCTTGTTGCAAGGGTTCTTGTAATGCATTTATCACTAAATTCTCCTCCTTTGTTATATTAGAGATGACTGCTTCATGTGCGGCAATGTGAAGACTATCAAGGATATCTCTCGAGTCTGTAACTGGGGTGGCGCCAAGCTTCAAAAACTGGTGTACCCCTGCAGAGTTTCTGGAAAATATGTTGCCAGGCACAACCAATAGTTCACGGTTGAAATCTGCAACCAATCGGGCTGTGATAAGAGTGCCTGACTTTTCACCCGCCTCTACCAACAGTGTGGCATGAGAGATACCAGCTACTAAACGGTTGCGCTGGGGAAATGACCAGAGGGTAGCTTTAAATTTGGGATCGTATTCGGATAATAATCCACCGCCGGCGTCCAATATATCAGAAGCCAGTTTTTTGTGGCGTGCCGGATATATGACACTATCGTCTAGCCCACCTCCGGGAATCGCTAGGGTGTATAAATTGCTTCTAAGAGCTCTCTTGTGAGCCAAGCTATCTATACCAAGTGCCAAACCCGACACTATACATATTGGATACCCAGCCAATCCGTCTACCAAGTAGTTCAACACCTCTTCACCATAATGAGTGTATTGTCTTGGTCCGACAATGGAAAGTAATTTATGATCATTCGGTGGTAATTGACCTCGGTAGTTGAGTGTGGTGGGAGCCGTCGGAATTTCCCGCAACA
>CAJWTE010000009.1 GCA_913046815.1 uncultured bacterium | reverse complement strand
TGCCTTACCCCAATGGCTCCACCAGGTGTAGAGCTCCGGGGTACCTGCTTCTAGTACTCGCAATGTATCGAGAAAGCCATTGTCTATATATGCTTGTAAGCCTGCCCTCTCTTCGTCTGTAAATCCTTTTTTACCCTTATTCTCTTTTGGTCTAGCAAGGTCTATTTCCCGGTGTGCCACGTTTAAGTCACCACAGAATATAGTCGGTTTCCTACTTTCTAACTGTTTCATGTACTCTAAATAAGCTGGGTCCCAGGCTTGACGCATGGGAATACGGGACAAGTCTTCTTTGGCATTTGGAGTATATACGGTAGAAACAAAGAATTTATCGAATTCCAATGTTAAAACTCGCCCTTCATTGGTAGTGTCCCCATATTTGTCATCCAAATGAGACCGGTGTTTCACGTCATCTGGTAAGCCGAAAAATGCCTGTTTAGGCTCTATTTTAGTAAAAATAGCAGTGCCGGAGTAACCTTTTTTCTCCGCGGAATGCCAATACTGCTTGTATTGTGGGTATTTTTTTGCAAAAACCGCCGCAACTTGCTCCTCTTGAGCTTTGGTTTCTTGGACACAGAGCACATCTGGGGCGTGCGTAACAATAAATTCCTCTAAGGCTCCCTTGTTTTCAACCGCACGAATCCCATTTACGTTCCATGAGTAGATTTTCACTTGCACAGTATAACAAAATGTTGACATAAAATGATAAAAACGTACTCTACTCAGAATCGAGGCACCAACATGAGGAAGGCATGATGTTATTTTGCGGTAGACACAAACATGTGACTTATCTGTGATTGAGCTAAAATTGCAACGAGAACGCTGGAGTCGATTTACTCACATACAGACATTTTCGAGAAAGGGAATGAGATGCCAAGAGAACAAGGTTGGAATAAAAAAAAGACGCGATTCACATGCGGTGACTGTGTAAAAACCTACCCGCGCCGCTATGATGTGAAGGTGACCGGCGCCAGACGCACCTGGTACGCCTGTTGCACTGCCGGCTACCGGGAGGCAAAGCCTAAGAGAATGCCGGCTTAAACTGCCCGAGCAAAACAAGGGAAAAGCCCTTGCTTCGCTCGGGCTTTTTCGTATTTGTTTTACATATTTAAAACAAACATAAGGTTACCTTTTGTGGGATTTATGAGGTGCATGGTTTTTGTTTTTGTGATTTGTGGCGTAGTAGCTACGCAAATAAATAAAAATGTTAGAATGGGGTTATGACAATCACTAAATTTGGGCAGTGCTGCCTACTTATAGAAATTAATGGCAAGAGAGTGCTGACCGACCCTGGCCGCTTTAGTCGTGAACAAGACGAACTAATGGACTTGGACTTAATCTTAATTACCCACGAACACGCCGACCATCTGCACGCCGAATCGCTACAAGCCATCCTCAAGAACAATCCGGAAGCTATTGTAGTTACCAACAGTGGAGTAGGGGAGGTACTGGCTAAACTAGAGATTGAATATACCTTACTTGAAGATAAAGAGAGCGCTGAACTAGCCGGACTATATATAGAAGCGTACGACGGGCAACATGTAGAAATATTTGCAGACTACGGCCAAGTACAAAATACTGGCTACTTCGTCGCCGAGGAATTGTTTTGTCCGGGAGACGCTTACACTAACCCCGAGAAAGAAGTGCCGGTACTAGCGCTACCGGTCAGTGGGCCGTGGTGCTCATCAGCTGAAGCAATGGCTTACGCAATAGACATAAATCCTGGAAAAGCTTTTCCTGTGCATGATTATGTTCTAAACGAAGAAGGTACCAGTCTGATACATGGAATGTTCGAGACTATTTTGAAGGAACAGGACGTAGAGTTTATCAGTCTGAAGAATAATGAGACCAAGGATTTTTAACTTAGACAGGCTGAAAATTTTGTCTGAGGTGTTATCTTATTAGTATAGTTAAATAAATTTATATATGGAGAATGAAAACCAAAACGTTAAAGTCGAGAAAGTAGAAGAGGAAAACAAACCAAATGATACTCACTCAAACTCACTGATGAATTGTCTGCGGGACAAGAAAGTATTAGCTTTAATTACCGTAGTAATAGTTGTAGCGCTTGGCTGGTTTATCTATAGTACAATCGCCAATAGTGACGGTGCGTCAGTCGCAGTAGTTAACGGTGAGGAGATAGGCTCTAAAGAACTCGACGAGGCAATGGATCAAATGGCTAGCGTAGCTGCAACGCAAGGAGCAGACCTTAACGACGAAGCAGTGCTCGACTTAATCAAATCACAATCTCTGGATGCACTTATAAATACTAGACTGTTAGTACAAGGTGCCGGAACAAGTGGAATAGAAGTGAACGAAGAGGAGGTTAATACGGATTGGCAACTACTTATAGACCAATACGGAGGAGAAGAGAACTTGTTAGCAGAAATAGAAAGCTTGGGGCTAAAGGTGCCTGAACTCAGGGCCAATATTGAAGAACAGATACTGGTAGATAAGTACATAAGAAGCCAAGTTGACATAGAAGCAGTAACTGTAGAAGCATCAGAGATACAGGATGTGTACGACGAGTTGGTTGGTCTAGGACAAGAACTACCACCATTTGAAGAAGTACAAGAAGCAATAGAAGCACAGGTCTTAAACCAAAAACAGCAGCAACTAATCCAACAATTTGTAGAAGGTCTGCGTGCCGAAGCAACAATAGAAACCTATTTATAAGTATAAGAGTAGTAGTAACCAATAAAAAATAGCCTGGGTTTGCTTACTTTAGGCTATTTTTTATAGTGCTAAAATTGCGTCGGCTTTTTAAAGTTAAAGGTTGGTTCTCTACTTTTTATTATGAAACTTCTTATGCACCTCTCGTAAATGCTTATCAGTCACATGAGTATACACCTGAGTCGTACCTATATTGGCATGACCAAGAAGAGCTTGTACCGAACGTAGATCAGCACCGTTACTTAGCAGGTCGGTAGCAAAACTATGTCTAATCACGTGAGGTGTAACCTTTCGAGTAATGCCAGCGTTAATAGCATGTTGCTTTATGATTCGTTGAATTGAGCGGGGAGATAAGCGTAAGTCAGTGCTCTTTTTTGCCGCTTTACCATACTGCACAAACATAGCATCGCACATGTCCTTGCGATTTTTTAGATATTGTTTAATGGCTATTTTAGCTTCCGGAGAAAGAAAGACCACCCGCACTTTGTCACCTTTGCCACGTACCGAAAACTCATCTCGGGTCAAGTCCACATCGTCAATCGACAAACCACAAAGTTCGGATACGCGTAATCCGGTAGAGAAAAGTAACTCAAAAATTGCCTTGTCTCTCATACCTACCAAGGTTTTAATATCTGGAGATTTCATTAACCTCTGCAATTCAGTTGAAGTAATCAAGTCTAATGAACGTTCCGGTACTTTAGCCAATTCTATGCGCTCAGGTGACAATGATTCAATCCCTCTTTTGCGCAAAAACTTTAAAAAAGCTCTCAGGGCTATCAGGTAATAATTCTGCGTGCGGCGTTTCATTGGTTCCACTCTGCCTCCTACTTTTGTACCTTCTTGTCGGTTAAGCCATAGGCGAAACTCTCGCACCCGATCTTCAGTCACCTTAGACAAATTATCACTCTTAAGAAATTCAAAAAAACGAGTCAGGTAACGGTCGTAGTTCTCGATAGTCTTCACACTACGGCCACGCTCTATCTCTAAATACTCTAAAAATTCGCGCTTCAATTGACTGAGCTTCATTAGTCAAATATTATCATGGTTACAAATGACTAATGAAAGAAAAAAATCCGTAGTGGTACTGGGGGGAGGAACCGGAATTCACTCTATTCTTAGAGGACTAAAAAAATACCACGAAGCAATTGGTGTGACGGCGGTGGTAAACATGTCTGACTCGGGAGGTTCAACC
Organism: uncultured bacterium; assembly: GCA_913046815.1. Lineage (GTDB taxonomy): Bacteria > Patescibacteriota > Minisyncoccia > Phycocordibacterales > UBA918 > OLB19. Next base: position 13,245 of record CAJWTE010000009.1, on the reverse strand, counting down.
GGACGTTTGCGAGACGAGTTTGGTCAACTACCAATGGGTGACGTACGTATGGCGTTGATCGCTCTAGCTCGAGAATCAAACCAACAAGACAAACTGCTTCGTGAACTTTTCCTACACCGCTTCGATAAAGGCAACGGTCTTTATGGACACAACTTTGGCAACTTATTTATGACAGCGTTAACAGAGATGCTGGGCGACGAAGCCAACGCAGTGAAAGCAGCCAGCAACCTCCTGCAAGTAAGAGGCACCGTATTACCAGTTACAGTAGACAATATACATTTGGTCGCAGAATACGACGACGGAATGGTACTAGAAGGAGAGCATTTGATAGACGAACCGTCTTCAGATAGATATGGTCACAAAATTGTGAAGCTTAGTTCAAACCCGGTCGGGAAAATTTCATCAGAGGCCAAAGTAGCAATTGAACAAGCTGACTTAATAGTACTAGGTCCAGGAGACCTTTACTCCAGTCTTATTTCTATACTCATTATAGATGGAGTAAGTGACGCAATAAAAAATAGCCAGGCCGAACTCTTGTATAACGTAAACCTCATGACTCGTCCGGGACAGACGGATGACTTTGGTCTATTTGAACATGTAGAGGAAATAGTTAAGTACGCAGACAAACATCCCGACTACATCAGCTTCAACAGTGCTAAACTCGACCCTAAACTACTTAAGCACTACGCCAGAAAGAACCAGTTCCCAGTGGAGTTCAACCGCGCACCAGAATATGGTGAGATACTGAAGCAAGATTTACTGAGCCAAGAGCCAGTACAACAAAGGAAAGGTGACACAATCAAAAGATCGCTACTTAGAAACGATGGTGACAAATTTGCCAAGGTAATATTAAGTTTGCTGTAGAAAGGTAGCACCCTAGCACTAGCACCCAGGAGTTAAACTGTTGGACATCGGATGTCCAACAGTTTAACGGGGGGAGGGGGAAATTGAAGGACAGGTACTAAAGGGTTGATTTTCGGGCTTATTTATGCTATAGTTCATAAACCTTCGCGGGTAATAACGAGACTCTTTCTGATATAGTTTTTATACAGACTATCGTATCTAGTTGGAAAAAGACTCATTCATTTTCTATTTATGTTAAGTAAAAGACAGAAAGAAAACGCAATCAAAGATGTGAAGAGACACGACAGCGATACTGGTTCACCAGAATCGCAAATCGCACTCTTGACCAGAAGGATCAATGAACTATCTTCACACCTAAAGAAGAACGCGAAAGATTTTCACTCTCGACGAGGTTTATTGCAGATGGTGGCAGATCGCCGCAAGCATCTAAAGTACCTCGAGCGAAAAGACCAAACGGCCTATTCGGCTTTGATCAAAAAACTTGGTCTGAAAAAATAGTTATTACCCCGAACTAAAGTTCGGGGTTAACTGTTAATATTTTATACGCGGAGAATTATCATTTTTAAATAAACAAATTTTATGAGAGTAATAAGACACCCGGAGCAACGGGTAGCGATCCTTATCGATACTCAAAACCTATATCACAGTGCCAAAAATTTATATAAGGCAAAAGTAAACTTTGGGGAAGTGATCAAAAATGCCTTAGGTGAACGAAAATTAATTCGTGCCCTAGCTTACGTGGTCAACACTGAAAGTGGAGAGGAAGAGGCATTCTTTGAAGCTTTGGAAAAACTGGGTATAGAAATCAAAACTAAGGATCTGCAAATATTTTTTGGAGGTGCAAAGAAGGCGGACTGGGACGTTGGTCTCGCTGTCGACGCCATAAAGCTAGCCCACAAGGTAGACGCTATCGTGATTGCCAGTGGTGACGGCGATTTCATTCCGTTGGTTGAATACGTTAAAAGCCAAGGCTGTCAGGTAGAAGCTATCACCTTCGGTCGCTCCGCATCAGGCAAGTTGCGTGAAGTAGTTGATGACTTTATTGATATGGATGAAGATCCTAAAACCTACACCATTGGTAGACGCAACTACAAGAAAACCGGTTTAAAGAAACAAATAAAAAAAGTGGTCGGTACTGACACTGACGACATGGAATAACCTGGGATAGATCCTGGACTGAAATGTAGCTAAAGGAATTGGTGAGATATCTCACCAATTCTTTTTTTGCATTTACAAGCTGAAGGTTTGGCAGTATCGTACAAGAGTCGCAATTTTATGGAGGACACATGAACATATTTATGAAAATCATGAATTTCCTTAACGACGGCGAGTACCACCTCGAAGCGCTCAAGGAAATGTATTCGCGTCACGGAGTAAGGTGGCAAGGATAGCACATGCCCGTGGCCGGAGCGCTTTGCGTTTTTGGCCACGGGCTGTTATCGTTTATAAGTTAGAAGTGAGGTAGACAAGCAAGTAGGTTTCAGACTTTGAAATCTGAAGCTTGTCTGTCTCTTAAAAATAAAATATGAAGAAAAAAAGTTTTTCGCTTGAATTAGCAGGTAAACAAATTACAGCCGACTTCTCTGACCTTGCCGGCCAAGCCAACGGGTCAGTAATAATTCGAATGGGCGAGACCGCCGTCTTGGTGACAGCAGTCATGGGTAGTAGCGAAACTACGTTGCCATACTTTCCACTTTCAGTAGAATTTGAAGAAAAGTTTTATGCAGCCGGCGCCATTTTGGGCAGTAGGTTCGTACGCCGTGAAGGACGCCCTAGTGAAGAAGCTGTTTTATCAGCGAGAATCATCGACCGCACCATTCGACCCTTATTCGATCACAAAATGAAGCGTGACGTGCAAGTTGTCGCAACTGTTTTGGCAATGGGGGAAGACGACCCGGATGTATTGTCTGTGATAGGAGCGTCTTTGGCTTTGACTGTTTCTGATATCCCATGGGACGGACCAGTGGGCGCAGTGAGAATTGGTCTGGATGAAAATTCCGGTGATGTATTAATTAACCCTACTTACAAAGATAGAGAAAACGGCAGATTAGTTTTTGAAGTATTGTCATGTGGCAAGGAAGGAAAAATCAACATGATCGAAACAGCTGCTAATGAAGTGTCTGAAGATGATATTGTAGCCATACTAGAAGCCAGTACTAAAGTTCAAGAGAAGTTGGAAAACTGGCAAAAGGAAATCCGTACCGCCATCGGTACAGAAAAAGTTGTCATTGAAAGTACCCCACTAACAACTGAAGCTGTCTCCATCTGGAATGACAGTTTTGCGAAGGAATTGGAAACAGTACTCTTTAGCAATAAAGCTGGTAAAGATCACATATACGAACTGAAAGATAGGTGGTTAAAGACCTTGGCAGAAAATGAGATACAAATTGAGAAATCAATAGCCGTTGACTGGTTTGAGGACAAAGTTGACGAGGAACTGCACAGAGGAGCTATCGACAGAAACCTACGTGCCGACGGGAGGGGAATGGACGAAGTCAGAGAACTATATGCACAAGCGGGAAATGTATCACCGGTTTTGCATGGGTCAGGAATTTTCTATAGAGGGGGCACTCATGTTTTTACTGCTCTAACTCTTGGTGGACCAGAAGCTGCGCAACTTATTGACACCATCGAGGAGAGGGACCTGAAGAAAGGTTACATACACCACTACAACTTTCCTCCATTTTCTGTCGGTGAGACTGGCAGAGTAGGAGGATTTAATCGTCGCATGATCGGACATGGTGCCCTGGCTGAGAAAGCCTTAGTTCCAGTCATTCCCGATAAGGCAGAATTCCCATACACCATTCGACTAGTCTCTGAAACAATGTCTTCAAACGGATCGAGTTCAATGGCTTCGGTCTGTGGGTCCACTTTGGCACTTATGGACGGGGGTGTACCGATTAAGCGACCGGTAGCTGGTATTGCTTCAGGTCTAATGATGCACGACGATGAGCACTACGCACTGCTAACAGATATACAAGGACCTGAGGATGAGCATGGTGACATGGACTTCAAAGTAGCCGGGACGAGAGAAGGTGTTACTGCTATTCAAATGGATGTTAAAGTTGGCGGCATTCCTGTCCACATACTCGCAGAAGCACTAGAAAAAGCGAAGTTGGCAAGATTACAAATCTTAGATACGATCGAAGAGGAGATTGCATCCCCAAGAGAAAATATTTCACCTCGAGCACCAGAAATTATTACCCTTAAGATTGACCCTGCTCAAATTGGACTTGTTATTGGATCTGGCGGAAAGACCATTAATGGTATCAAGGATAAAACAGGAGTAGAGGAAATTACTATCGAAGAAGACGGCAATATTTTTATTACCGGCAAGAATGGTAGTGGCAAGCTGGCTGCTAAAATGGTTGAAGACCTGACCAAAACTTTTGAAGTTGGGGAACAATATGATGTCACAATAACGAAACTGGCCGATTTTGGTGCCTTTGCAAAAATTGACGACCAGAATGAGGGTTTGATTCACATATCTGAAGTGGCTCCTTTTAGAGTCGAAAAACTCGAAGGTCTGTTGAAAGTTGGTGACATAGTACCGGCAGTGGTATCGAAAGTTGAGGAAGGTAAAATTGGTCTTTCTATCAAACAGCGCGATCCTGAATTCGCAGAAAGAAAGGGGTTTACAAAACCTGAATAAAGCAGCTTTCTTTTATTCCTCCTGCACCAACACTTGGAAGTATTACGGGTGGTAACTTTAGTACCGCCCGTTTTGTGTATGAACGGACAAGTAATTAGAGAAAACATGAGATACTATCTACATAGAATGTTTTATGGACGGAGGAAGTAAAATTAGTCGGGTACGTACCTTTGCTGGTGATTACAGTAAGGCGAAGTCATCAACTACCAAAACGGAAACCCCACCTACACCAAAATCAGTACCGAAAGCTGAACCTGGTTTGGTTGCGCCTCCTGCACAGGAAAAAACTTTAAAACCACAAGCCTACATAACTAAAAGTGGAGTGGCTACCCCTCGAATACCTTTGCAAAGTAAACCATTTACCACTGCTAATAAAACCAATCTACAACCAGCCTCTAAAGAACCGACGATCTCGAACGAATTAACTACTGACATTTCATCTGATATTGAAACTGTGTCAAAAACTCATAATGCACCCTCACACTTAGAGGGACATGGAAGTGCTGATATGCATGACATGGAAACAGGCGCTACAGGCAGTATTGTGACAGACACCAAACATGAAGGGTTTAAACTCTTGCCAGCCATTGGTAAGTCGATTGTTAATTGGTTTAAAGATACAGAAGAAGAAATCGGGGCTAGGCGCAGCTTAAAAGAAGCTTCCAAACCGAAGGTAGAATCGGTAGACAGTCGAACTAACACTCTGTTATCGGCGGCAGAACATAGTGCTCTACCAATAAGTGACGACCACCAAAAAATAACCGTTCGCTTACGACAACAACCAGAGAAGGAATACAAATCCGGCCTGACAATAAAAAAACAAGAAGATGTACCCGAACCAGCATGGGAATCTACCAAGCCACCGACGATACAAACTCCAACCAACGACGTGGTAGATACAGAAAATCTACCGATACAAACTACTCCCGAAACACCAGTCTCAGAAGGTGTCGCATTACCTGCTAACCGGGAAAAATCATCAGAAGCTACTGCCGCGAATATGGAGATTGCTGAGCCTCCATCCTGGGAGTCTGCCAACCTAGAGGGTGAAGAGAATACCGTTGATGTACAAGATGCACCGAGCGTAGAAGAAGTGAGTACGGAAACCGAGGAAGACGGCAGTATACCAAAATACAGACCAACTCCAGAAAGAAACAACAAGATTCCGTACCTAATGATAATAGTGATAGTGGTGGGAGTAGTATTAGGTATATTGGCAGCAGTCACTATTTATAAATTTGTTAGTCAACCGGGTAAGGTGCTGGCTCCGAATATACCGACTGTGATTAATACTAAATCACAAGTAGCAGTGCCATGGACTGGATCTAAAGATGGTCTACTTAGCTCGTGGCAAGAAGTAATTAGCCAGGGTAACAGTGGTGTGACACACGTTTATCCAATAGTAGCTACTGGTGACGGCCTAACTAGGGCAGCCAGTGTAGAAGAGACTGTTAATATACTTGGTCTTAGAGCACCGGGATCATTCACACGAAACATTAACGGGGTAACTTTGGGAGTAATAGAAACGAGTCCGTTTATGATCTTGGAGGTGGAGAACTTTGACACCGCCTTTGGAGGTATGTTGCAGTGGGAACGAGTTATGGTTAACGACTTATCTCCAATATTTGGTAACACAACCAGTGACAGCTTCGCTGATGTAAACAGTCAAAATCGCGACTTGAGAGTATCGCCTACAAACACCGGTAGAGAGGTGTTCTATACTTTCTTGAGTAGAAATATTATTCTTATAGCAAACGACCGACTGGTTTTAGAAGTTATAGTAACTAGTTTGAAATAACATGGATCAAGAAACAATGAAAGGAGCTTTATTGAAAGAAAAAACGACTCTTGAGGCTGAGTTGAAAACTTTAGGTGTACAAAACCCTGAGGTAAAAGGTGACTGGGTAACAGCTCAGCAGACTACTCCTGAATCTGACTCAAACTTAGTTGCTGACCATACAGAAGAATACGATGAAAATAGAGCCGTATTGGCTAACCTGGAAACTGAATACAACAGAGTCATAGAAGCATTACATAAAATTGAATCCGGCGAGTATGGAATCTGTACTGTCTGTGAAAACCCAATAGAACCTAAGAGGCTAACGGCTTTACCTAGTGCCAACACCTGCATTAGTCACAAGGATTCTAATAAAGACTAGGTCATGGCTGTCGCACTGGTACATACTGCAGAACCAGGCGTGCCAAAAGGTTCTTTAGTAAGTGTAGAGGCCGACCTAAGCCGAGGATTACACAGTTTTTCTATTGTTGGACTAGCTGGTAAAGCTATAGATGAAGCTAAAGACCGTGTAAACTCCGCCATTAAAAACAGTGGCTTCAAAGCACCTAAAAGTCACAACCAAAAAATAATTATCTCTTTATCACCAGCCGATCTGAAAAAAGACGGGCCTTTGTATGATCTACCTATTGCGATTGCTTTTTTGTCTGCATCCGGCGACATTAAAATACCTACAGAAAGGAAAGTAGGATTCTTAGGGGAGCTTTCTCTTAAAGGTGAGCTGAGACCAGTAAAAGGCGTGCTGCCTGCTGTTTTAGCTTTAGCAGAATCCGGTTTTGCAGAAGTAATAGTACCAACCCAAAATGCAGCTGAAGCTGCTTTAGTAAGTAACATAAAAATTACTCCGGCGAGCAAATTGGACGATGTTATAAATCACTTGGATGAATCGAAAGAAACCAATGCTCGATTAGAGGCTGCTCCAAAAACACAAATCCCTGACTTGTGGCAGGAAAATGGAGTGAGACTGGAAGATATACGAGGACAAGAAACCGCTAAAAGAGGTTTGTTAATCGCTGCCGCCGGCCGACACAACGTCTTAATGGTTGGTCCACCTGGGACAGGTAAGACCATGTTAGCAAAAACCTTTCAGAGCCTTCTGCCGCCACTCACTAGAAAAGAAGTTTTGGACGTGGCCAGTATCCATTCTTTAGTAGGGGAATTAGGTGAAAATATAGATTCTCGCCCTCCATTTAGAGCACCTCACCATACTGCGAGTCACACCAGCTTGGTAGGTGGTGGACAACGGCCCCGCCCCGGAGAAATAACTTTGGCACACAAAGGAGTGCTGTTTATGGATGAATTTCCGGAGTTTAATCGCCAGAGTTTGGATGCTCTACGCCAACCCTTGGAGGACCGAATGGTCTCGATTTCTCGTGTCCAAGGAAGTTCAATATTTCCAGCTGACTTTATTTTGATTGCGGCCATGAACCCCTATAGAGGTACCGAGGACGGCACGACAAATTACGCTGCGGCTATGTTGGACACTTACAAGCAAAAAGTATCCGGGCCTATTCTGGACCGCATTGACCTATGGCTAGAGGTACCACATGTAGACTACGACACATTAACTAAAGACAGGCCGAATGTGCAAGATGAAACCAATTTAGCAAGAGAGAAGATAAAAGTGGCAAGAGAAAAAGCGAGAAACCGAATGAAAGACCGAGGGAAGCTAAGTAATGCTGAAATGTCTTCCCGTGACATCGAAGAGCTTATTTCGCTTAGTAAAACTGTGAAGGAGCTATTACGCGCCTCTAGTAGCAGACTCAACTTATCGCCGCGAGCATACCATCGCGTGATCAAGGTAGCCCGTACCATAGCCGACTTGGAAGGAGCCGAAAATATTGAAACCGAGCATGTGCTAGAAGCTTTGCAATACAGGGTAAAAGTTTGAGAGGGCATTACTCTCACAGAGATCCATTTAAGATTAAAGGAGGAGTGCGTAGCGACAAAGTAGTTCGCTTAAAATGGATTTCTGCCGCCACGAACCTCAAAGTGTAGATGCACCCCAGTAGACTTACCCGTACTACCCATATAACCAACAACTTCACCGGCACCTACATATTCACCCACGCCAACTGCATTTTTGCTCAGGTGAGCATAGAGTGTCTGAGTTCCATCTCCGTGACGAACAACTATATATTGACCATAACCGCTATTCCACCCGCTAATTTTGGAAATAATCACTTCACCTCCAGCAGCAGCTAAGATAGGTGTACCTAGCTTTGCTGCCAAGTCCACGGCATTGTATCCATGAACTCCTTGGGTTCTTACATAGTAGCCACCTACCGGGTTTACAAAATTTGTACTGGTAGAACCAGACTGAACGCTGGCAACGTTAGAACTAGAGCTAGTATGCATGTTTCCACCTGGTATCACTAACGTATCGCCAATAGACAAGTCTTCAAGTGAGGCAATTCGATTATAACCAGTTATCTCCTCCTCATTACCGCCGTATTTTTTAGCTATAGCAGTTAAGGTGTCACCAGATTTAATGACATGCTGGACTCCCACTATAGGTAGTATTATCAATGTATCACCCGGATGTATGTCAGTTGGGCCACCAAGATCGTTGGCCCACAAGATAGTATTACTGGTGACATCAAACATTTCAGCTATCTGTGACAAAGTATCGCCCTCACGTACAATATACAGGCTGATTTCGCCTTGAGTACTGTCGGGTGTTACGTAATCATCGCCAGCTTGACCATGAGACACTAGAGCACCATCCACAATTAGTAAATCACCTCCACCAATCGCTGCTTTAGGGTCGGCGGCGTTAGCGGCTGTGAGTATTTTTAATTCACTAGGATCTTCCAAAAAAGATATTTGTCTGTTGGTGCCATCTGCACCACCTAAAAGAGCCTGAAGCCAACCAGCTTCAACAGAAAAAGGCAAAACGCCTAGCAGAAAAACTGCCAGTAACACAATGAAATGTAAAAACTTTATGGGCTGACGATGGGTAGCTTCTTCTCTACCACACAGACTAGATCCGTCAGTATCTTGATTCGCTTCTATTATATGTAACTCTTAGGGTCTCACCGCCATACAACCATCACAGTCAAACAATTGAGGTTAACCTCACAATGAAAACAATTGTACTAGAGACTCTCATAGTCACAATTGACGAAATACACTTTTGTTAGTAATGAGCAAATTAGCTGAAAAAACCTTTGTTTAAGGCCTAAAAAATCCATTGACAATACAAAAATATATTGTTTTCTTAAAAAAGTAGGCAGGGGAGGTCGATTACGGTAGTATAGCTCTACTATAGTCAAAATATGAACTATTTGGATAGCCTAAATCAAGAACAAAAACTTGCCGCTTCTACCACAGAAGGTCCTCTGTTAATTTTGGCGGGAGCTGGATCTGGTAAGACCAGGGTTATTACTCACCGTATAGTGCATCTAATTCATGAGGGAGTGTCACCAGATAACATTTTGGCAGTTACCTTCACCAACAAAGCAGCTACTGAAATGCGTGACCGCGTGACCAAACTTATCAAGCAGCACCACGCTAGTCAAAGAACGAGTATAGATTGTCTACCGACTGTGACCACCTTTCACTCTTTAGGGGTGAAAATTCTAAAGGAGAACCACTCTGTTCTAAACTTACCTCGGCATTTCACTATCTATGACCGAAGCGATAGTTTGAAAGCTGTGAAGCAAGCCCTAGAAAAAAACGACTTCAATCCGAAAGAATTTGAACCTCGTAAAATACTCAACCAAATTTCCAAAGCAAAGGGTGATGCCAAAAACCACCAAAAATACACCGAAGAGGTCAGCTCATTTTTTGAGGAAGTTGTCTCCAAAACTTGGAAAAGTTACGAAGCTATCCTAAAAGACAGTCACTCTCTAGATTTTGACGACCTATTACTAAAAACTTTACACCTATTAGAGGACTATCCACTCATTAGAGAAATGTATCGAAAGCGATGGGCGTATGTACATATTGATGAATACCAAGACACCAACAAAGTGCAGTATGAGATAGTCCGACATATAACAGGTAAAAGAAAAAACATATGCGTGGTGGCAGACGTAGATCAAAATATTTACTCTTGGCGTGGTGCTGACATCCAAAATGTCCTGCGTTTTGAAACACACTTTCCGGGAGCACAAACTATTCTGTTGGAGCAAAACTATCGTTCCACTCAAAACATAATTTCTGCCTCAAATGACATAATAAAGAAGAATAAAAATCGAGTGGAAAAAAATGTTTTCACACTAAATGCTGAGGGGCAAAAAATAACCCTCTACTCAGCAATGAATGGTTTTGACGAAGCGGAGTATATAGCCCTAACCGCTCAAGAACTGATTGGCAGTGAAGCAGCTCCCGCCGATATAGCAGTGCTTTTCCGTACCAATTTTCAATCTCGGGCTTTAGAAGAGGCTTTTTTAAAGCACAACGTACCTTACCAAGTATTGGGTACTAAATTTTTTGAACGCAAGGAAGTAAAAGACGTGCTGTCATTTTTACGCCTAGCTCTTAATGAAAATACCACAGCAGACTTAATGCGCGTAGTGAACGTTCCACCAAGAGGAATAGGAAAGATAACTGCTTTGAAACTACTAGAAAACAAACGATCAGAGCTAACCGGCGCAATACAAGAGAAAGTTGATAGATTTTACTCTATACTAAGTGACATTAGAGATGAAGCCAATACCAAACCCGTTTCTGAAACTATTAAATTTATTATAAAGAGAACCGGTATAGAAACAGACCTTAAAAAAAGTGGTACCGAAGACGATGTCGCCAGGCTAGAAAACTTACGTGAACTAGTGTCATTGGCAGTACGGTTTGACGAACTTGCCCCCGAAGAGGGAGTGGAACAATTCTTAGAAAATGCAGCTCTTCAGAGCGACCAAGATGAAATCAAAAACAAGGAAGAGAAAGACGCTGTCAGACTCATGACAGTGCATGCGTCCAAAGGACTTGAATTTCCTTATGTATTTGTAAGCGGACTAGAAGAAGGACTGTTTCCGCATGAAAGACTAGACGACCACGGTGTCGACCACGAGGAAGAAAGGCGACTGTTCTATGTTGCTCTGACGCGAGCTGAAAAAAAAGTGTACCTAACATATGCTCATATGCGTACAATATTTGGTAGTCAAAAAATTAATCTCCCCTCATCATTTTTGGACGATATTGATACTGAATACGTCGAGGTCATAGATAGTGGCAATTCTGCTGGTGCTTCTGGCTACGAAACCACCATATTCTTAGATTAAAACCAGCCAGTAGTTGATACACAAAGCTGTCAATTCTTTAAACTCATAGCTAATTGCCGGAAAAACTTCAACTTAATTCAGCAACCACCCTCCTAACTATGCCAGTTAACCGACATAAAACATGTCGGTTAACTGGCATAGTAAACCGAGCGATGTGGGGTACAACTTAGATAAAGATAAAAAAGAATCCTTGCTTTAAAGCAAGGATTCTTTTGTTGCAGAACAACTATCACCATAATCCCCAGCGTTTCTTTGGCTTGTTCTCGGCAGATGTTTCGGGTTGCGGAGTAGAAACGGTTTCTGCTTGGGCCGCTGCTTTTTTGGCCAGAACGGCCGGTTTTGGCACTGGTGGTTTGGTAGATTTTCTTTTGGCACGAGCCTTATTAGCGTCAGCTCTGGTTTTTTTCTCCCACATGGATGACGGATTGAAAGACTCCTTCTTGATATAAGGGATGAAGCTATCAAAACGGCCTTCTTTGTACTTACTTAATATATTTCGTACAGTGGAATCACTGACTGCCAGTTTGGCAGAGATAGCGTAAGTCGAATAGCCTTCTACAATCATAATTATCATTCCTAATCTCTTGCTCAACATCATCACTTCTTCGTCACCCAGTAAGGAAAATAGGTTTTCTGCTACTACATCCCTTGGTTTATCACTTAAGAGATCCGCGACTTCGTTTTGTAGTTGGATATATAAATCATTATCGATAACTTTGCTTGATGTATTGGCCATAACTAAAATATAAAACCTCCTAAAATAAGCTTGAGAGTGCTCTCATACCCCACATTGACCGCGATATTATATCATTTATCTTTATTTCCTACATGAAAGACGTCTTGATAACTGTGTGTAAGTCCAGTATTGTTATGATCTATGGAACTTCAAGCGAAAAAATCTCTCGGACAAAACTTCTTGAACAACCGACACGTGCCCAAGGTCATGTGTGATGCGGCTGAATTGCTACCTAAGGAAGTGGTACTGGAAATAGGGCCGGGTACCGGTGTTTTAACTCACGCCTTACTTGAAAGGGGTGTGACAGTAATAGCTTTAGAGGCTGATCTCCGCTCCATAGAAATTTTACAAGAAAAGTTTGGGGAGGAGATCAGTTCGGGGCAGCTTACTGTCCGTCACGCCGACGTTCGCGAGTTTGATTTGAGTGCATACAGTTTGAAAGATCACGGTTTTAAAGTCGTTGCAAACATACCGTATTACTTATCTGGATGGCTCTTTCGTAGCTTATTAGAGACTGACATACAACCAACTCAAATTGTTTTTTTAGTACAAAAAGAAGTAGCAAAACGAGCCGTCGCCAGCGTCAACAAAGGTGAGAAAATGTCACTCCTATCTGTTGCGACCCAGATTTATGGTGATGTTTCCTATGTCAAAACAGTGACTAGAGGGAATTTCACCCCTTCACCCAAAGTTGACTCGGCCATAATCAGTGTCAACAACATCAATCGAGACAACTTTCAACATGTGAGCGAAAAGGATTTTTTCAAGTTATTGCATCTTGGATTTCAGCACAAGAGAAAGCAGTTACTCGGCAATCTAAGCCGGTACTATAAGCGAAGTGACTTGGTAAAAGCACTGACAAACATAGGTCTGGACGAGAAGATACGAGCGGAGGATTTAAGCATTGGCAATTGGCTCTCCTTAACAAACGCTCTAACGGAAAGGATGTCTTAAGTGGTTTGATTTAACC
>CAJWTE010000008.1 GCA_913046815.1 uncultured bacterium | reverse complement strand
TCTTCTTGTTTGAAGTGAACAATGTTCTGTTCGTCGCCTACGTCTACGTGCGTGGTGGCGAGCTCAGGGCCGACGTGAACTGCTTCGGGTACGACGTCGTCTGGGACGCCGGCCTTCGCCATCGTCTGGTGGTCCGGCAACAGACTGCTTGAACTCAGATCTAAGCCCTTTGAACCTTTGTCCCTCGGACGCTTCGCGCGCCCGAGGGATTTCTTTTGTATACTGAAGAGGCCACAGATACAATTTCAACGGTTACGGCTTTGAAAGTTTGTGTGTAGAGAAGTGTAGCTTAGGATTCATGAAGTCACGGCTAAGTGAAGTGTAGGTACATTATTTCTTTTCAAAAAATAGTTTGTTGGTGGAGTGTACTCTGAAGACTTTTAGGTCTCGCATAAAATACAAGTATTCGTGAGTTCTCTCTCAAATACTGGTGGAATGGATGGTATATTCCACATATCTTTCTGTTCGTCGCCAACGTCAACGTGAATGGTGGCAAGCTCAAGGCCAACGTGAACTGCTTCGAGAACGACAACGTCTGGAACGCCGACAATCGCCATCGTCTGGTGGTCAAGCAACACATCGTTTTCTCCTCACTAATGTGGGGAGTTTTTGAATAAACAAACGAGCGTAGCGACTATTGTGAATTTATGTCCGAATTCACCCCTTCCTAGGGTGAATTCCTGGACTCGTCTCCAATCCTTTTTTCCAACCGCCGAGCATTCGACCGATTTCTTGTAATTGTTCACTCAACACAGTGTATTTCTTTGTGTCGAGAGCACGGATTTCCCATGCCAGCTGTAATAATAGCTTTAATAAATCTACACGAGAAATACATCGTTCAAGGTGAATCAGTTTTGTATCTTTACTGGCGTAACTGGCTAAAAAACAGTACTCAATAGCCATTAAAAAGACATCATCAATTTTGTTTCCTAGCGTATAGCGGTTTTGTTTTGGAAAGTGAGTGAGAAAATTTTGCCATTGTCTATAACCATCTTTCAATTTTAAGACCACAGGTATCAACTTTGGTTGTTGAATTGTTGCGGGGGGGGGGTAGACTTGGCTGTGTTTCCTAATTTTTCAAATAACATTACCTACAATAATATCATTTCGCTCGATAATCTCTTAGGTGCTTGGGAGGAATTTTTGAAAGGAAAAAGAAAACGCAAGGACGTGCAGGAGTTTCAGATGAATTTGATGGATAATATTCTTACACTTCAAAACGAACTAAAAACAAAAACATATACGCATGGTAGTTATCAAGCGTTTAACATCTCTGACCCCAAACCAAGGAACATACACAAAGCGTGCGTACGTGACAGACTACTTCATCATGCAATCTATAGGCAACTCTACTTCTCGTTTGATAAGAAATTTATTTTTCACTCGTATTCATGTAGAAGAAATAAAGGTACACATAGAGCATTGGGTGCGTTTACCAAAATGGCTCAGAAAGTGTCAGCCAATCACACTAAAACGTGCTGGGTATTAAAGTGTGATATTAAAAAGTTCTTTGCTAGTATTGACCACAAAATCTTATTAAACATTCTGGAAGAACGCATCACGGACACTGACGTACTGTGGTTGTTGAAACAGGTGATTAAAAGTTTTCATACTCAACTAAGTAAAGGTCTGCCGTTAGGCAATTTAACCAGTCAACTTTTAGTTAATGTGTATATGAATGAGTTTGATAAATTTGTCAAGCACAAACTAAGAATGAGATATTATGTTCGCTATGCTGATGATTTTGTTTTTTTGTCACACGACTGCTCGTATCTGATGAATATTTTGCCACAGGTCGAGCAATTTCTATCGGACACCCTAAAATTATCACTCCACCCGCATAAAGTTGGTATCAAAACCGTTGCATCTGGTGTTGATTTTCTGGGTTGGATACATTTTCCCAGTCACAGAGTATTACGTACGACTACCAAAAAGCGTATGTATCGTGGTCTCTATCGAGCTGAGGGCAAGAATGAAACTCTACAATCGTACCTGGGTCTCCTACAACACGGTGATGCGCATGACCTACAACAGAAAGCAGCCGACTTGGTTCACACTTTGCAGTAAGGCAAATCAGATCAACCATCTACCTGACACTTGTAATTTATCTGTTTTTCGGGGGTTTTAGGTATGTATAATGTTCATATTCATTCCAAACTTCGTTTACTACATTGCACTGATCGACCAGCCCGAAAGCACCAGTTTTCGGGCCGTTACCGTTGCTGTCTATAAAGTATAAGGAATTGGTGAGGTAACTCACCAATTCCTTGATGGGTATTCAAAAACGGCAAAACGCCCTCATCGGGGCGCCTTCCTTGTGATGGGAGACCTGAGTCTCCTGTAGCTTTATACCTCCGCTACTCCTTAATTATAACACCAGACTTGTATTAGCAAGAATAGAGTGGGGAGAAAGAAAACCGCCGGCGACAGGCCGGCGGTTTCTCTCAGTAGGAGGTCTACTTAACTGCGTCTTTCAAAGCTTTCGCAGCGCGGAACTTGGGCACGCGCATAGCTGGAACTTCGATTGGTTCACCAGTTCTTGGGTTACGAGCGGTGCGAGCGTTTCGCATCTTTGCAGAGAATATACCAAGACCTGCGATAGATACCTCGTTACCATCTTTAAGAGTGTCAACGATACAATCCATCATGGTGTCTACTGCGCGTTCTGCGTCAGCTTTTGTACCACCAAGGGTCTCATGTACTTTGTTGATGATGTCTGCTTTGTTCATAGGATTCGAATTAGTTTCTAATGTGTAAAGTGTCTACCGACACAGGCCTTTAGAGCTTACCCTGAAGTAGATACTGATATTCACCGCAGGGAAAGCTCTAATCGATGGCTAAAAACATTATATAGCAACCTTTTTCGCCTGCAACGACTTGTCAGGGCATTTTTGTGTGTTGTGGTTTAACGAGCGTAGGAAATAACTTTGGTCTCGCGGATCACATGAACCTTTATCTCTCCCGGATAGCGAAGCTTGTGTTCAATATTTTCAGCAATGGTACGGGCGATTGTGTGTGTTTCTAAGTCGCTAAGAGCCTCTGGGTTTACCAGCACCCTTATCTCTCTACCGGCAGCAATAGCGAAAGCTTTTTCAACTCCAGATAAGCCTGTAGCAATGGCCTCTAGTTCAGTCAGTCGTTTAATATAATTTTCTATTGAATCACGCCTAGCTCCTGGCCGTGCACCTGAAATTGAGTCCGCTACTTGTACGATTATGGATTCGGGGGTTTCAAACGGATACTCTTCATGGTGTGGACGCATGGCCAAGATAACTGCTTCATCAACTCCGTACTTTTGCAATATCCTGATACCTATTTCGACATGGGTACCCTGCACTTCATGACTTACTGTTTTGCCAATGTCGTGAAGTAAGGCTCCGGCACGCGCTACCGCCACATCTGCTCCTACTTCCTCAGCAACAATGCCGGCAATATGCGCCATTTCGACAGAGTGCCACAATACATTTTGGCCGTAACTGGTACGGAAGTGCAGTCGCCCGAGGATGGTTACTAACTCTGGTGCCAGACCAGTGACACCAGCCTCAAAAGCAGCCTTCTCTCCCATTTTTTGTACCATTTTGGCTACTTCTCTGCGTGCTTCGTCAACAGCCTCTTCAATTTTAGCTGGTTGGATTCGACCATCCTTAATAAGAGCTTCCAAAGCTACCCGAGCCACTTCTCTTCGTATAGGGTCAAAGGAAGAAAGAACAATATAACCAGGAGTTTCATCTACCAATACATCAACTCCAGTTAATCGCTCAAATGAGCGGACATTACGCCCCTCCTTACCGATTATTTTACCTTTTATGTCTTCGCTAGGGATTTCTATACTACTGGTCATTACGTTGGACGGCATGTTGTTGCCGACACGGTGTATGGCAGCGAGTAGGAGATTACGGGCTTTGTCTTCGTAGTCCTCATCATTTTGTAAACTTAACTTCTGGATACGGTGACTCAAATCTTCAGAATACTCCTTTTCCATTTCTTTGACGATCGCTGCGTGCGCTTCTTCTTTGGTTGTGCCTGCAACTTCTTCAAATTTGCCTTCCAACTCCAGTTCTTTCTGGTCAAGTCGGACCTTTAGATCTTTGACTTCGTCTATCTTGCTCCGAACTGCTTCTATTTTTGAGTCTAAGTCTATTTGACGAGTATCAAGAAGTTCCTCACGCTTGTCCAGCCGATCGCTTTTTTGCTTTAACTCGTTCTCTTTTTCGCGGTGCTCTGCCCTACTTTCTTTTTCCCATTCCTCGGCTTTGGTTTCAGCCTTTTCGACAATTTTTAGGGCTTTTTCTTCGGCCTTAAGTTCTTTTTCCTTGAGAGAATTTTCTAATGAGGCTTGTTTTCCTAGGGCATGGAGATAACGTAGATAGTAGCCTAGGGTCAATCCGAGTACGAGAGCACCACCGATACTGAATAAAGGAATTAATGGTGGCATAAATGTTCCTTAACTGCTAATAAACTGTTTTTCTGTTTATCTATAAAAGATAGCAGACGCATCATAGCTTGTCGACTACTTGTATACCTCGTCAACTATACCGTACTTTTTAGCTTCGGTCGCATCCATAAAGAAATCACGGTCAGTGTCTTTCTCTATTTGCTTCAAAGACTGCTTGGTAGCTTTTGCCAGCATATTATTGAGTCGTTCACGAGTTTTGATGATGTGGCGGGCAGTAATTTCAATGTCACTAGCTTGTCCTTGCGCCCCTCCCCACGGTTGGTGAATCATTACTTCAGCGTTAGGTAAAATAGCACGTTTACCTTTAGCGCCCTGGGAAAGAATTATAGAACCCATTGAGGCTGCAATACCGACACAAACTGTGTGAATGTCGGGCTTCACGTGATGCATAGTGTCTACTATCGATAAGCCAGCTGTCACACTTCCTCCTGGAGAGTTTATATATAAGAATATATCCTTCTTTGGGTCTTCTGCTTCCAAGAATAGTAGCTGGGCAACTATTAGATTGGCCATATGGTCTTCGATTGGACCAGTTACAAAGATAATCCGCTCTTTAAGTAGGCGAGAGTAGATGTCGAAGGCTCTTTCTCCGCCTTGTGTTTTTTCGATTACCATTGGTACTAGCTGTGCTTTGGTAGAGTTTTTCAGTTCCATTGATTTTAAATTAATTAATCATGTATGACGTTCGATCTGTCAGAGTAGTATTTCGTACAGTCACATAAGCAATCCTAGCAAATCAGCCGGTAAATAGAAAGTATTAAAAAATAGTGACCGGCACGCAAGGATATGCGTGCCGGTCGGTCATTAGGGCAAGTTCCTGTCCCTGGGCGGGATCGGGGGTTTCCACCGATCCCCGGGAAGGTCCTCCTCCCAGACGGGTTTGGTAGTCATTCGCACCTCCCTTTCTGTCAAAATAGAGTAACATATTGAAACAAAAACCCCAACCATTATTTCCAATCGATTGGAAATAGTGATTGGGGTTTTGTCACTAAATTTCTACGCTTCTTCTAGCATTTTTATCACCGCTTCGTTTTGTAGTACGCTAGCCACATACACTCGTACACGCATTTCATCGGCTTCTTTATATTGTTCCAACAGCTGATTCACTTGTGTATTTAGTGCATCATCATCTGGTTTAATGTTTTCTGCTTTTGCAATCTCATTTAGTACCAATTGTAGCTTGGCTCTCTTTTCAGCCGCTGGCCTCCATTCCTTCAGCATTTCCTCCTTGGTCTTTTTGATGTGGGTCAAGTATTCGTCAAAGTTCATACCAGCTCGCTTGATGTCCTCTTCCATCTGCAACGTCATTTGGTTTAACTCTGAGTCTATCAGTACGCTCGGTAATTCCATTTCTGCTAGATCAACAATCGTATCGGTAAGCTTGGCACGGTGATTCTGTACTACAGCTTGCTTTTTTTCTATTTCTAAATGCTCTTTGACTTTGGTCTTAAAGTCGTCAACGTTTTCAAATTGACCAGGTTGACCAAGACCTTTCACGTATTCGTCATTAAGTTCTGGTAAATCTTCATCTTTGATATTGGCTGGGTCCTCTGGAGCTGACTTGGCAACTTCGCTTTCAGGGGTAGGAAGATCACTTTCTTCAGCTTTGGAATCGTCGGCCGCTTTCTTTTGCAATCTTTCAAACGCGACGCGTTGACGCATAATATCTTTGATTTGTTTCTCTATGTCCTCGGCTGTAACCTCTTCAGATTCCTTGCTTTTATTTACCTCAGATGCCAGTTTTTTGTAGTCCGGAAGCTTAATTTCGGGCAAAACCGCCACAGTAGCGGTAAAAGCCAATGGGTTCTCAGGAGCTATTTTAGTAATTTGTATTTGCGGATAACCGATGACTTCTAAGTCGTGGGCTTCAACAATATGAGGGTAAAAGTGAGACAATGCTCTCTCAGCCATCTCGTTTAGAATGGCCATTTCTCCTACCTTCTCCACCAGAATGTTCTCTGGAATATTACCAGGACGAAATCCATCTATTTTGATGTCTTGCCCCAGTTTTTTTACAGCGCCTGCGCGTTCTTTTTTTAGTTCTTCGTAAGGAATTTCGCCGCTGATTTTAACTTGTGAATTTTCTTCTTTCTCAACAGTGAATGCCTTTTTGAAATCAATATCGTGTTTATGCATACCGGGTCAGTGTACTTATATAAAACAAAAATGCAAATAAAGAAGCCGGCGCCATTGGCGCCGGCTTCTTTATTTGCATCTATTCACTGAGAGCAGCGTCGATTTCTGCCTCAATAGCAGCGAATTCAGTATCTAGGTCGTTTATGGTTATGTCCTCAATGTCAGCTTCAATATCTACAATAGTATCTGAAGAAGTAGTATGTGCTTTGGTGCCGCTTGATTCTTCGTCTCCAGCAGCAACCTCCGCAACTTCGTCTGGTTCTGGTGCCACCGGACTCTGACTTATTTGCCACATATAGTACCCACCGACTGCTAGCAGTATAAACACTGCTCCAATTGTAAGTACCCATATCATTTTACCGGACGCATCTGTTTCAGTGGAAGGTACTGTTCCAGTTGGTGTGGTTAGTTCGGATTCAGGAACTTCAGGCACCTCCATAGGTTTTTCTGTCACTTTACCAATAGGTTGAGTTTTATTTTCTTCATTCATATTCATACTTCGTTGTTAGATTGATTATAATCTTCCGCTGCTTCTTTCATAGCATTAACAGCTCCACGAATTGCGTCACGGGCTTCTTCCAAGTCATATTTAACTAAGTTGGCCACATTCTTCACTTCTGTTAGTACAACGCGAGGTTCATCAGAATTTACCAAGTCATTTGCTAGTAATCGCAAAGTACCAATGTTTAAGGTAGCTGATTCTATAGCTTCACTTGCTACACTAATTTCCGCTTCAGCAGAACTAATATCGACACCTCTTTCTCCTAGGATATCCAATCGGCTATTGACGCGGTTTACAATTGCCACGACTTTATCTGTTATTGCAGAAAGTCTCTCTTGCATGTTGGTTATCATAGCCCCTACTTTTTCTTGAGCCTTTTCATTCATAGCCGCCAGCCTTTCTTGTGATCTGGTTTCACGCGCTGCTGTGGTAGAAGCGAATCGCGCTCTAGCTTCATCGGCACGATTAGCAAATTCTTCTTTCTTTGCTTGTAGATTCTTTATGTGTTCATCCCGGTTTAGTTTTTTGGTTTCTACCGAAGTGTTTAGATCAGTCTTTCTGGCTTCCAAAGAAGCTTTTCGTTCAGTCTGAGTCTCAGTTGATGAGACAGTTTGAGCGTTGGCGAATGCCACTATGCCAACAAAAGCCAGTAGAGTGGTCAATATAATAAATGGTATTGATAGTTTTAAGGATTTCATAGGTTGGGATTATTCATAAACTTCCAATTGACAATCTCGTTGGAAGACTTGAATAAAGTATAGCGTTTATGGGTCATTTCTACACCAAACTTGTGCACAACAGAATTCACGTGATCGATCACGTGAATTCTGTTGTTTGCTAAATTACAGCTTCAGACTAGGAAGAATTTGTTTCTTGCGGGAGACAATTCCAGGTAATACTTCCACGTCGGTCTCAACAGTGACACCAAAAGATGCTTCAATGACCTTTTTTGTACAATCATTGTAGGTTAACACCGTCGCTTCTTCATTTAAGATATCTACAATAAAAAACAAAACTTCGTCTACGTCGTTTTCTTTTTCCTTACACTCTTCAATCGCATGTATCAGACCCTCTTTCCGAGACAATACTGTCTCTGGAGTAGTGGTTTCCAATACAGAGACTCGGAAATTGGTCCCTCCAACATCATATTTCTTACTGTCTAGCGTTATTAAACCGGAGTCGGTATAGGCGGAAATATCAGACTTGGCGGCAAACATTTCCGATGCATAGTCATTAATATTAAGATCTAATCTGGCAGCAAGTTTTTCGGCCACGTCTTTGTCGTGTGGAGTGGTAGTAGGGGAGCGAAATTCGAGTGTGTCCGATAAGATACAAGACAATAGTAGTCCAGCAATAGACTCAGGCATATTTTTTACTGATTCACCCATTAAGTCGTACATGACTGTGGCTGTACAGGCCAGTGGTCGCATGGTGACTTCTGGCGGAGTATTGGTTGTTAATCCTCCTACCAGCTTATGGTGGTCAATTATTTGCAAGATGTTTGTTTCACTAATCTTTTCAGGCAGTTCTTGTGGATTGTTTGTGTCTACGATTATCACTTCATCAGCTTCAGATACTCCTTCCAGTAATCTAGGTGTATCTAAATTCCATCTATTCAATATGAAGCTGGTCTCACTGTTTAAACTGCCAAGAATATATGGTTCTGCGTCGTATGAAGTATGTTCATTTAAGTACCAAGCCCAAATGATAGCTGACCCCACAGTGTCGGTATCCGGTGCCAAATGTCCAAAAACTTTTATCATAATAGAGTATTATTATTCCCCAGTAACATGGTTATCGTACCCTAGACGTATAAAAAGGCAAAGGCCGGTAGCGTAGCTACCGGCCTTTGCCTTTTTAGGCAGTATGGTTACTTATTTTCTTCTTCGTTCTCTTTATTGTTTTGCTCACTATTTTTCTCTTCTTCGTTTATCAACTCCTCGGCTTCCTCCGGAGTATCTATCTCTTCTACTTCGTCAAAATCTTTAGGATCACGATCTTCAGTTGGTTGATCACTTTCCTCTGCCACTTCTGCCTTGGGAGTAGTAGCATCTTCACTTTCAAGTGTTTCTATATCCTTACCAACTTCACTTTCGGGAGATATTTCTACAACTTCACCGTCACTTTCAGCTAATTCTTCGCCTCCGACAGACATAATGTCTATTTTCCAGCCTGTAAGCTTAGCGGCTAGTCGAACATTTTGACCACCTCTACCAATTGCTAGAGATTGCTGATCAGGTGCCACTTCAACAGTTACGTGACCACGGACATGATTGTCTTCTTCTGGTTCAGTCTCAACTTTTACGTCCAAGACTTGAGCAGGGGATAGTGAATCTTCAATAAATTCAATTGGGTCGCCACTCCATTCAATAATATCTATTTTTTCACCTCCCAGTTCGCTCATGACGGTTGATACTCGTACTCCGCGTTGTCCAACTAAGGAACCTACCGGATCGATGTGTTCATCGTGTGCGCAAACTGCAATTTTAGATCTACTGCCGGCTTCGCGCGCAATGGCTTTTACTTCCACTGCTCCAGTTTGCAGCTCTGGAGCCTCGACTGTAAATAGTTGTTCAAGAAAATCCGCATGTGCTCGTGAGAGTTTCAAGAATATGCCACGCGGAGTCTCATCTACTGCTAATAGTAAGCATCGGATACGTTCTCCAGGACGGAAACGTTCGCCAGGGATTTGCTCATCATAAGGCATAACACCAGTCACTCTACCTAAGTCAACGTAAAGATTTCCGCGTTCAAAGCGTTGAACATGTCCCATGACAATCTCACCTTCTTTTTGACCGAATTCAGTGAGTGCAGACTCCTTTTCCGCTTCTCGGATTTTTTGAATAATAACCTGTTTAGCTGTTTGGGCAGCAATACGACCAAAGTCATCTTTAGTTTCTAGTGGAAATATAAGTTCTTCGCCCAACTCAACGTCTTTTTTAATAAGCCGAGCATTGTCAATCATGATGTGCTTCTCTTCATCAAAACGCACTTTCCTCTCTTCCTCATTTTCGGTACTGTCCAATTCTTCAGTTTCTCCCTCATCTTCACCCTCTTCATTTTCGTCTTTTAACATGCTTTCGTCTACCACTATTTTGATTTGGTCGAAGCTGGTAGTTCCAGTATTTATGTCAAACTTAGTACGAACAATTTGCCCACGCTTACCAAATTCCTTTTTGTAGGCAGTAGCAAGCGCTTGCTCAATAGCATCTAGCATTTTTTCTTTCGCGATTCCGCGTTCTTCTTCCATCTCAGCCAAGACGGAATTTATTACTTTTAGATCAAACATATTTATATTTTAGGATATACCCTTTTTTGTAATTGTTAGAAAGCGCGGGCTTTCGCCCGCGCTTTCGTATAACAATAAGTTATCACAGGTATCTAAGTTTGTACAGATTGAGCGTGATGTGTATTGCCAGCAGTTAGTCGTAGGGGTTGGGGTGCTATACTTACATATGTACAACGTAATGTTTGTTCGTTAATTTTGGAGTTCTCGTGCGTATTCAAGATGCACAATTAAAACGTTTTGTTACTGATTCCGGTCTAGTCTCAAAGAAAGACCTTAGTGCAGCCGAAAGAGTAGCAAAAGAAGAAGGTCGAACGCTGGCCGAGGCTTTATTGGCGGGTGGCTATATGACCGAAGATGATCTAAGACGTATTGAGTCATACGTTTTAGGTATACCTTTTGTTTCCCTAAAGGGAGTAAAAATCGATTTTGAAATATTATCTCTCATTCCAGAACCAGTAGCGCGCAACCACAACATTATTGCTTACCAAAAAGAGGAAGGTACTGTCGAAGTAGCGATGTTAGATACTGCTGACTTGCCGGCAATTGATTTTATTAAGAAGAAAACCGGATTAAAGATACAGGCTAGACTGACAGACAGTGAATCAATGCGTGATGCGTTGCGTCAGTATCAAAAAACTCTCAAAGATGAATTTGGAGATATAATAGCGAAAGAAACCTCCGCTCTAAAGGTGGTGAATAGCGATCAGGAAGCTGAAATGAGCGAGGCTGATCTTAAAAAACTGGCTGAAGACTTACCGGTGGTACGTATTGTTGATACTTTACTTCGTCACGCCATCATCCAAGGTGCTTCTGATATTCATATAGAACCAATGGAAGAATCTGTATTGGTCAGGTATAGAATCGACGGTATTTTGCACGACGCCATGACTCTCCCTAAACATTCTGCCAGTACAATTGTCGCCAGGTTAAAGGTTTTGTCGAATCTGAAGCTCGACCAAAAACGCTTACCGCAGGACGGCAGATTTAAAATGGAGATGGACGGACAAAAAGTGTCTTTTCGTGTTTCTGTTCTACCAATTTATTATGGTGAAAAGGTGGTGATGCGTTTGTTACGAGAGAATCGATCCGGATTTAATCTTGAAGGTATTGGTTTCCATGGCGAAATTTTAGAGCGAGTACACGGAGCCATGAAGCAAACAACGGGCATAATATTGGTTACTGGACCAACTGGTTCTGGTAAAACCACTACACTTTACACTGTGCTTGATATTCTCAATACGCCAGAGGTAAATATTTCTACAATTGAAGACCCGATTGAATATCAAATGCCTCGTATCAACCAGACTCAAGTGAAGCCTGATATCGGTTTTACGTTTTCTAACGGACTAAGATCTTTGATGAGACAAGATCCTGACATTATCATGGTCGGTGAGATTCGTGACGAAGAGACTGCTTCTCTGGCTATAAACGCAGCTTTGACAGGACACTTGGTACTAGCTACCGTCCACACCAATTCTGCCGCCGCTACTGTGGCGCGTTTGGTTGATATGGGAGTAGAAACATTTCTTCTAACTTCCACCTTACGAGTTGCGGTGGGACAAAGATTGGTTCGCAGAATTCATAAACATTCAGAGGAATATACTCTCACCGCTAGTCAACGCGCAGAGTTATCTAAGAATGCTGATTTAGATGCTGTATTAAAAGCCTTGAAGTCGGAGAAGATAATTAAAAGCAATGCTAGTTGGAATTCAGTCAATTTTTTCAGACCGGAAGAAGGTAAAGAAGATGAAGCATACAAGGGTAGAATGGGTATTCAAGAAGTGTTGAAAGTTACACCGGCCATTCGCGATATTGTCATGAACAACGGTACAGCTGATGATATTGAAGAACAGTCTCGGAAAGAAGGCATGCTCACGATGTTAGAAGACGGAATTTTCAAGGCCGCCCAAGGAGTTACCTCATTGGAAGAAGTATTGCGAGTCATCAATGAATAAATTTACTTACATAGGTAAAGATGAAAGTGGGCATCAAGTAACCCGCACAGTAGAAGCAACTGATCGCTTTGGTGTGTATGATTTGGCGCGTGACAATGGTCATGTCGTTGACTCCGTTGTCAGTGCTAAGAATTTTAGTTTCAAAAAAATATTAAATGTAGACAATATCAATTACTTCATCAGTCGGGTCAAGGGTGACGAGCTGGTCATGCTAACACGCAACCTAGGTTCTATGATTGATGCTGGATTGCCATTGTCGCGAGCACTGTCGGTTATCGAACGACAAAGTTCCAATCCTCGACTAAAAAGAATCATCAAAGATGTGGCTGACAGGATACAAAGAGGTGATCAGTTTCATGAAGCGTTACGTGCTTATCCTAAAGTCTTTAACAATCTTTATGTTTCCATGATTAAAGCCGGAGAAGAAGGAGGTAGTCTCTCGGGAGCTTTGCAGATATTGGGTACACAGATGGAGAAAAGTTCTAACTTAAAAAAGCGTATCAAAGGCGCTATGATTTATCCGGCAATTGTTATGACCATTATGGTCATAATCGGTATTTTGATGATGATGTTTGTGATGCCTTCTATTACTGACACCTTTAAGAGTCTAGAGGTAGATTTGCCTACCACCACTACAATTTTGATAGCAGTGAGTGATTTTATGGTTGCAAATACAATACTTACTTTAGCTGCTATGTTAGGTGTAGTTGTTGGTTTTGTGTATGCATTACGCACAAAAGCCGGACGCTATATTTTTCATTGGTGCATCATACACGCACCAGTTATCGGTACTATGACGAAGGAGACGAACGCAGCCAGAACCGCCAGAACTCTCTCATCCCTTCTCGGTTCAGGTGTAGATGTGATACAGGCCCTGAATATTACTGAAGAAGTCCTACAAAATGTACACTACAAGCCCATCATAAAGGAAGCAGCTACACGAGTAGAAAAGGGCACGGCTTTATCTGAAACATTCGTTGAACATAAAAAACTTTATCCGATTTTGGTTGGGGAAATGATATTAGTAGGAGAAGAGACGGGTAGAATTTCACAAATGCTTGAAGAATTGGCTATTTTCTACGAGAATGAAGTAGAGCGGAAGACCAAAGACCTTTCTACCATCATAGAACCACTCTTGATGGTTGTGATTGGTGGTACGGTCGGGTTTTTTGCCTTAGCTATGATTGCTCCAATTTATTCAATTAGCGATAGTATCGGTTAAATTATGTATGAATATTTCAGAGGAACGTCTGGAAGACAACGGGGCTTCTCTTTTGTTGAGGCGCTAGTCACTATTGCAGTGGTGGGGGTAATCTTTGGGGGTTTATTTTCTGCTATACAGTTTACTACCAAACTGATTGGTCATTCAAAAGCTAAAGCAGGGGGCAATGCCTTGGTATCTGAAAGGATGGAGTTTATTCATTCACTAGATTACGATTCTGTAGGTACCGAAGAGGGAGTCCCGGCCGGGAGCTTGCCCCAAGCTACCTCTACTATCTTGAACGGAATTACATATCAAGAAAGGTTGTTAGTGGAGTATGTAGATGACCCATCAGACGGTTATGGGAGTGAAGATGAAAACGGCATTTTGGCTGACTACAAGAGAGTGAAAGTGGAGTATAGTTGGAACAATCGAGGTGCCACTAGCAGTGTTGAATTGATTTCAAACATTATTCCGGTCGGTATTGAAACTACGGAAGGTGGAGGAACTATCAAAGTGAATGTGTTTGATGCTGGTGTTGATCCTGTAAGTGGAGCCAGGGTGCAGTTTGTAAATGATACCTCTGATCCGACGATAGATACTACCAAGTATTCTAATTTAGAAGGGATTGCTTATTTGTCCGGTGCGCCTGCCGGAGCGGACTATCAAATTTTTGTCAGTAAGGATGGTTATTCAAGTGATGGAACCATCATGGCTACCACCAGTAACCCTAATCCAAATACACCACCAATCGCTGTGGTGGAAAGTTCCATTTCGACCATGAACTTCCAAATCGACCTACTCAGTAATTTGTCGATTCTAACTGTTGGTGAACCTACTACCCAGGCTTTTGAGGACAATTTTGATGACGGCTCTCTTGTGCATACAGTTAGTAATGTAAGCGTTGGCGGAGGCGAGGCTAGATTGAGTCCGGGAGAAGAAGGTTATATTACAGCAGGGTCTTTTTTTAGTACTACTGCTGCACCGACATCGTTCGAAAGTTGGGAGTCTGTTGGTTTTGTAGCTACTACAACTGTAGATAGTACGCTCAGTATATCTGTTTATCACGATACTGGGTCAGGTTTGGCGATTGTCCCTGACGCAGATCTACCAGGGAACAGCGCTGGTTTTAATTTATCTCCTATCAATATTTCAACCTTAGACACCGCGACTTATACTGGTCTAGCCTTGAAGGCTGATTTGGCCACTGCTGATATATATGAGACGTCTAGGTTGTATAACTGGGGTATCACTTATACAGTGAATGAACCAACTGAACCTAATGTGAGTTTTGATTTAGTCGGCAGCAAAATTATCGGAAAAGATGCTGGTGGAGAGGATATATTGAAGTACGAACAAAGTGCCAATACAGATGTATCAGGAGGGTATCAATTATCGGATATGGAATGGGATACATACACGCTTAATATTACCGATGATGACTACACTATTTTGGAGATGTGTCCTTATAGTCCTTTTATTTTAGATCCAGGAGTCAATCTAACCCTAAAGGCCACACTAATTGATAACGTATTACCGTCATTACATGTTTTGGTCACCAATATAGATGGTGCTGAAATACCAGGGGCTACGATTCAACTAGAGGGTGGTAGTTATAATGAGTCACAAATGACTTCTCTGTGCGGTCAGACTTTATTCAGAGACGGCGGCTTAACAATTGCGAACGACTATTCCCTAACGATTTCTGCTCCGGGCTATATCGAGGAAGTATTATCAGATGTGTCGGTAGGATTAGGTAGTCATGAGACAGTAATATTAATAAGTGGTTAGTTATGTCTTGCGTACAGAGAAAAACAAAAAGTGCAGGTCTGTCGCTGATGGAAGTCGTGGTCGTCTCTGCTTTGTTTGCTCTGATGATGGGAGTGGTTATGGGTGGTGTCCAATACATGTATAAACAAAATGCTTACACTATTTCTCAGGCTTATCAGGTGCAAAATGCAAGAAAGGGCGTCACTAGTCTGGTGCGCGACATACGAGAAATGACTCATTCTGACAATGGAGCTTTTCCTCTTAGTGTTATGGATGAGCATGAGATCGGGTTTTACAGCGATATTGACCGTGACGATAGTGTTGAATTTGTAAAATATGAATTAGTAGCAGACACCACTCTGTATAAATATGTATATGAAGCTTCCGGCTCACCAGCTACCTACAATTTGGATAGTCCCGACTCTACACTCATTGTCTCAGAATATGTGCAAAATCTGGATCAGAATGAGTCTACTTTTCAGTACTATGACACTGTTGGTAATCCGGTAACATCAGCAGATAATTTGTCGAATGTGAGATATATTGTGGTTCAAGTAATAGTAAACATTGATCCAATTAGAGATCCTGGTCAGTATATGCTTAGGTCCAGCGCAGCATTACGTAATATTCAAGACTAATTTATGAACCAATCCGAAATTAAAACTAATAAAGGAGCGTTGCTGGTTTTGGTAATGGTATACGGTTCAATTTTTACGGTATTAATATTCAGTTTTTTGGGCTTTGTAGTCACACAATCCCAGGTACAAGAGCATGTATCACAGAAAGAAAAAGCCCTTACTATTGCTGAGGCGGGCCTGAACTATTATAAATGGTATTTGGCTCATAATCCCGGAGACGTGACTCATGGGACAACCACCTCCGGCCCATATATTTTGCCGTATGCCGACCCTGAAAGTAGTGATATTGGTGCATTTTCGCTTGATATAGCCGGCAGTACTTATTGTGGAGAGGTACAAAGTATCGAAATCAATTCAACCGGGTACACGTATGATAAACCCAATCTCACTCGAACTGTATTTGGTCGTTATTCCAGACCAACAGTGGCGGAATATGCATACATCATTAACTCGAATGTTTGGGCAGGGGAGGATCGAGTTATTATTGGCCCGTATCATTCAAATGGTGGAATTCGAATGGATGGCACCAACAATTCAACTGTATCTAGCGGTCAAGAAAGCTGGACCTGCACAAGTTCTTTTGGATGCGGCTGGTGGCCACAGACAGTGGACGGAGTGTTTGGAGACGGTCCTAACAACAATTTATGGGAGTTTCCGGTGGCACCAATCAACTTCACTGGTCTCACAGTGGATTTGTCCAACATAGAAGACAAAGCAAGAAATGCTGGCGGTACTTACATTGGTTCTTCCGGAAAACAGGGTTATAAAATTGTTTTTCAAAACGACGGTACCTATGACTTATACAAGGTAAGAAGTAAAGAGAAAGAACCTAATGGTCATGCCTGGGGATATTATTTAAACAAAGTCAAAAATGCAAAATTTATGGGTAATTATGATATCCCTGAGTCATGCCCAGTGATATATGTCGAAGATACAGTATGGCTTGAGGGCGAAGTAAATGGAAAAGTGACACTAGCTGCTGCTGATGTGAGTAGTAGTAACGATCCGTCGATTATTATCAATGATAACCTAACCAACACAGATAGCGACTCCGGGCTTTTGGCAATTGCTGAGTATGACGTATTGATTGGTTTTGATGTACCAGATGATATGACTGTGGAAGGTATTTTTATAGCGCAAGAGGGTCATTTTGGTCGCAACTACTACAGTGAGTATGACTTGCCAAGCTCTTGGGATCAGTACGTTAAGAGGAATTCCCTTACTATCAATGGTTCGATAGTTTCTAACGGCCGAGTAGGTACTAAGTGGACTTGTGGTGGTATTTATTGTTCGGGATTTGAAAATCGGTACAATAGCTATGATAGAAATTTGGTATTAGACCCACCACCTCTTACTCCTTATACATCAGACGACTATCATTTCGTGGAGTGGAGAGAAGTTGAATAAAACCTGTTCTTCCCTCATGGTAGAATGTGGGTAATGAAGAAACCAAAACCACTCGTTATAGGCAATTGGAAGATGAATCCGGCGTCGATAGGAAAGGCGCGTAAGCTTTTTTTGGACATACGAGATTTATACGGGCATAGAAAAAACAGTATCCAGGCAGTAGTGGCACCACCTTTCCCTTTTATCTCTGAGATAGAGAGACTTAGTCCAAGCCAGAGGATAGGGTTGGCTGCTCAGGACGTCTTTTTTGAGTCAACTGGTGCTTATACTGGTGAAGTATCCTTATCAATGCTTAGAAGTGTGGGTGTTAATTATGTGATAGTCGGACATTCTGAACGTAGAGCCCGAGGTGAAACAGACGATGATATATACAAAGATGTTCAAATTGTGCTGAAAAATAAAACAACGGCGGTTGTTTGTGTTGGTGAACAAGTCAGAGACAATCAGGGTAATTACTTTGGTGTCGTGGAAGCACAAATCAGGGCTGCTCTGCGCGACGTTAAAAAAACACAACTACAATATGTAGTGCTGGCATATGAACCTATCTGGGCAATTGGAACTGGAAAGACTGCTACCCCAGAGGATGTCCGTGAGATGCGATTATTTATTGAAAAGTTGTTAACTGACAGATTTGACAGGAGTAGTGCAAAACGCATTCGTATCTTATATGGTGGATCAGTCAAAAAATCAAACACGGAAAACTTGTTACAGACAGGTGAGGTGGATGGATTTTTAGTAGGAGGTGCTAGTCTTCGTCCGACTGAGTTTGTATCTATATTGAATACTGTCGTGGAACATGTCAAAAAATATAAGTCTACCTAGTATAAAGTTAGCTAAAAATCTGAATGATAAATTTGTCATTCTGAGGGCTTCTTTAAATGTGCCTGTGTATAGTGGCGAAGTATTAGACGAATTTCGAATCATACGTTCTTTGGACACAATCAAGTATCTGAAAAAAAACGGCGCTAAAGTTCTTATATTGTCTCACATAGGTCGAAAGGAGTTAGATTCACTGAAACCAGTATATAAAGTAATGAAAGAGCAGGTTGATATGCAATGGGGCGGTGCGTTCGATTCTTCTGCATTTAAATCTATTCACAAAGCAATGAAATCTGGTGACATAGTAATGATGGAGAATATTCGCCAGCATAAAGGTGAGGAATTGAATGACGCAAGTTTAGCCCAGGCACTTGCTCAGTTGGGAGACATCTTTGTAAATGATGCTTTTGCTGCATCGCATCGCACGCACGCATCATTAGTAGGAATTCCAAAATTACTTCCAACATATTTTGGTCTAAATTTCATACGTGAGTATGAAGAGTTAAAAAAAGCCATGACACCCCTTTCGCCCTCTTTGTTTATATTGGGAGGAGCCAAATTTGAGACCAAACTACCTTTAGTCGAGCAGTATTTGGCACGGTATGACAATGTATTTGTCGGGGGTGCGTTAGCAAATGATATATTCAAGGCCCAAGGATTCGAAGTAGGACAGTCTTTAGTTTCAGATGTGGATTTAAGAAATAGTAGTATCTTAAAGAATCAACAACTCCTTCTACCTGTTGATGTTGTGGTAGAAGGATTGCAGGGGGTTTTGGTGAAGAGACCGGACCAAGTGATTTTAACTGATAAAATTTTAGACGCTGGACCAGATACAGTTAAATTACTAAAGAATTATATCAATCGCGCCAAGAGCGTTTTGTGGAACGGTCCTCTTGGTGATTATGAAGACGGTTTCGGTGATCCTACAATCGATGTCGGAGATGCGGTTGCAAAGTCTAAGGCGTATAGTTTGGTTGGGGGTGGAGATACGGTCGCTGCCTTAAAGCACAACATAGATATTAATCATATTAATTTTATGTCCACTGCCGGTGGTGCCATGCTGACTTTTTTGGAGACTGGTACATTGCCAG
>CAJWTE010000007.1 GCA_913046815.1 uncultured bacterium | reverse complement strand
CAGTTCCACCACCTACCAAAAGAATTCGCATAGCTTTATTATATCTTTTTCTTTCTGTGTTTTGAAACATTAAGCACAATCCCCACACTAGCTAGGGTTACTAATAATGCAGTCCCTCCATGACTCACAAAAGGTAAAGGGAGACCTCCTAAAGGTGCTAGGGCGACCATGGAGGCAATGTTAAGAAAGGCTTGGACAACAACTAATGTAACTATTCCTACAACTAACAGTGTTCCAAATTGATCAACAGCATGGGTGGCAATTTTGTAACCGCGGAAGGTAAAAAATGACAAAAGTAAAATTAACCCTGCACTACCGAAAAATCCAAACTCTTCTGCAAACACAGCAAACACCGAGTCACCAATTGGCTCTGGCAAATACTCGAACTTTTGAATACTTTGTCCAAATCCCCTACCTTGCAATCCTCCGGATCCGATAGCAATTAATGATTGTCTTACTTGATAACTCGATCCTTGTGGGTCGATCGATGGGTCAAAGAAAGTCATTATTCTATCCTTTACATAAGGACGGAACGCAGCAAGTACAAGTATCAAAACTAGAACTGCAAGACAAACAAACCCGATATCTCTCCACTTACCGCCAGCAGTTAAAAACATCGCTAATGCTGCTGCGGCCATTATCAAAAAAGTATCCGTGTCCGGTTGCGCCAACATTAGCACTCCAACTAAAGATACAATTCCAAAGAAAGGTAAAGTGCCTTTCCAAGTGTTCTTTATGTACTGTTGCATGCCAGAAAGCCAAGTTGAAAGGTAAATAACCAGCCCTACCTTGAGTACTTCAGCTGGTTGAAGTGAGAATCCTGCGATCGATATCCACCTCTTCGCACCACCATATGAGAGTCCAACATCTGGAACAAAAACCAAAGATGTGAGCAACACGGAAAACAGAAATATATAAAAGGCGTACCTGCGCCAAAAGCGGTAATGAACTTGGCTAACTATCAACATAGCAGATAGTCCGCCTATAATGCCAAATACAACTTGATTAAAGGCTACACTGGAAAACGTCGCACCTTCCCTTGCTAATAGTCCCAATGAAGCCGAGGAAAAAACAAAAAAGCCTCCGATTACTAGCACCAATACGATTCCCAGTAGTGTCTTGTCTACTCTCTGCAACATTTTAGAATGCAATTGCCAGAATTAGTCCAGTCATGGCACAAATAAATCCTAGAATCCAGTAGCGCATTGTAACTTTGTACGCAGGCCATCCTTTTGCTTCAAAATGATGATGCAGTGGAGCAACCAAGAATATTTTCTTCCCCCTAAACTTCTTAGACAAAATTTGTAATGCCGTAGTACCCACTGTAACAACTAGCAAAAAACCAACTACCGGCAGCAGCAACACACCTTCACCGTCTCCCAACACGTCGGTCATAAACACGACCATTGTGAGCAGAAGAGTAAGGGCCATCATACCAGTCTCACCCATATAAAATCTGGCTGGAGGGATGTTAAACCAAAGAAATGCGAGCAGTGCTCCTACTATGCTAGCGCATAGAGCAGATATATCATATTGTCCTTGATAGAAAGAAATTCCAGCATAGGCGGCGAAAATAAATAAGAATACACCCCCAGAAAGTCCATCTAGGCCATCTATAACACTACTCATATATATACAAGTCCCCATAAAAATATAGACCAAAACAAAGCCCAAGCCGAGTTCAATTGGACCGTACCCAATTAAATTAATGCTAGAGACTTCGAGTTTGTCATAAAACCACCATCCGCTCATTGCTAATGAAACTGTCACGAGTGTCAGTCTATACCTAAGAGAAAGTCCGTCCGCAAAGTGCCCACCTCTTCCTTTAACCGTTAAAAGGTCATCTAGAAATCCAACTGCAGCGCCAACCAAAAACATAAACATTGGTAGTAGTGTTTGTTCGCGACTAAAAAAGTTTAGACCGGTAGTAAAATCACTTTGCCAAATCAGTGTAAAGCACCAAAACAGCAATAAAGTAACAACAACACTCACCCAAACAACAATGCCACCCATTCTTGGAGTGTTTACGTCCTTGTCCTTGTGCAGTGAGTTGAAAATGGGCGTGCCATTATTGTCTCCGTAACCTGCAGTCTTTCCAGCAACCTTCTTCCACATTTTGTGCTTATAAAGCCAGTGAGTAACAATTGGTGTAATGA
Organism: uncultured bacterium; assembly: GCA_913046815.1. Classification (GTDB taxonomy): domain Bacteria; phylum Patescibacteriota; class Minisyncoccia; order Phycocordibacterales; family UBA918; genus OLB19. Next base: position 19,289 of record CAJWTE010000007.1, on the reverse strand, counting down.
GTATGCCGACTACAAAAGAAGAAATGGCAGGTAAAAGAATTTTGAGCAATGCTGATTCCATATTGCTTACATATTAACATCATATTGATTGGTTATCTCACTTACTAGCCTAATTGTATCCAGAAAACGACCTTCAGGACTAGATCCCAATACCACAATCACAACAGGGTGGTTCATCCCTACATCTATTGCTACTACCAGATTACCACCAGCCAGGGTAGTATAGCCGGTCTTAGAGCCAATTAACCCCGTGATTTCGTTGACATATTGGTTAGTGTTGGTGACTTCATAAATCAGACCTTCGTCGTTGGTTACTTTGTATGAAGTCAATTTACTTTTCCCTAAAATAGATGGGTCTGTCTCCAGAATGTACTCCATAAGGAAAGCCACTTCTCGGGCAGAACCATATCCTCCAGACAGCGTCTCACTTTCGTCTAAACCAGTAGGGTTATGAAACTTCATATTGAATAGTCCAAGTTCCTTCGCTCTAAGATTCATAGCTGCTACAAACGCTGGCTTCGATGCATTTGTTTCGGTAAGCTTGCTCCCAATAGCATTTGCCAACTCTGACGCACCTTGATTGGAGGAAGAAGTAATTGTTAAGTCTGCCAATTCTTCTAATTTAAAGCCAGCCACCCTTTCAGTGTATTCTCCAAGTTCATAAGTCAATAACAAAGTCATTAGCTTGGTTATGGACGCTAAAGGCATTACATTGTCAGGACTCTTACTAAATAGTACTCTTTGCGAAGATATATCCCACACTATAGCCGTCTCAGCCTCTAAGCTGCTTTGAGGCAGCTCAAACTCCTCTAACAACTCTACCCTATGTGAATACTGATTTGTTTCATATGAGTTCGACTCACCGTTTGTTTGTTGACGGTCAATAATCCCTTTTCCCAGTAGAAGGATTAGGACAATTAACAGTATTGTCAGTTGCTTCAGAACTGGAATATTTCTAAGTCTGAGCGTTTCCATGTGATTGTTCTTCCTTTTCATCTAACTTATCCACAATACTTTGAAATAGTGGGAGCTTCGTTCTACTCTCTACTCCCATGTGAGTTAAAAGTTCAGTAGTAACTCGATACTGTGTCGGGTTGCTACCGGTTTTTTCTATTAAACCTCTAATTAATAAGTGTCTAAGTGTGTGACTAGAGTTAACACCTCTTATGTGGTCGATGTCTGCTTTGGATACTTTGTCACGATAAATAATGATTGCTAACACTTCAGCACCAGCAGCTCCAATGGACTGTTTCTCCTCTTGCTCATGCAGGCGCATAGTCAAGCTAGAAAAGTCAGCCTTCAAAACCAATTGGACTTCCCTGTCGGATTCAACAATAGTAGTCACTGTATCATTCCTATTCTTGATAATATTTAAGCTTTCCTCTAGGTTGTCTTCACTACAAGACAAAAACTCAGCTAGAAAAGACTTTTCTACAGGCTCCCCCTTTGTAAACAATAAACTCTCAATTTTTTGCGTTAGACTTAAACTCTCGCTCATAGGTACATTATATATTTAATATCTTGGCAAACAAATTTCTCGTGACTCCAGCTGGATGTCTGAAAACTGTGCTGCTTGGCTGGCAGTATATCCCTTACTACGTACAGTTTCCAAAATAGCTAAAAAGCCGACTATAGTTGTCTTGGAAGTCTCGCTTTGATCCACAAGTTCACTCAGTTTGATTTTTGATACTTGTTTTATTCTTTCTTCTAACCGCTTAATCATATCTTCCAGAGTAATAGTAGATTTAATCTGCACACTGGGTCGTCTGGCAGTACCTGATTCTGACTCTAGGAGCTGCAACAAGTTGCGACCCAGGACTTCGATATTCAGCTCATTGTCTGGCTTGAAACAGACCTCTCTTTTGGTTGGTGGTTTTGCGAATAGTATAGTCTGGCCAAACATACCTCTAACTTTTTCGCCTGCAATTCTATAAGATTGGTATACTTTTAGTCGCTCACTTAGGTCTTCGATTGCTGACTCTTCTTCACTGCTGAGATCGAGTACAGGTAGTAAAGATTTGGACTTTATCAATACTAAAGTAGAGGCTAATTCAATAAATTGAGCAGTATTTGGAAGTGATAACTCCTGCATTTCAGCGACTGCTTCAATGTATTCATCAGTCACTACTGCTAATGATATGTCACTTATTAGAAGCTTCCTTTTCTCAACTAGCTCGATCAATAAATCCAAAGGACCTTCAAAGGCATCGGTTTTTATTGAGATTGTAGGATTGTGAAGCATTTACTCATTCTACATCATAACCTCCATCTCAATGACGAAATGCCCATTTAGAGAGAAGCTTAAAATGGGCATTCATTTGCATGGTGGTTCACTTCTTATAGAAGTATCCTCTAGTTTCCATTGCGGCTGTCAAGGTGTGAGAAAACAGCTTAATAAACGGAAATTCTTGTATGTAAGGTTGCTTAAGTTTTTCCGAGTTTTCAAGAGTAGTTCTATTCATCTTCATGGTATTTCTTCCTTTTTCGTTGTACAGATGAAACAAGGGCTCGACTCTGTCGAGTGCCTTCACAAACTTAGCTTCGTTGGATGAAAGAGACTCATATTCGCCAAGTAAAATGGTCATATAATCCTGTAGGTGTGCTGGTGACTTCTGCAAAACTACCTTCATAGCCTCTGTCTCGCGCGCTCGATCAGCCGGCGTCTTCATATACCCAATCATATCCCCAGTCTCTACTTCGTCCATATCATGCCATGTGATCATTTCGTAAATTTTTTGCCTGTTCCAGTCTCTTTTTGGATTCTCCAGTGGCAAGAAGTATGTAGCCAAAATGTGCATGCCATAAATATGCTCGGCCACTGACTCAGTATAGTCTTTGTCCTCGCGATTTTGGTCATAACGAATTTCATACTTTAGTTTGTAAAGGTACTGAATTTTCGCTACTTCCTCCAAAACACTTTCTTTTGTAAGATCTGTTAGCTTCATAGTTCAGTCGAGGCTTTCACTAATAGCCGCACAGGTTCTCCGGTGGCCCCTTTGGCTAACTTGTCACTAGCTACGCTGTTCATTCGTGGAGCCATGTCTATATGAGCCCACTTAGTTCTTTTGGGTATAAAGTGCGACAAGAAAACTCCCCCTTCAATCGCTCCGCCATATCTGGAAAAGTTATTGGCGATGTTGGAAATGTCAGCTCGAGAACTTATAATATGTTGTTTGTACTCATCCCAAATTGGTAGTGGCCACACTAGGTCACCAACTTCTTCTCCCCAGGTACGCAATGAGCTCCCAAGCTGTTCATCGTTTGTCATTAAGGCACTAGTGTGTTGCCCTAATGCCACCAGTGAGGCACCTGTTAGTGTTGCAACATCAATAATAACTTTTGGCTTAAACCTCTGTGCAAAAGTAAGTGCGTCTGCCAGCACAAGCCTGCCTTCTGCGTCAGTATGCAATATTTCTACTGTCTTACCACTCATACTAGTAACTATGTCACCAGCCCTCATAGACTTGTCCGATACTGCGTTTTCAGCTGCAGGGATTATACCAATAACATTTTTTCTAATATTCAAATCTGAGATAGCCTTTAGGGCTCCAAGTACACTTGCTCCACCAGACATATCCATATGCATTTCATGCATACCTCCTGAAGGCTTAATGTTCAAACCTCCGGTGTCATATGTTATGCCCTTCCCTACAAGTACTAAAGGACTCTCACTCTTCCTACCACCTGAATATTTCATTACAATCAACCGGGTCTCTTCTTTTGTGCCTTGGCCTACAGCCAGTAAAAGGTTGGCTTTAAGCTTACGTAACTTTCCCTCCCCCAACACCTCTACCTTAACTGAACTTTTTGCAAAAGTTCTCTTTACAACATTGGCTAGAATACTCGGTGTCATATCGAGTGCAGGAGTATTTGCTACATCCCTAGTCAGATTCATTGCTTCTGCAATTATCTGACCCTCTTTTAAACCATTGGTCGCAGCTTTACTCAAACCACCGCAAATTAATATTTCCTTAAGCGCATTGTCTTTCTTCTTACTTTTATACTTTTCAAAAGAGTACTCTGCCAAAATAAAATTTTCGGCTACTGTCTTCCAAAACCACTTCTCTCCATACTGATCCAAACTGGGAAAAACATCACCTGCTAGTTGAACTGCTAAATGTTCTATACCATGTAACTTTGCTGCCGCTATTGCACTTTTGAGAAAAGTTCTGAGTTTTCTGCAATCTTCTTTCGTAGAGTCGTTAGTAACATGCAGAGTCAAAATACCCGTCTTTCCTTCATGTAGACAGTTTGACTTACCTTTACCACTAGTCGATTCAAGTCTTACGTACTTTCTACTTACGTCACCAATGTCCTTTTTAGTCGTTGTTAGCTTCATTTTGTATATCTTTAGAAAGTAATGTATCAATTCTGTTCATATCCCTTGGAAATAGGGTTGCCTCGCGAACATTCTCCAGTCCGCAAAATTTCATGGTCAGTCTCTCTAATCCCATACCAATCCCTCCGTGCGGAGGCACTCCATATTCGAAAGCTTGCAAATAATATGAAAATTTAGCTGGGTCCAAACCCTTCATTTCCATTTTTTCCTGAAGCTCTTGTTTGTCATGGACGCGCATTCCTCCAGAGCACATTTCTAACCCCCTAAACAATAGATCAAAGCTCAAAGTTAAATCGGTATTCTCAGGATCGGTTGCTGTGTAAAATGGTCTTTTACTTACGGGAAAATGAGTCACAAATATCCAATCTGACTGCAGGTTTTTATGTGCATATTCACAGATAAATCTCTCGTCTTCTGGTTCCAGATCTGGCTCGCTTGTCTTATCTTCGCCAGTCTCTTTCTTAATCAATTCTTGCACTTCTTTAAGAGTCATGACAGGTATTTCATTAGGGGTGAGAGGCGCCTCTGCTTCAAGTATACCTAACTCTCTACTGCAGTTTTGCTCTACATTCTTAGACATAAAAAGAATCAGATCACTAACTAGTCTTATTACATCCTTATGGTCCTCTATAAAGCCCATTTCAAGATCAAGCATACTTATCTCACTGAGATGTCTCGAAGTAGCACTCTTCTCCGCTCTAAAGGTTTGGCCTACAGCGAAGACTCTTTCAAACACCCCAACCATTATTTGTTTATATAACTGGGGACTGGTTGCAAGAGCTGCTGAATGTTCTCTAAAGTAATCCACCTTGAAGACTTCAGCGCCTCCCTCAGCGTCACCACCAACTACTTTAGGTGCTTGAAACTCAATAAAATCATTACTGACGAGAAATTCTCTGTAAGACTTAAGGATCTGGCTTTGGACTTTAAAAATAGCCCTCTCTCTATTCCGTCGCAAGGTTAGCGGCCTATTGTCTAGGTTTGTTTCTAAGCCTATTTCTCCATTTAATTCAAACGGGAGTGGTATAGAAGGATTTAGAATTAGAACAGAAGTAATTTCCATTTCAAGATCACCATTCTCCACCTTACTGTTCAATTGCCCGTCTTCTCTCTTCTTCACTATACCTGTGATTTTAACAGAGGTCTCTTCCTTTATCTCCTCGCACTGAGTTTTTATCGCAGGTTTTCCAAAAACCACACATTGTATTAGTCCACTCCTATCTTCAACATCTAAGAATGCAACCTTGCTTTGATTTCGAACAACTTTTACGACGCCAGATACAATGACTTCACTGTCTATGTGTGACCTTAAGTCTCTTGTTAAAACTCTCTTCATATTAAATAAGGTTTAAACCAATAGCACTTCGTACCTGACTCATTGTCTGACTAGACACTTCCTTTGCCTTTTGCGCCCCTTTCTCTAAAACATCCACTATATCGGCATCAGTTATACTTTTCTTCTTCTCCCTCATAGGCTCGATGAATGAGTTAATATCATGAGCCAAAGCTTTCTTGAGATCACCGTAACGGCCTTTGTTACTTTCGTACAAATCTGTCAACTCACCTTCTGGCTTAAATAGTTTGTGCAGGGCCAGTACAGTTTCAGGAATATCTCCTTCCGAGTCCGTTATTATACGCATAACTGATTCCTCGATTTCTTCCTTTGAACCAAATAGAGGTACGGTGTTTTTGTAGCTTTTACTCATTTTTTGACCATCAGTGCCTGGAACAACACCAACCGCCCCCATAATTATAGTTTCTGGCTTCTTAATAATCTCACCGTAAGTACGGTTGAACTTACTGACGGCCTCCCTGGTATACTCAAGGTGTTGTCTCTGGTCTTCTCCTACTGGCACTACATCTGTGTCATACAAAGCTATATCTGCTGCCTGCAGCATTGGATAAGTAAATAGTCCCGCATTCGGCTCCATTCCTTTTGCCACTTTATCTTTGTACGCGTGCCCCTGCTGAAGAAATGGTACTGTCACCATACAGTTGAGTATCCAGGCAAGTTCGGTATGATCGGGATTATCTGACTGTCTAAAGATAGTAACCTCTTCAGGATCCACACCTACCGCTAAGTAGTCACGTACTATATTGAGGGTGTTTTCTCGCAATGATTGCGAATCATGGGACGATGTTAAAGAGTGATAATCCGCTACCATCAGAAAACTATCGTATTTTGGGTATAGATTAAGAAATGGCTGCAATACACCGAAGTAGTTTCCAATATGTAGGTTACCTGAAGGCTGTAGTCCTGTAAAAAGTCGCTGTTTTTTCATCCTCAAATACTAACAAATATAGTCTTTTTTACTAGTCCCGGGACAGAACACTATAAAACTAATGACCTTTTGAAAAACCTTACACAGGAAGTAACAATGTAAATGTTGAACCTTTGCCTTCCCCTTCTGAGGCAGCCTTGATATCACCACCCATGTCTTGCGACATTTTGCGCGCTATATACAGGCCAAGTCCGGTACCACTGACATTGACTGAGTTAGCTTGTTCCGCTCGTTCAAACTTTTCAAACAAGTTCTCGATTTCCTCTGGATCCATACCTATACCTGTATCAACTACTGACACCTTTACTCCCTTAGGTCTCATTGCGCCAGTAACCACAACTTTAATATTTCCTTTCTCCGTATACTTCATAGCATTATCAACTAAGTTATGCAGTATTTGGCTTGTCTTTCCCTCATCAGCTTTTACTGTACCATCTAGGTTCTGGAGCTTATTTTCAAATGAAAGTGCCAATCCCTCGCGTACAGCTTCTCTACGCAAGTCGTCCACTATCTTTTCAGCCATGTTCGCCACATTAAAGCTACTAATTTCATACTTCATGTTTCCGGCTTGTATACGAGAAACATTCAGATAGTCTTCAACAGACATTGTCATAAGTCGAGTTGATTCGGAAATACGCTCTATTGCTTCCTCAGCTTTCTTAGGCACTTTGCCAAATGATCCTTCAAGCAGCATAGAAGCATATCCACGAATCGATGTAAGAGGACTACGGAGCTGATGGGATGCAATAGACACAAATTCAGATTTCAACTTATCAAGTACCTTGAGTCGTTTGTTAGCCCTGTTTAACTTAGTTACCAATCCTTCAATTTCTTTTCTCTGCTCGATCTCTTTTTTGACACTTTTTACAATGATTAAGCCTGCTATAGATGTGAGTACTAAAGTGATGGAAGTTAACACAACTGCTGTTCTAGATTGGTCAAATGTGTACTGTGAAGCAACGAGCAATATAAGGGCAAGCACCAAAGCCTGCGAAGCGTGTGCCGCTACATTAAAAGCTTTGAATCTTACAATTAAAATCCCCATCATCACCATGAACACTGTCATCCCAAATAAGCCATACATTTCTAATCTGGAGTCCTGCAAAAGACTCAGTCCTGTAAGATATGTGATTATAAATGTGATTGATATGAATGAAAGTAGGAAAAACTCCAAACCAATACCCATGAATAAAATTTGTCTCCGTACTTGTTTACTAGCCACAATGTATCTCTTCATCAACAAAACAAAAATCCAACCCATCGCCAAAAAACCAAGGCCTGTATAATACATTTTATATAGCAAACCCTCATAATCAAAAGCGTCACAGTTTGTGAGATTGAATCCTGCAATACTTAAGTCCGTATGTCCAAATAGTATAACGGGCAATAACAATGTAATGAATACCACTTTTTTTCTAAATGACACATCTTTCCCATCCAAGAAAACATAAATAAAGTAAACACACGTTATTGAAATCAACGCAGCTGATATACCAAACCATGGCCAAATAAAAGATAAAAAGTCGCCTCTGATGTTTGTCCAAGCAATCAAACTTGAAAGTGTCCACCAAGAAAAAAGTATGCTAATTAAGAACAAAAGTTGATTGAGTAACTTTCTAGGTCCATTTAGGAAAACAACTATACCAACTAAAAGCGCTAAGATACTAGTAGGGATATGAGAATAGTACAAAAGTGGAGGTATATCAGGGGTAAAAAAGAAATATGAAGGTGCATCAAACAAATAGCAAATCATAGTGCAGGGTTGTTACCAGTGTCTTCGCAATTAGTGTCAACAGTAGAATTGCAAAAAGAGATAGAGCATGTCTTGTCCGATATTTGACACTCTTGAGACGCATCGCAAGACAAGATATCTAGTTCACCGCAAATTGCAATTAGTTCGCTAGCTTCTCTCTCTATCCAGCTATAGTAAAAAGGATCATCACATTCCTCTGTTTCACAATATTCAAAACAAACTTCAACTTCTGGGTCACACGGTCCTTCGTAGGTGACTAAATAGTCATATAACACCATGAATCTCAAATATGAAGCGGCAATTGATAAAATCAATATCGGCAGTATTGTAAACAATAAAATATTGTTTTTAATTAAATTTTTCATGTAGCTCTACTTATGAGGTTAGCAAATGTCAAGTTGTTTGCAAATATAAAGAGTGCATACCTAGGTCACTGACAATAGTAGATATGTCCCAACTCCAGTAATGATTATGGCAGCCAGTTTTTGTGTCAGGTCCCTCCACGAGCTTTTCTCATTGTAAATTTGCGGAAAAAAGTAAGTTAGAAATACTCCCAGTATGAATACAAAAAATGCTTGGAAAGGTTCTGCTAGTAAAACTAGTGCCACTGGAGCAAGCATTACTGCAAATGCAACGGTTATGTTTCCAACCATATACAAGGACTCGTTAGCAACATTTAAACTTAATATGGGAGTAGAATTATACTTTATGGCAGCGATAAAGTGACTGCGGTACTTCCTCATTGCTATAAGCAAAAACATACCGATAAAAACAAGCATGAGATGCTCCCAAAATAAAGATCTCCAAACATTCTCATCTAATGCCACGAATTTAAATAACACTGACTCAATTGCCCACGCCAATGCAGCCATAGTCATGAAAATAATAGTATGCTTCCGTAACTTTATATTATTCATGTCGTCAAATTCAAACGATACTAGTGTTGTACCTAAAATTATAATAGCCATTGCTATCAACTGCTCAATCGCCAAGCTTTCACCGAGAATGATATATCCCAGTATAAGAGCAAAAACGGGCACTAGTTGATAGAATATAATAATAATAGAGGGCTCGTCTCCCTGTAGTGCCATCAGATAAAACCAAAGAATAGCGACATCCAAAAGACCTACTATGCATAGCAAGAAAATTCCTGACATACTGACACTAAGTACAGAAGAGTCAGCGATAAGTATAAATGGTATTGCAATAACTGAGAGTAAGGATGAAAAAAGAATTAAAGTCCCCACACCACTCTCTTTAAAGTACTTACTCAGTAGAGCCTTATCGACGTGATTTGTGATTGCATACAGAAAGGGCGCGACTAGAGCTAAGAGAAACCATGTCATATTACATTCCAGTCAGCTAGCAACTTAAAGTCTGTATCAATGAATTTCTGACCAATATCAGTTCGGTAAAACATTTTAGGTATAATTATTTTCTTAAGGATAGCGTATGCTTTATCGCGTGCTTCACTAACTGTTTCACCATGTCCTGTAACATAAAGAGCGTACCCATGCCTTCCAGCTAAGTAGTACCTTTCTTTTCCATCTGGAGTGATTCTCCTTGAGACTTCCTCAAAGTGAATTCCAGAACGATCATCTTCAGTTAGGTCATCCGTAAAAAAAATTCCAATACCCTTACTAGTTTGTAATCCAGTATCATTTTCTTTGAAAACTTCCGGAGCAAAAGGAAATGGTGGGACACCAACTGAGACTACAACGCCATATCCTTTCTTGAAGTCCAATTCAAAGTCATCTCCATCTGCTATTGCTTTTAGGAAATCAGACCAAGGTGAATTGTGAAGATGGCACTGCAACTCTGCTGCTGGCGTTCCGAATCTCATTGTAGCCTCGAGAGGCCATATACCATCCTCATTAACAATACAATTAATATCTATGTCTCCTTTATATGCAATCTCTTTCAAATAAGGCTTGAATTTAGCAAGTGTTTCCTTATAAAGCCTCATTTCTTCGTTATCAGAGTACCACATCACAGTACCCATCTCTGCTGTTAAAGGACCAATATCCCCATTAAATAATGGCTTATGTTCAATGTTCACCTCTATCGGCCCTACCCAATCATGACCGTTGAAGTACCGGCCAACTCCGATTTCTATACCCAGAGCCCTCTTTTGGAGATGAACATTTCTGATTTTGCTCTCCTTGTACAGTTCTAATACATCTATAACGTCTTCTCCATCATCTCTTTCTCCCACATAGTTAAGCATTCCTATATGACTGTTTTGCTTTACAACCCACTGACCTCTATTTTGTTGCACATACTTAATAGCATCCTCAGGTTTATTAAATGCTAAATGTGGTAATATCGGTATACCGAATCTTTCCAATAACGCTTGAAAATAATAGCGATCCTCCTCCAACTTATCACTTTCAGCATCACCTCCCATCACACTATAGCCTTTTTCCCTAAGAGTCTTTTGCACTCCATTGAATACTATGTCGTCGAATATAATTAAACCGTCTTTACCAACCCAGTCCAACTCTTCTTTCCAGTTAGTGACTTTTTCAACAAACCCATCAAAGCAGTCTGCTCTGTCTGGATGCTCAATATAAAGTTTCACCTCGTTCCCTTCTTGAATTAGCTGGTGCACCACTGCTGAGCCAATCAATTCCCCTGAGATGAATAGGATACGCATAGTTACTGTGTATTCACGCTTGGATAGCGAACACCTCTCTCAATCAGATAGTGCTCGCATCTTGCAAACTTAAGATGCGACTTTACTTTGCTAATTAATTCTTCCGTGTTCAGTACATTTTGACATGTGTATATGTCTAGAGTCACAAATCCCCGGTTTGGAAACGTATGCACACTAAAATGACTCTCTGCTATTAAAACTACTCCACTTACTCCGCCGGGATCCTTCTTGTTATTCGGTCCCACCCTCACTACAACAGGTTCGGAAATTAGATGCATTCCCATTTCTTGAGGAATTTCATTCAACATTTTTCTTAGAATACTTTCGCTCTCGAGATTTGCTTTGGGAGCATCGTAACCATCAATCATCAGATGTAATCCGAAAGCCACCTTCTTTTTCCTTTTTAAAAATTTAAACATAATAGCTTATCAATAACACATACGTTGTTTTAGGTAAACAATGTAACTGTGGGGATTATAAGAAAAATAGAATTAAAATAGGTATAAAAAGCCAGAAAAAGAAGCTGCTTTCGCTGGCAAACAACGCTTGCACTGGACCAGGGTCGATAAGTTCTGTTACAGGTATTGCATGAAAACTATAAGCCATAACCAAGACGGTGGCAGCTACGGAGTAAATTACTTTTCTATGAATACCAGTTACTCCACGGTCGTACTCACCTTGGTGTAAAAATCTCCCCAACAGAGCTGTAGATCCGATTGTGAATGCGCCAAAGACCAAGATCATTAGAATTGCTCGACTTTGATCTGAGTGTGCCGCACCAAGAATTGCATCGTAATAAGGAAACTCAAGAGATATTAACAATGCAAAATATAATCCTATAATTAGGTTGACGAGGTAATTTCGTCCTCGAATCAAAGAGTAAAAAAGAAACCCAAAAAACACCGCAATTACAAAAATAGACTCTTGGAGCAATGTCACTATGTCGCTGTCGGGCATTCTGTTAATTATAACTAGAAAGCAGTGTAGGTAACAGGAAAAAATGTGATTAAATACCTTCGCTACGCAATTCTTCCACTAACTTTTTTGCCTTTCGTGACAACCTGTTAGGAGTTATTAATTGTACCTTTACCATAAAGTCACCTCTTTGACTCATAGCTTTTGGGACACCTTTATCTTTTATTCGCAGTACTTCCCCATGTTTTATACCCGCTGGAACATTTATGGTCACTTCTCCATCGAGAGTATTTACGGTGTACTCTGCCCCAAGCAAGGCATCTGTGAGCTTGACTGGAAGAGTAGTTACTAGGTTCACCCCTTCTCTTGTTATATTTTTGTCGTGATCTACGTGAATTTTGACATAAAGATCACCCGGTCTTCCGTCCTTAATAGCTTCCCCTTGTGCTGTCAATCTAATTACTTCTCCATCTTGTATCCCAGCTGGAATAGAAATGGTAATTTCAGACTCAGAACGTTTTGCTCCTTGACCTTTACAATCTTTGCATTGCTCCTTTGGCACTTTCCCTTTTCCTCCGCATGCGTCACATGCTTTTACAGTTTGAAAGCTCCCCATAATACTTTGTCGAACCTCCCTTACTCTTCCGTTACCGTCACAAACAGAACACGATATAAATTCTGTATTCGACTCAGCTCCTGTGCCACTGCAGACAGAACAGACGTTATTTTTTCTTAGTAATACTTTCCTTTCCAATCCAAAAACAGACTCCTTGAACGACAATGTTATGTCGATTGATATGTCGTTACCTCGTCGCTCGCGCTGCCCACGTCCAGTGAAGACGTCACCAAAACCTCCAAAAATATCATTTATATCGAATTCAAAGCCAGCACCGTTGCCGCTCTGGAAATCCCCCCAATTAAAGCCTTGAAAGCCCCCACTGCCTGCAAAAGACTGTCCATAAGCATCGTATTCAGCACGTCTCTTGTCATCTCCCAATACGGCATAGGCCTCACTGATTTCCTTAAACTTTGCTTCATCGCCTGTTTTTTTGTCCGGATGGTATTGTCCAGCTAACTTGCGAAAAGCCTTCTTCACTTCATCTTTCGATGCTCCCTTCTGAACACCTAGAACTTTGTAGTAGTCACCGCTAGCCATTTTTGTTGTCGTCTTCTTTAATATCGGCGTCTCTTACGTCGCCTGATTCAGTTGCGGTACTGTTTTCGTTATTATCCGCACTAATTGCTTCGCCTATCTTTTGCATGGATGTTGAAAGGTCTTCTGTGGCATTCTTGATTTCCGTCAAATCTGATCCTGCTATACTACTGTACAAATTCTTTACTTTGCCTTCTATCTCCACTTTCACTTCTTCTGTAACTTTACTTTCATGATCTTTCAGGGCCTTCTCAGCTGTATAGATAACTTGCTCAGCGATGTTCTTTGCTTCAATCAACTCCTTCTTCTTCGAATCTTCGTCCGCATGTGATTCTGCATCACTCTTCATTTTCTCAATATCGTCCTCTGTCAATCCGGAATTCGCTTCAATTCGTATTGACTGCTCTTTTCCAGTAGACTTGTCTTTAGCTGTAACATTAAGCACTCCGTTGCTATCAACATCGAACACAACCTCGATCTGTGGTACGCCTCTCGGAGCAGGTGGAATACCATCAAGGACAAAACGCCCAAGCGACTTATTGTCAGTAGCCATTGGCCGCTCACCTTGTGTAATATGAATCTCTGTAGACGTTTGATTGTCAGCAGCAGTAGAAAATACTTGCTCTTTCTTTGTAGGTATATGAGTGTTCTTCTCGATTAACTTTGTTGCTACCCCACCCATAGTTTCAATGCCGAGTGATAAAGGAATGACGTCTACTAAGGTAATATCCTGAACGTCGCCTTGAAATATTCCGGCTTGAATAGCAGCACCTAAGGCAACTACCTCGTCCGGATTAATGCTCTTATTTGGCTCTTTCCCAAACAGTTCCTTTACCGCTTCCTGCACTTTTGGCATCCTCGTCTGACCACCTACAAGAATTATCTCGTCAATCTCCTCTTTTGAAAATGAAGACGCTTCCAACGCGCGTTTTGTAATTTCAATTGAACGATCTATGTATTCGTGTGCTAACTCATCGAGTTTAGAACGTGTCAAAGTAATCAATAAATTTTTTGGAGTACCATCAACATTGGCGATGAACGGTATATTGATTTCTGTTTCACCTGAGCTCGACAGTTCCTTTTTTGCCTTTTCTGCCTCATCATCAAGTCTCTGCAATGCCAGTGGATCTTTTCCTAAGTCTATACCTTCCTCCTTCTTAAACTCACTTATTAAGTATCTGACAATCTGCTGATCTATATCACGTCCTCCCATGTGCGCATCGCCATCTGTAGACTGAACCTCTACTACATCATCACCTACTTCGAGTACTGTAACGTCGAACGTACCTCCACCAAAATCGAATACAACAATTTTTTCATCTTTTTTCTTGTTAAAGCCATATGACAAAGCAGCTGCAGTAGGCTCATTAATGATACGTTTTACTTCTAGGCCAGCAATTTTACCTGCATCCTGAGTGGCTTTGCGTTGAGCGTCATTAAAGTAGGCTGGCACCGTAATGACTGCCTCTGAAATTTTTTCACCTATTTTTGCTTCAGCGTCTGCTTTTAGCTTAGATAAAATCATAGCTGACACTTCCTCCGGACGATAATCCTTGCCGTCCATGTGGACCAAGACCCCTTTGTCCTTACCTTCTTTCACCTCATATGGAACAATTTCTTTGTCTTTTCGAACAGCATCCTCCTCAAAATTGTGCCCCATAAATCTCTTGATTCCATAGATGGTGTTCTGTGGATTGGTAACGGCCTGTCTTTTGGCGATTTGGCCAACTAATCTTTCGCCCTTCTTGGATATTGCTACCACTGATGGCGTAGTTCGGTTACCTTCAGCATTCTCTAATACTGTTGGTTCCCCGACTTCTATTACTGCCATTGCAGAGTTTGTAGTTCCTAAATCAATTCCTAGTATTTTTGACATAATTTAAATAAACAAATTATTCACTAATTACAACTTTTGCAGGTCTCAGCACTCTATCATTTAGTCGGTATCCTCTTTGTAAAACTTCTAGCACAGCATCTGACTCTATGTCTGAACTCCGAGAGCCTACCGCTTCCTGTGTATTAGGATCAAAAGGTTCATTTAGAGGATCGATAACTTCCACATGATGCGTCTCAAAAATCTTATCCAACTGATTTTCAATAGCAAGAAAACCTTTTTGCCAATCTTTGTCAACGCTATCCCAGACAACGTCATTTGATTTAGCTAAATGGAAACTGTCTGCAATAGGCAGCAACTTCATGATGAAGTCACTCTCTACATTTGTTCTTATTTGGCTTTGGGCTTCTTCCAGACGATGTTTGGTATTTAAAAAGTCTGCTTTTGCTCTTTGAAGGTTTTCCAACTCCTCTCTTCTCGCTTGGTCACACATCTTCAGGGAGTGTTGCAGCTTTTTAATCTTATTCTGCGCTTGCGATATTTCTTCTCCTATTTCTTCACCAACTTCGCTCGCTTCTTCCACCACAAATTCTTGCTTATCATGACCTTTATCTCCCATAACAAAAGTATTATACTGCCATAAAGTACGGTTGTAAAGTTCAGCTATTTTGCACAATTATTGCACAGAGACAGCGACTCTCGCCGCTTTTCTGGTCATTTCTGCTATCGCTTTGACCACTGTGGTCGACGTCGAGCTTTCCTCAAACCAAACTTCTTTCTTTCCACGGAACGTGGATCTCTTTTCAAAAAGCCCAGTGGCTTGAGTACCGAACGCCTTTCCTGTTTTTCCTTCACTAACGCTCGAGCAATCCCCAATCTAATTGCTTCAGCCTGTGCAGTAGTTCCACCACCCATAACTTTTACAGAGATTTCGTAATCACCTACACCTGCCTCTTCTGGCTCTAGAACTGACTGAACTGAGAGTAGTAGTCCGTCATGGGGAAAGTAGTCTTCAAGTTTTTTGTCATTGACTACAATGGTGGTTTTCTTTGCTGGTGTAAGACGCACTCTAGCTGTCGCTGTCTTTCTTCGCCCTATTCCTTCTATATACTTTACTGTTGACATAAGACTATTCAGAAACTTGTAAATTCTTCATCATAAGGGACTGCATTTTATTCTTTGGAAGCATTCCTTTTACAGTCCGTCTAACTACTTCATCGTACCCAAGCCTCTCACCTAAATGCTCAAGGGTCTCAGTACTTCGTCCTCCCGGATAACCGGAGTAAGATTGGTAAATTTCACCCTTTCTTTTCTCAGGAATGTCCAATAGCGACACATTCTCGATTTTAACATGTACATCAGCCAAAACATGCTTTGCAAAATCAGGTTGGTTTTTACCCATTAAGTAAGTTGCAGCTTCTGTTGCAACCTTGCCCAACCTCCTGCCTTTAGCATCAATTATATATTCCTTTGTAGTTCTTTCATCTACCATACTAAACAAGTTCAATTATCGCCTCATCGCGTCCATTTGACCTACCAACCTTTATGATTCGCGTGTATCCACCATCTCTCTCCACATACTTTTTCGCAACATCTTCAAATAGCACTTTTGCAACTTCCGCCTTAGGCTCCCCAAGTCGACTCATTGTGGTCCGTCGGGCTACAACAGTGTCGGATTTGGCTGCGGTAATAATCTTTTCCACAAACGGTCTCAACTCCCTTGCCTTCGCTGTAGTTGTACTTATTCTACCCTTACTTAGCAATTCCACCGCTAAACCTCGCAACAAAGCTGTTCTTTGTCCATCCTTTCTACCCAATGCTCTTTTTTGCTTGCTGTGTTGCATATTCTTTATTCCTCTAGTGAAATGTTAAGCTCACTAAGCTTCTCAACAATTTCGTCTACTCCTTTTGGACCGATTCCTTCGAGCGCTAGAATATCATCTTTTTTCTTTCGCACAAGTCCACCAATTGTTCGAATATTGGCTTCTTCCAAAGCGGAAAGTGTTCTTTGGGTCAAATCCATTGTCTCAATTCGAGTTTTAAGTGTGTCAGGATCAATTTCTTCAGCATTGTCGACTTCTTCAACCTTCTCTTTTACAGGCTCCTCATCTTGAAAGCCGATTATTGCTTTTAATTGGTGAACCATTATTTCAACTGACTTCTCTAGGGCTTCTCTAGGGGAAATTGTCCCGTCTGTTTCAATGGTCATTCGCAAGCGATTATAATCAGTACGGTCCCCAATACGCATGTTTTCCACTTCATAATTGGCTCGTCTGATTGGAGTGAAAACAGCATCCAAGGCGATAGTGCCAATCTCTACCTTATCCTTTTGATGAATCTCTCTCGCTACATAACCCATCCCTTTTTCAACAGTGATTTCCATTTCAATTTTGCCAGATTTAGCAGTTATTTCTGCTATAGGTTGGTCAGGGTTCAAAACTTCTACTTGGGATGGTACCTCCAACTCCTTCGCTGTAATCAGACCAAGACCACTTGCGCTCAAGGAAATTGTTTGTGGTTCATCGGAATGAAGTGCCAGTCTCAGCCTTTTTAGATTCAAAAGGATTGTGATGACGTCTTCTTTAACACCATCGATTGTATCGAATTCATGCTTCACCCCATCAATTTTAACCAAAGTAATCGCTGCACCAGGCAAAGATGATAAAACAATTCGTCTCAACGAATTTCCCAAAGTATGTCCATAACCAGGAAACAGTCCGTCAATTTCATATGTCCCGAAAAAATCCTCTTCTTTTACGACTCGAGGCTTGCTTGGTAGAGCTACGTTGCTTTCTAACATAATCTTGTGGTTAAATTTGTAAACTTATAAAATCATTATCGACTGTAATATTCCAGTATTTGCTCTGGGTCAAACAGTGTTTCAGACGGCTCGTAAGTCGGGCTCGCAGCAATCTCACCTTTCAATGTTTTGGGATCAAACTTTACCCAACTTGGCACAGCAGCACTTTCATGTGTTTCCGTAAAATTCTCAAATAGAATAGAACTACGACTACCTTCTCGCACCGTAAACTCATCGCCCATCTTCATATCCTGTGACGGGATTGTTGACTTCTTACCGTTTACTACAATATGGCCGTGCGATACCATCTGCCTAGCCATCTGACGTGTTTTTGCTAGACCAGCTCTGTACACTACGTTATCTAGTCTGGTTTCCAAACGAGAAACAAGATAGTTTATTGGCTGAGGACTTTTCTTGACTGACTCTGTAACGTATTTACGTAGTTGCTTCTCAGATATACCATAAGTAAATCTCATCTTCTGCTTTTCCAGTAGCTGCCGCTTATAATCAGACATTGCGCCTGGTCTACGTCGCTTCACTCTGCCACCTTTTGCTTCTGAAAGAGCAAACTTTTGCGTTTGTGTCTTTTCAAAAATAGGTGCCCCTAATCTTTTTGCGATTTTGAATTTTGGTCCAATTTTCATAAGCTTATACTCGTCGAGCTTTCTTAGCGCGCGGTCCATTAAACGGCACCGGTGTGCGGTCTGTTATTTTTTTTATATTGATTCCCTTACCGGCAAATGCTCTGAGAGCAGACTCTCTTCCAGCACCAACACCCTTAATGACAACGGCGACGTCTTTCATTCCCATCTGACTTGCTTTCTCACCTAGAATTTCACCCACTTTTGCTGCTGCAAAGGGTGTGCTCTTGCGGGAGCCCTTGAAGCCCAGCGCACCAGAGGAAGCAGCAATTAAACTATTGCCCTTGGCGTCACTCAAAGTCACTATTGTATTATTAAAAGTCGCTAAAATATTCAGCACACCTTCGGCCACTTTCTTTTTCGGCACTCTACCAAGGGCCCTGGATGTACCCATCACATCAGAACCACCTCCCTTTTTTATTACTCTTTTCTTACCCATAGGAATATCTGTAAATGATTATTTTAAGTCTTTTCAAGCTTACGTCTACCACTACCCATGGTTTTCTTAACACCTTTGAGGGTACGAGCATTAGTCTTTGTGCGTTGACCGCGTACTGGCAGACGCTTAGCATGTCTGTCACCTCTATATGCGCCGATGTCCTTCAATCTTTTCACATCAGCAGAAATTTTTCTCTTTAGGTCCCCTTCTATTTGCAGTGATTCTACCTTCTCTCTTATTCTATTTTCATCCTTAGTAGACAAATCACCTGGCTTAGTTCGAGGAGAAATACTTAGTTCAGTTAATAATTCAACTGCTTTTTGGCGGCCAACGCCAAAAACAGCAGTCAGACCAAATTCAAGCTGCTTTTCATCTGGGATTGTGATACCTGAAATTCTCATAGTCGTTTATCCTTGCCTTTGCTTATTACGAGGCTTCTTCTTATTAATAACATAAATTCTACCCCGTCGGCGCACA
>CAJWTE010000006.1 GCA_913046815.1 uncultured bacterium | reverse complement strand
TAAAAATCTTCCGCATTCGCGTCAAAAGCGTAGATGTAGTGGGTAAACTTGCTGAAGAAGCCGAGAAGGCGGCGGTGGAAGAAATGCGGCGGCAAGGCCTCTTGGCCAACGTCAACGCGCTTGGCGAAGCTGCCGAAAAGCTGAAAGCTAAGCTAGACGACGGCTCCATGTCCATGAGAGACATCATCAACACTATCCAAGTGGATGAGGTCGGCTCTCGAGTTGAAAAGAAAATTGTCGAATTTGCCGCTGGCGACATAGACAAACTCGCAGAGGCTGTAAAAACCATCTTAGATAACTGGGGGAAGGAAGTATAAAATGACCCAAGTAAATACCACGAGCACTGTAATGGTGCAGAGCAAGCCAATTCCCAAGTGGGTTTGGATCCTTATCTCGACCATACTCGCCATCGGGTTCGCGGGCATGATCTGGACCATCTACCAGTCCGGGGGAGGTGAACAAGCCAGCGAAGAAAGCTCCTCTCTGACATGGCTTCTCCTTATAGGAGTAATTACTGTGGTGACTGGCCTTGTCATGTTGTTCAAAAAAGGTGTTGGTAACGCCTTGATTTGGGTTGGCTTGGGGATGATCCTGTTTTCTCTGATGTGGAGTGAATTTCCCATTTTGTGGCGGGACTTGTCCGCCATGACTGGCGGGACACCAGTCGTGAAGACTGGTGTCCCGTGGCAGGATGTGGAGGTCCCTGCCAGCAAGGCAGTAAAGGTACCTATCTACGGGTACCACTACTGTGTCGACAATGAAGACGCCGATGGTGTCTTCGCAACCGTGAAAGCGGTTGGTGTAGGCACACGGTCAGCTCACCTCATCATCCGGTCTACGACCGGGAAAAAGGAGACGGTGGGGCTGATCAAGCTCAACCGGAAGGTGAGCAAGGAACGTTTCGAACTTCCGAAAGGGTGCGAAGCGCTTTATCTCTGACCAATGACAACGTCGCCGGCCTACGGGCCGGCGACCAAAACTCAAGGACTCGCTACGGCGAGGCCTTTTCTTTTGTCCAATTTATCTACTGTGGACCCGAGTAGTCTAGGTCCAAGTAGTTTACCCCCGAGCCAGTTTCTACCGGATCCGGCACATCTACTCCTACTATATTACCGGCGATGCGTAGTATTCCGTATGCGGAGACCATTATAACCAAGCCAATAATTCCCCAAAGTAAGTGCTTCTGCCCTTTTTCTCTCGCTGCATCGTTACCTGCCCCTAATACATACTCCAAACCGCCGTACAAAAATATAATGACAGCCACCACGAGCATCAGAACTATCAGAGGATAGAGAATGGCATCACTTATAGCCATCACAAAACTACGAGCGGTGTCCCCAGCAGAAGCGTAAGCGGTCATATGAAATTAACGTGTCGTCGGTAAGGTTGGGATATCCTCCAATCTATCATCTTTCAAACCTAGCCCGTTGGCAAACAAATTAACAATGCCTAGAACAGAGACCATCACTACAAAACCAGCTATAGACCAAATCATGTAACGGCGACCCTCTTCTTTCTTGTTTTCTAGATTTTTGCCAATAATGAAATACTCAAACACTCCATACAAGAACACTAGTAGAGCTAAAGCAAAAATCAATGGCACTAACACATCATTAATGAATGATATCAATGAACCCAAGAAGCCACCCAAGTCACCCCCATCATCAAATGACTGAGCCATTGCCAGCACTGGTGTTAGTAGAGCTATAGATACAGATGTTAAAAATGTTTTTTTCATAATATTGATTATTTTATACTTTTCATTATAGCTTAACTATTGGTTATTGTAGTGTGGCTTGTGAAAAACTATCCCACTAGGGCGGACTTGAGTAGCCCCACGATCCCCCAAACACTAGCCAGAACAACCAATACCACTACCCCCACAATAGCTGTTTGTTTGCCGGCCTTTACTTTAGTCTCGTCTCCACCATGAATAATCCACGCATCTATAATGCGCCACGAAATTACCAAGAAAATGATAGCGAATATAAGTGGTACCGCCAGGTATATAAGTTCAATGAATGAACCGACCAACTCTTTGAAACTGCTTGCTTGTGACAACATACCTTAAGAAACAAATGAATCTACCGTACCTTGGATAACTGCCAATATTAGCCTAGCTCCAAGGATTATCACACCTCCAAGTACTGAATACAACAAGGCTCGTGAAGCTGTCTTGATTTGCACAGCGTTACCTCTGGCCGTCACATACAAGAAACCGGAATAGATAATAAAGAAGACAATAATCGGAAGTGCAAACACTAGTAATACATCTAAAAGATCAAGGAAAAAATCTTGGATGGTTTTATCTCCGAGAGGATTTTTAATACCAACGGAAGCCCCAGTTGCGTCACCTGCCATATCGCCATCTCGAGCTCCACTTCCAGTAGTATCACCATCACGTCCGCCACTACCAGCTGTAGCAGCCCAACTCACAGCGGGTAAACAGTATCCTAATAAAATATAAAAGTATTTCATACTAGTAGGCTTGTCTTAAACGACTAATGGCACTCCGAACTGCTTGACTGACTTTCTCACGATTACTGGTCACATCTTCTATCATGGTCTGAAAAGCGGTTGCGGTAGCTGTGGAGCTAGGATTAAGCCATCCGCGCGCCACTAATGCAGCCTGCCTCGCTACCGTTGTAAACTCGCTACCACTATCAGTCGTCATAATATCACGTCGTACAGGGGAAAGGTTGAGACCAACCACCAACGGCTCTGTAAAAGGCGAGTTAGATAACACTTGTGCTGTAGCATAAGCACCAGCTTGGTTGGCAGACGCCCTAGGAATCGCTAAGCCATAAAAGGTACCGTAAGATCGTGCCACAGTCGCGGATGCTCCTTGTGGCGGAAGGGAAATGTCAAAGTTTAAGTTGGGGTTTTGTCTGACCAAGTCATCCACCTCACTAGCAAAGCCAAAGTAGATAGCCAAATCACCGCCAATAAAGCTGAGTCGGTCTTCAGACATCGCTCGATTCCAGCTGTATAAAGGATTGGTAGGGTTGCTAAAACTAGTATAAAACTGAACACCGGCTTCCATGGGTGGCTGTCCGTTACTTTGAAAAGATTCGTTGAGTAGTATGTCATAGCGCCCGTTCTCCTCTACTACCATCTTACTACCAGACTGTAAAAACAACGTGGCCAGCAATGCGTCGGCATTGCGCACGTTGCGATACTCGCCAAAAGCCACCGCACTTTGCAACAAATTACGACCAGAATCTAATCGAATCAAAGCCGGAGCTACACCAGAAACCAACTCCTCCCATGAACGAGGAGCAGAAGCCAAACCTGCTCCGGCAAATAGGTCACGATTCCAAAACATTATCAACGGATCTACTGCCAAAGGTATAGCATACAAAGCATCTTCCAAGGCAAATATTTCCGCACCATCTATGTAGCGATTTTTGATGTCACGTGTTGAAAAACCGTCTGTCTTGTAAGGGATAGGGGCCAGCTTAACTCTTTGCGAAACCAACTCAGTGTGGGGAAGAATGACCAAGTCGGGAGAACGTCCTTCTGCAATTGCGTTTACAAACTCAGTGGCAAATTTATCTTCAGCAATTTGTCTATATTGAACCACTTCAAAGCCGTCGTAAGTACTTTTCATATCGTCTAGCACTTCGTCCATCTCATCTACAGGGAATGGTCCCCACAGCTCTACCTTTTCACCAAAGGCTAACGCCTCGTCTTTATTACTAGGTTTAAAATTACTAATCAATATCAAACTCAAAAATGCCAAAAAACAAAAAGCTCCTAGTAAGAATATTTGAAATGGACGTAGGTTTGTCATATTTTATGGTTTACGAAAGGCTAACCCGTAATGGTGATCACCAGCAGGGAAGTCACGCTCAAACACAAAGCCGGCTGTTTCAGCCAAGACAAGTGCTTCGGACTTACTTACTACATCACCCACCTGGGGACCAAGTCCATTAAAAGATTCTGACCAGTCAATAATATAAAACTTGGCACCGGAGTGAAGTGTGCGCAATACTTCCGTCATGGCAGCAGCTTTATCTTCCAGTTGGAAAAGAGTGTTTATTAGAATGCCGACTTCCACTTCATCATCGTTTATTTTAATTCCTCCCGGCTCATCTATGTCACACCATAGCACTTGCACCTGTGTCCAGTTATGCTTTTCGGCACTCACGCCAATTTTTTCCAGAAGAGGTTTTTGAATATCACACGCATAAACCTTCCCTTCACTGCCCACAGCTTCGCAAAGTGTCGGAGTAAAATATCCCGATCCAGCACCAAAATCGGCGACTGTTTCACCTTCACGAATATGAAAGTGGGTGAGAACCTTGTCCGGCTCTACAAAACGCACAGGTGCTACATCTGTCATTAGTGAATTATAGCTTATTTACAGTGACTTTATCTACGAACTTGGGGAGTATCAGGTACTTTAAGTACACCTTGCTCACTGTCTGCATCTATCGGCAATTCAGCTATCCAAGCAACAAAACTATTTAAACCGGCCACAATCAAATAAATAGCTAGTCCAACAAAAAACCAAACGTTGGCCTTGATAAAGTAAACTCTTCCATCTTCACGCATCGGCTCTTCTCCCGGTCCGATAATAAAATAGTAGACAATGGCATAGAAAAAGAATATCAACCCGATAGCAAAGATAAACGGCACTAAATACTGCAAGATGAAGACATTGAGATATGAGAAAATCATTGCACTAATTATAACTCAGAGAAAGTGGAGTAAAGCAGGGAAGTGGGGGAAGAGCTTCGCTCTTCCCCCACTTCCCTGTAATTAAAATGTAACCATGGAGGCGATTTGGTCACCCTCTCTCAATCTCATTACTTTTACTCCCTGAGTATCTCGTCCAAGGCTCGGTACGTCTTTGAGTTGCAGTTTAATCACCTGCCCTCTCTGACTCATTACCACCAACTCGCCCTCTTCCTTATCTTCATTGCTGAGCACAGCGCCTCCTATTACTTTTCCTGTTTTGCTAGTAACCTTAGCGGTTTTGATACCCGACCCACTTCTTTTCTGCACTTTATATTCTTTCGCCAGGGTAGTCTTTCCATAACCATTTTCAGTAATGATCAATATTTCTCTGTCAATATCGCCATTCTTCAGCACATCAGCAGATACAATCCGGTCGTCACTCTTGAGCTTCATACCCAACACACCAGTAGCCGTACGCCCCATTTCTCTCACATCACTTTCTTTAAATCGAATAGCTTGCCCAGCATGAGTAATGAGAGAAATTTGGTCACCCTTGCCAACAAAGCTGGCCGCAATGAGTGAATCTTCTGCTTTTAGATTGATCGCAATCAATCCACTTCGTCGTACATCTTTGAAAGCACCTGCATCAGATTTCTTAACTACACCATTTCTGGTCACCATTAACATACTCCATTCACCTTCCCACTCATCTTTCCTCACTGCCAATACTGAAGTGACTTTCTCGTCTGAGGTAAGCGAAAGAAAATTCATTATCGACTTACCTTTGGTGGCTCTACGTCCTTCAGGTATTTCATACATTTTGCACTGATAAACTTTTCCTTGATCAGTAAAGAAGAGCAAGTCGCTGTGAGTAGAAGTCGTCAGTAGGGTAGTTACCACATCTTCTTCCTTAGTGTTTAGGTCCACCACACCGACACCTCCGCGCTTCTGACTCTTATATTCTGAAGGGTTGGTACGCTTTACATACCCACCCTTTGTTAGTACCAATACACTTTCTTCATCGGCTACCAGGTCTTCCGCTGATAGGTTTTTCACTCCACCTTTTACTATCTTGGTACGACGGTCGTCGCCAAATTTATCGGCAGCTTCCTGTAGTTCAGTCTTGATAAGAGCCATCATCTTAGGAGTACTCTTTAGCAAAGTCTCGAGTTCCTTGATAAAAGCCTGCACTTCTTTAAGCTCGTCCTCTATCTTCTTTCGTTCTAGGCCAGCCAGTTTCTGCAAGCGCATGTCCAAAATTGCCTGAGCTTGTATCTCAGAAAACTTAAACTTCTTCATCAAAGCAGCGTGTGCAGTTGGTACATCACTAGCCGCCCGTATCAACTTGATAATTTCATCAATATGATCGAGGGCTTTTTTGAGACCAAGTAAAATATGTTCTCTGTCTTTTGCTTTACCTAGGTCGTATTCAGTTCGTCGCCGTACAATTTCAAAACGATGTTTGATGTACTCCTCCAAAATAACTTTCAAAGACAGGGTTTGTGGCACTCCATCTACCAATGCAACCATATTGAAATGAAAAGTATCTTCAAGTTGAGTGTGCTTGTACAGCTTGTTTAGGACGGTCTGGGGATTGGCTCCACTTTTTAGATCAATCACGACTCGAATATCGGATGTGGACTCGTCACGCATCTCTCTAATGCCCTCAATTTTTTTATCGCGAACTAAGTTAGCGATTTTTTCTTGCATGTCGGCTTTATTGACACGGAAAGGAATAGAAGTAATGACAATAGAAAAATTGCCTTTCTTGTCCTCGACTATTTCTGCTTCTCCGCGGCACACTACTCCGCCCTTACCATTAGCATAGGCGTGGCTTATGTCTTTTTTATTAAAAGCAATTCCACCCATTGGGAAGTCGGGACCTTGTACGAACTGTAACAAATCATCAGTAGACGCTTTTGGATTATCAATAAGATGAGAAGTGGCATTTACGATCTCACGCAAATTGTGCGGCGGAATGTTGGTAGCCATACCAACAGCAATACCTAAAGAACCCATGAGAAGTAGATTGGGTAAGCCAGCCGGCAGTACCTCTGGCTCTTTCTTCGTACCATCAAAGTTTGGCCGCCAATTTACAGTGTCCTTTTCTAAATCTCGAAGCAACTCTTCAGCCACTTTGGACATTTTGGCCTCGGTATAACGATAAGCTGCCGGAGAGTCGCCATCTATTGATCCAAAATTACCTTGACCGATAACAAGCGGATAACGAGTGGAGAAATTCTGAGCCAACTTAACCATAGCTTCATAGACCGCCACGTCACCATGTGGATGAAAACTACCCAACACGTCTCCAACCACTGTAGCAGATTTTTTAAACTTAGCTGTTGATGTCAAGCCATTGAGGCGCATGGAATATAAAATACGCCGGTGTACTGGCTTCAATCCATCTCGCACGTCAGGCAAAGCACGCGAAGTAATAACACTCATGGCGTAATCTAAATACGCTGACTGCATTTCATCGGTGATATTTTGAGCTACGATTCCGCGCTTTGCTTCTGGTTCGTGTTCTTCCTTGGTAGTTTTCTTCGGCATAAAGTCTCTCTCCCTTGTGTGCTTAGTATAGCACAATTAAAGCTTGTAAAATAGCGTTTTATTCAAACTCAACTGTAATATATGTCTCCTCCGACTCCGACTGCTCATAGTTGGTAACACCGTCCAAATTAGGTACTACAATATTTTGTTTGGGAGTTACTTCCGTAACTGTTTCCTGACTCGAAGCTCCATTTATCACACCACGCACTGCACCTAACTGTGATTTTACGTCATTAATATATTGCCCGAAGGCACTTGTATTATCTGACTTAGCTTGTTCTGTTCTCCCTACATCACTTCCAATAAACGAAACTCCCCAAACAAATGCAATTAGTGACGTTAAAAGAAGCGACCCCCAGAAAGCATACTGGTCTTTTACATAATTTGGCTTTTGCCTCAGTTTTTGTAAATCAATACCCATTAACTTTTCAACACTGCTATTTTGCCGGATACCCCGACCAAATCTCTCTTCTTCAAGGTCAATTTGTCTTCTGGTTTTACTCCTTCAGCACCTTCCTCCTCTAAAAAGGCCGGTAGCGACTTATCATCATAATGCATTGGAATAACAACCTTAGCTTCCAGCTTCACAGCTAGCTTGGTTGCTTGAGGCACCTCCAATACGTCACCTCCACCAATCGGTACAAATAGAATATCGATATCTCCTAGGTCACCAAGTATTTGTGGGTCGATCTCTGGTTCACTCAATGCCCCTAAGAAAACCATGTTCATATCTTCAAGCCTTACCTGATAAATAGTGTTGAACTTTTCCTCACCAGCAAAAGTAGTTTGGATACCATAACCTCTTACCGTTACGTCACCTACTTCGTATTCACCAGGAGAGTCAATTATAAAAGGTGCTTTACTACCATGTGTCACCTGTGCCACACCGTCGAAATCTGGGTGACGTAAACTAATAAGAGCAACGTCTGAACCGAATTTAACCGGGGTTAATTTTGAATTTTTGGAAATTGGATTGAAGGCCAAAGTTGTGTCTCCAAACGACACCTTAAAACACTGACCACCGTGATGTGTGATTACCATAGCTTCTATTATATAGAGGAGAGCGGACATTCGCAAAGCGAATGTCCGCTCTCCTCTCCCCTACTTATATACTTGACAATAGTTATTATAGGTGTCATCATTCTAATCAGAAGATTCGATTCCCACTCTGCCTCTACCTCGTGGGGCACTGAGAGAGGGTGCGGTCGCCGTCACCACGGGCATGAGCACCCCTGAGTGAGTGACGGCGACCAACAATTCATCGCGATCGTTTTGATTGCGTTTTTCTTTTTGTCTGTTATAGTATCGGCGCTATTAATTAATAGTTCTATCGGTTGGTGCTTAACCCCTACCCTACGGAAATGGCCATGAGAAACAGTGGGTCGGACACATCAAGCGAAAAATAACAATGCAAACAGAAGATTTATCTAACAAAATGCAGGTGCTTCTAACAGATAGCCCTGCTCCACCAGAGGTTGGTGAAATTATAGAAGGAACCGTCTCTGCTATCGGCAGAGCTAAAGTATATATAGAACTGGCACCTTTTGGTTCGGGTGTTATTTATGGACGCGAGTACATGAATGCACGCGATATTTTGCGCAAAGTAGCTATCGGTGACAGCATTGCAGCCAAAGTAGTAGACAATGGTAATGAGGACGGCTATATCGAATTGTCGCTTAAGGAAGCCCGTCAAGCTCTTATTTGGAGTGATGCTGAGCATGCTATGAAGCAGCAGACTGTCCTATCCTTGGAAGTAAAGGAAGCGAACAAAGGTGGACTTATTGTAGAATGGCAAGGAATTCAAGGTTTCCTACCAGCTTCTCAGTTGTCAGCCGATAACTATCCGAGGGTAGCGGATGGAGATAAGGAAAAAATCCTTTCTGAACTACAACACTTAGTTGGTAAATTCTTATCAGTGATTATTATCACCGCAGACCAAGGTGAAGGTAAACTAATCTTCTCCGAAAAAGGTCCCCAAGAAAAAGAGGAGAAGGAGGCAAAAGTAAGTCACTACGAGGTTGGTGACGTACTCTCAGGCGAAGTAACCGGTGCTGTTGACTTCGGAGTCTTTGTAAAGATCGAAGACGGTCTAGAAGGATTAGTGCATATCTCAGAATTGGACTGGGGCTTAGTAGAAGATACCCGCTCACTATATAAAGTTGGAGATAAAGTAAATGTTAAAGTAATTGAGGTAAAAGATGACAAGATCTCACTCTCTATCAAACAACTAAAGAGCAACCCTTGGGAGGAAGCTGTTAAAAAATACGAGAAGGGACAAGAGGTAGAAGGTGTAATCATCAAGTACAACAAGCACGGTGCGTTAGCTTCTATCGAAGAAGGCGTTGCTGGTCTGGTACATATCTCAGAATTTGAGAACGAGGCTGACCTTCGTTCTAAGTTATCCTTAGGAAACGCTTACAAGTTCAAAATCACTCTCTTTGAACCAAAAGAACAGAAAATGACTCTCTCGTTCCAACAATAAGAACAAGTTAAGGAGTAGGAAGAATGCATGTTTTAAAGCATGCTTTCTTTTTTAGTTAAATTTATTCATAGCCACAGTCGCGCCTTCAGTAACTAAGACATCGAGTATTTCATGTACCTTAGTCAATACCAATTCCTTATTACCCTTTTCAAAGTAACCAAACTTACCAAGCACGTGCTTAGATAATTTTTCGCCTGAAGGTCTGCTGGTCTCTCCTGTCCAAAAACTCTTTGACGCCACCCCAATGCGTATCCTTATAAAATCCTTACTACCAAGTGAAGATATCACCGACTTAATGCCGTTATGCCCACCGTCCCCTTTTCCAAGTGATATCTTCACTTCTCCTAGAGGTAAGTCAACATCATCATACAAAACCACTACTTGTTCAGGTTTGGCTTCGTTGTTATCAACCACATACCATACTGTCTCTCCAGACAGATTCATAAAGGTTTCAGGTAACCAGAATTCAACCGGCTTACCCAGCAACTGCCCCGCAGACTTTTGCGCATTCGCGTACTTGTCCTTCTGCCACGAAGAAAAACCAGTAATTACTCCTAATTCTTTCAAGACGTCCCGTCCAACGTTGTGCCGAGTACCATCATATTTGCCACCAGGATTGCCTAGCCCAAAAATATAAAACATTCTTCAATCATAATGCATAAAGCTAGATTTATAAAGGCTAAAACAGGCAACGAAAAACATGGAAAAGGTCATATTTGTTTTGTGCCTCTACTTTTCGTATAATGGTAGGAAATGAATTCAAACATGCCTCCTAGTTCTTTCACTCCACCTAACACCAATCTCAAAAATGAGCCGGAGAATGAAAACCCAATAAAAGAGATTATTAAGTTTTCTGTTATTGCCTTACTGATTGTAATACCGATTCGCCTTTACATTGCACAACCTTTCGTGGTATCTGGTGACTCCATGCTTTCGACTTTCTATAACGGTGAATATCTTATTGTGGACGAAATCAGTTACCGTTTTAACGATCCGAAACGAGGTGATGTAGTAATCTTCCGTTATCCCAACAACCCGTCCCAATACTTTATTAAGAGAATTATTGGCCTGCCAGGAGAGACTATACAAATTGAGGATAATCAAGTCACTATCACTAGCGAAGAGTTTCCGGAGAGCTTTGTACTGAAAGAACCATATATTGCAGAGATGACAAAGCCCACTCGCACCAGTGTCACCTTGCCAGCAGACGAATACTTTGTAATGGGCGACAACCGCGATCATAGCTCTGATTCTCGTCTTTGGGGCAACCTACCCAAAGATAAGCTCATTGGTAAAGCAATGGTACGACTTTTTCCTCCTAAAAGAATCGAGTGGCAACCAGGATATTATCAGTTTGATTTAAGTAAAGACGAATCGTATGAATAAAAGTAACACTGAACTACTAAAAGTTGCCGTTAATACAGCTGAGTATTTTGGCTTTACCCCTCTTGCAGAGTTTAAAAAACATCCCACTTGTAAAAGTTGTACTCAACCCATCCCCTATTCATTGAGCGCCAACGATCGCAAACTCGATAAGCTATACGGAATACTTGGTGCAGGTGCACAAAACTACATTGACAGCAAACTACACAGCTTGGAAGCTCCTGTACTTTTCTATACCATTGACCCAGTACCGCGTACTCAAGAAATCGCACTCAACTTACAAATATTTGGCGTACCCAAAAGCATCGCCGAAGTTGTATTGATCCAAACCTCAAGAGCACTGCTGGAGGAGTTGGGTTATGCAAACAATATCGTCCGCATCAATTCCCTTGGTGACAAAGATTCAGGTGTACGTTACTACAGAGAGCTGAATAATTTTCTAAAGAAACGACTAGCAGACATGCCCACAGAAGCCCGTGAAAAGATGAAGAGTCATGTCTGTGATGCTCTTATGTATTTGGTAGACAAGGAGCATGAGCTTGCTTATAAGACACCAAACCCAATGGAATACCTAAGTGACCAAAGTCGCAAACACTTCAGGGAAATTATCGAGTACATGGATATGAGTGAAACACCATACGAAATCGACCCAAAGCTCATCGGCCATCACAAATGCTATTCAGATGCTATCTTTTCTATAGACATTTTAGACAAACACGACAAGGCCCTTGCGGATCCGGAAGTGACAGTGAACGGCGGTCGTTATGATTCATTCATGCAGCACCATATAAAGAGAGAAATACCAGCCAGTGGAGCAGTCGTGATTATAAAAGGAAGTAAGTTGCCAGCTCGTATACCAAAAAGTAGCCTAAGTAAAAAACCGCAAGTCTACGTGGTGCAGCTTGGTTATGGCCCAAAGATAAAGACTCTCCAACTAGTGAACCAGTTGCGTAAATCAGGCATTGTTGTCAAACAAGATTTAGCTAGTGATTCATTGAGTACACAGTTACGTGACGCGGAAGCTAGGAGTGTTCAATACGCACTCATTATGGGACAAAAAGAATTTGTGGATGGGACAGTTATTCTACGTGACATGAAGGCGCGCAAGCAAGAACATGTAGCACTTGAAAACATCCATCAACGACTAGTCCGCAAGTCATCGATAGTTGCAGCCTAAACCCGAAAGTGCTATAGTTCCCCGCATTATGCCAGTAAACGTACAGGTGGAAAAGAATAATAATGAGAGTAGCGCTAATGTAATTCGCCGCTTTACTAAGCGTGTACAAAACGCTGGTATTGTCCGTCGTATGCGTGGCAACCGTTATTACACTCGTATAAAAAGCGCTAATGTGCGCAAAATGTCTCGTCTCAAGAAATTAGACAAACAAGTTACTTACGAGAGAAACTTAAAACTCGGTAAGATCGACAATAATCGGCGTTAAAGTAAAGAGAAACGGACATTAGTCCGATTTTTCTTTTGTATACTTAAGACATGGCACTGACAATTTCTCACACTACCAAAAGCTACACTGCTCTTCCCTACTCCAAAATGGCTGAAAGCATACTTGGTAAAAAGTACCAATTATCTCTTGTATTTATTGGTGAGAAGAGGGCACAAAAGTTAAACCTATCGTCTCGAGGTAAGAACTACACCCCTAACATATTGTCATTTCCACTCGACAAAAGTAACGGGGAGATATTTATTTGCGAATCCAAGTCTGCCAGTGAAGCCAAAAACTTTAACCTAAGCAAAAAAGCATATGTTGGATTTCTTTTTATACATGGCTGTCTACACTTAAAAGGATTTGCCCACGGTGACAAAATGGAGAAGAAAGAAAAGTTCTATCTGAAGAAATTCGGCCTAAAATAGTGTTTATACACAGACCAAAAGTCATAAACAAGGTGATACAATAGGGTCATGAAGGACCGTATCATAGCGGGTATTGACGTTGGAACGTATCAAGTGAAAGTTGTAATTGCTTCTTGTTCTGACAGTAAACAAGAAAAAGGATTGCCAAAGATAATTGGCACTGGTTTCGCTGAGAGTCGTGGCTTACGCAATGGTTACATCATAAACGAAACTGATGTGATAAGGAGTGTTCGCAGTGCCGTGTTGCAGGCCGAAAAGGTTGCTGGTGTTGAAGCAAAAAAGGCCTACGTATCAATAGGAAGCGTGGGGCTTGATGAAATTTTCAGTCGCGGTGAAGTGGTGATATCCAGAGCAGACTCAGAAATCACTCAGGCGGATGTAGACAAGGCAATGCAAGATAGCGAGGAAAGAATCGAGGACAGTATACCCAACCGCAAGATTCTACATGCTATACCAGTATCTTACACAGTAGACAATGAGCCCGTACTTGGTAGACCACATGGACTAAAGGGCACAAAATTGACAGTCGAATCTTTATTTGTAACCTGCTACGAGCAGCATATAAATGACTTAGTTAATGTAATTGAGAGTATCGGTATTATAGTGGAAGATGTTATGGCTGCTCCTCTAGCCGCTAGCTTTGTAATGCTAACTAAGGCACAAAAGAGGGCTGGGTGTATCCTAGCTAATATAGGGGCAGAAACAGTTTCAATTGCAGTGTTTGAAAACACCTTCCCTGTCTCGGTAAAAGTATTCCCTATTGGATCAAACGACATCACTAATGACATTGCTTTGGGTCTAAAAATCCCCTTGGAAGAAGCAGAAAAAATAAAACGCGGTGGTATGAGTAGTATGAATTATTCCAAGCGCAGATTAGAGGAAATAATCTCTGCACGACTCTCTGACATCTTTGAACTTATTGACGCTCACCTGAAACGAATCAAGAGGGATGGTCTACTGCCCGCAGGTATAGTGATTACTGGTGGTGGCTCTGGCCTTTCCACTGTTGAAGATTTGGCTCGTGCTTCGTTACGTCTCCCTTCCAAAATCGCAACACTTGACGCCGGTAATAACAGTAAAATTCGCGACGCATCCTGGGCAGTAGCATATGGTCTATGTATGTGGGGAGCCAGCGATAACGATAAAGTGTCGGGTGTCAGCATCGCTAAACAGGCAAAACAAAGTATCCTTTCTTGGTTCAATCAATTCCTTCCTTAAGTTTCGATTTGATGTTTTCGTCAAACACACGCTTCTCAAATCTGTCAATATGGTGACAGATTTTCTATACCCCTGTATTATAAGAACAAGGTTAGTGACTCAGGAATGTTTCGCTACATCTTTTGGAGGTATTAATTATTAAATATTTTATATGGAGCAGATTAAATCTGACGTAGAGTCGTTTGCTAGAATTCGCGTGGTGGGCGTCGGCGGTTCGGGTAGTAACGCTGTGAATCACATGGTTACATCCAAAATCCGCGGCGTAGAATTCGTGGCAATTAACAGCGACGCGCAAGACCTCCACCATTCCTTAGCGAAGAAAAAAATTCATATCGGCAAGAACCTCACTCGAGGTCTTGGTGCTGGTGGTAACCCAGATATGGGTCGCCGCGCCGCTGAGGAAACTCGCGAGGAAATAGCCAATGCCCTTAAGGGTACCGACATGGTATTCATCACTTGTGGTATGGGGGGTGGTACCGGTACCGGAGCCGCTCCTGTAGCAGCAAAAATAGCTCGTGAACTAGGTACTTTAACAGTAGGTGTGGTTACCAAACCCTTCTTGTTCGAAGGACAAGAACGGATGAGACTAGCACTGCAAGGTATCGAGGAACTTAAAAAGGAAGTTGACGCTCTCATCATCATACCGAATGATAGACTGTTAGCGGTTGTGGACAAAGACACCACCGTTAAAAGCGCTTTTGCAATGTGTGATGATATCCTGAAGCAAGCTGTTGAAGGTATCTCTGACCTCATTACCATGCCAGGCATCATCAATGTTGACTTTGCTGACATTCGTAGTGTTATGGAAAATGCAGGTTCGGCACTTATGGGTATTGGTGTTTCGGCTGGAGAGAAGCGTGCTGATGATGCCGCTCAAAAAGCAATTAACTCTCCCCTTTTGGAAGTATCTATTACCGGAGCTAAAGGTGTTCTCTTTGCCATTGCTGGCGGAGATGATCTGGGTATGTTGGAAATCCAAAGTGCTGCTCGAGTCATCACCGAATCTATAGACTCACATGCCAAAGTTATCTTTGGAGCCATTAGAGATGAAAAGTTGAAAAAGAACGAAGTGAAGGTGACGGTTATAGCAACTGGTTTCCCTGAGCCAGAGACCAATAGGACAAGTGATTCTGTAGTAAGAGCCGTTTCGAAAGCTGAAGATGCATCTAGTAACAATCGTGGGCGCATTTTCAATTCACTGACAACACCAAAGGTTGATGATTCGGTTGAAGAAGAGCGACCAGTACCAGTCAAAGCGGAACAAAAACCGAAAGACCCAAAACCGGTTGATCCAGTCGACGAAGATGACGATGAGGATTGGGGCGCCGTACCTGCGTTTCTCCGCAGGAGTAAACTCAAGTAGGCGACCAAGAAAAAGAAACTCAGTCACCCACGACTGAGTTTTTTGTGCTCCGCTCATTAAAAAGTTATAATTGTCGAGTTTTAAGTTTCTAAAGAAAGAATTACTACATTATGTACGATTTAATAATTATTGGTGGTGGGCCGGCAGGAACGTCTGCCGGAGTATACGCTTCACGCAAAAGACTGAAAACGCTTTTTGTTACCAAAGAGTGGGGCGGACAAAGTGTTGTCTCTCCTAATATTCAAAACTGGATCGGGACACCAAGTATTAGTGGCGACGAATTAGCGAGGTCACTTCGTGAGCACTTAGAGAAGTACGCTGGCGAAGTCGTGGAGATAAAAAACACACTCGCTCAAAAAGTGGATAAAGACGGAGATTCTTTTAAGGTCACCCTAGACGACGGTACCGAGGCAACTGCCAAAGCAATCCTAATAGCTAGCGGCTCAGACAGAAGACATCTAAAGGCTGTCGGCGCTAAAGAATTTGAACACAAAGGCCTGACTTATTGTGCTACTTGTGACGGACCTCTATTTTCTGACCAAGACGTGGCAGTGATTGGAGGTGGTAACGCCGGCTTTGAAACTGCTGCGCAACTCTTAGCTTATACCAAGAGTGTCACTCTCCTGCACCGAGGCCCCGATTACAAGGCGGATCCTGTGACGGTTAAGAAGGTTCTCGGGCACGAAAACATGACAGGGATTCTCAATGCAGATACTAAAGAAATAGTTGGGGACAAATTTGTTACTGGACTGAAGTACGAAGACATGGAAAGTGGTGAAAATAAAGAACTAACCGTTTCTGGTGTGTTTGTAGAGATTGGTATGGTTCCAAACACCTCCTTAGTGACTGGTACAGTAGAGCTAGATGAGTATAGGCGTATTGTCATAGACCCTTGGACACAACAAACTTCTGTACCTGGAATTTGGGCTGCTGGAGACTGCACAAATGTAAAATACCACCAAAACAACATCTCAGCTGGCGATGCAGTAAAAGCTCTGGAGGATATCTATATACATCTTAAGGCCCGCTAGTTTATATGAAAATACTTCAACTCAACATCTGGGGAGGAAAACTTGGCAAAAAAATCAAGGAACTGGTAGCAAAAGAGCAACCCGACATTTTATGTTTCCAAGAGGTTGTCAAATTACCAACCCGGGATACTTTATTCTTTTCAGCACTACAAGAGTATGAGGACTTAGGATATCATTCCTTCTTCTCACCAGTTTTTGGCTTTAGTTTAATGAGACAAAAGGCAGAGTTTGGCAACGCC
Source organism: uncultured bacterium (assembly GCA_913046815.1). Classification (GTDB taxonomy): domain Bacteria; phylum Patescibacteriota; class Minisyncoccia; order Phycocordibacterales; family UBA918; genus OLB19. The sequence goes on along the minus strand of CAJWTE010000006.1, from coordinate 4,776 downwards.
ATATTAAGCAAAGCACCCTTCACTGTAACAGAAACAATCTTTACGCGAAAAGAATATATTGACGATATAGACATGCTGGAAAAAGACTATAACGTCCGCAACTTGCAACACGTAGTTATAGAAAGTAGTGGAGAAAAAATTAACATTCTCAACCATCACGGTCACCACGTACACGCCCACAAAAACGGAGACGAAGAAACTTTGCGACAAACAAAAATGATTTCTGACTATGTTAAAAATTTGGACGGCAAAATAATACTGTGTGGAGATTTTAATCTATCTCCAAAAAGTGAGTCCTTGGAACAAATTAACAAAATCATTGATAACCAGTGTATAAAAGCTAACGTCACTACAACCCGTAACACACTCACCACTAAGTCAGAGGTTTGTGATTATATCTTTACATCAAAAGACATCACTCCAACTCGTTTTGAAGTATTAAGTGACGTGGTTTCAGACCATTCTGCTTTAGTACTGGAATTCTAATTTATTATAAGTGGTTTAGCTATCTGTTGTTTGCAAGCAAAAGGCACTCCCGAGGGAGTGCCTTTTGCTGTACAACGTAGAGCTTGGATCTCACTAACTTCTCTAAAATAGAAAATTCGAATATATCATCAAAGCAAGATCCTAATTTAAGTATAGACCTCAGAGAAAATCAGTCAATAGCTTTTTCAAGGTCTTATTTTAAGCCAATCTGTGTATAAACCTGTGTACAATACCTAGGGTAACTCTGGTTATAACCCTGTGTGTAAGTCACCTAGATACTAAAGAATGTTCCGACTAAGAATGCCAGCACTGCCGCTACAGAACCCACGGTAACAACCTCAAAGAGCGAAGACATAAGCTTTGCGCCAATCACTCGCCATTTAAGCAAGCCCAACATCACCAAAGCCACAAAGGTGCCCAAAGATGACAGTATGAACGCCACCCTAGCATCACCTTCACTTTGTAAGATAAACGGCAAAAGCGGAATCGCTCCAAAAATCATAAAGGAAATAAAAGTCGCTAGGCCGGTAAACACCTCATTCTCCCCTCTCGGATCAGACATCTCTAACTCGTGTTGCATCATGAAGTCTACCCAATAATCCTCATTAGTCTTATAGATTTCAGCTAAAGTATGGGCTTGTTCGTCAGAAAAACCTTTTTCTTTCATAATAGCAACAGTCTCGTTAAATTCAGAATGTGCACTATTACGCACTGCGTCCACTTCCTTATCTCTGGCAGCAAAGTACAAGTCTTTTTCAGACCGTACCGACAGAAAGTTGCCGAGCCCCATAGAAGCTGCGTCGGCAAACAAATTCGCCAATCCAAATAAAAGTACTACCAAAAAAGACATCTGTGTCATCGTGTCTCCCGACAAGGCTGCACCGGAGAAACCTGCCACAACCGCAAAAGTGGTAACAATCCCATCAATTCCTCCATAAATAATTTCTTTGAAGTAATCAACTAAGGCTGAGTTTTTGTGTTCAGAAGCTACGTGCTCCGCTACTGTGTTTGTTTCCATGTGGGTAGTATAGGGGAAATATAATTTTTAGCCAAACTACCAATGTATAATTATGTGATGGCGCCAAAAATATTACCTGCTGTCTTTATTGCTAAAGAACTTACCTATCATCCAACAGATAGACTGGAGCGCTTTCGTAACCTAACTCTAGACGAACAAGCTGCGAGTTTTGAAAAGTTGTCTCCACATGTACAACAATCTATTTTAGAAAAACTTCATACCAACGAGATTCTTCAACTATTGGATCACTTTGACTTGCAAAAAGCAGAAAATGTCCTAGCTAGAATAAGAAGCCAACGACGTAGGGAAAAATTAGCTGTCCGACTAAAATCTGAATTAAAAGAGAAGGCGGAATATTTTTTGCGTTTTCACCCAAAAGCTGAGCTGCACTTACTAAACTTTAACTATCTTTTGTTGTCAGACGATACTTCAGTTGGGGAAACTGCTGATGCTATAGGTGAGCACTACAAAGAGGTAAAGCGACTGCCGGAGATATTGGTACACAAAGATGGCAAGTTTGTAGGTGAAGTACTTTTTAGTAGCTTAGTACGAGAAAACAATAGTAAAAAGCTTGGCGGTTTTGTCGTAGAAGTTCCCTCGGTTTACTATCAATCTGATCTAAAAGAAATAATCGCAGTATTTAAAAGCATTAAAAATGGCAAGGTAGTGGTTCTAGACACAGATGATAGTGTAGTAGGAGTCATTTACACTGAAGAGGCTCTGGAGTTACTAGGTAAAAATCCAGGAGCTTCACTATACAACTTTGCTGGTGTAGCAGATGCAGAAAGGGCTGCAGACAGTGTCTGGAGTAAAGTTAGTCACCGTTACAAATGGCTAATTATAAATCTGGCTACTGGATTTTTGGCGGCTTCAGTAGTAAGTCTATTTGAAAATGTCTTGGACAAATTAGTGCTGTTGGCTATCTATATGCCTATAGTTGCTGGCATGGGTGGTAATGCTTCTGCCCAATCCTTGGCGGTGATGGTTCGGAGTATATCTGTAGGTGAGATTGAATTGAAGAATGGCTGGTCAGCTATCCGCAACGAGGTGCTGGCTGGCCTAATAAACGGTCTCCTAATCGGTATCTTGGTAGCCGTAGTGGCTTACTTACTAAATCAAGATTACCTCTTCGGATTGGTAATAGGAGTGGCTATGGTGATCAACCTAGTGATTGCCGGTTTCTTTGGAGCCCTGGTTCCTCTTCTTATGAAGTATTACGGCAAGGACCCGGCTACCTCAGCCACCATCTTTATCACCACCGCTACCGACGTGTTCGGCTTCCTCTCCTTCCTTGGTCTTGCTTCAATTATTCTACTTTAAAAGAAATGCCCATTTAAATGGGTATTTCTTTTCATCTACAAATTTAGACAAGCTCCCCTAGCATTTTTCTGTTTTTTTGGTATGATTTCGCCACGTTTTAAGACCTATCCTTTCCACTCATTAGGGCCGGACTGGTCCTAAGACCAGTCCGGCCCTATCGTCTAATGGTTAGGACGCCAGGTTTTCATCCTGGAAATCGGGGTTCGATTCCCCGTAGGGTCACCAATTAGAGAGCTGGTTCGAGCACTCGAGAAGGGTCAAGAACTAGCAAACAAAAACAGTCTCAAATGAGACTGTTTTTGTTTGCTATTCAGCTAGTACGACATGGAAAGCTAACACACCCTCATCAACTTCTTTGTCTTCACTCCACCAACTCCTAAGATTTTTTAGCAGATTATCTTTGTCACCCAACCTTGCAAACTCCTTTTCAATAACCTCGAATAATTCTTTAAACGTCGGAGCTTTGTAAATATGTTTAATCTCTACGATTACTTTCTTAGCATCTTCTGTCGGTTCTTTCTGCCAACCTGTGAAGTCCTCCCAGAATTCTATGTAATCACCAGCCTTTAGTTCTTGCCATGCCTCTTGGTCGAGTCGAAAATCTAATGACTCACCATTCTTCAATAGTTCTTCCAAGGGGTCAGTGGTTAGTTGGATTGATTTCTTAATTTCCATTCTTATTTCGTTAACCACTCAACGAGTTTATTTTGATATTCCTCAATTTGTTCAGGTGAAGCACTACTTGCTCCAAAACCATGTACAAAATCTTTTGCCTCCCATGTTTCAGCATTGAACGCAGAGATAAATGGATCAGTACTTGTCTTTGGACAACTCTCATCAAACTCATGTGTTAAAACGTATGCGTCGCCTTTAAAATGAACAGCTTCTGCCAAAACAGGATGATCAGTAAAGTTTTTAGGGTCTACTCGGTATTCGTTTCTTATTTGTTCACGATCTAGTTTACGCCACGGCGTATACAAATCTTTCGGGTCGTAATTTGCTGGAACCCTCAGAATCATTTTTCTTATTTCTCGCACGCTTGGTAATTTTGCTGCAAAGAAACCACCATAACTCGTACCCATAACATCAATTATTCGCTCTGGATATTTTTCTTTTATCCAATCGTACGCTCTCACGACTTCTGAAAAGTTTTCCGAGATTGTGATGTCTTGAATATCAAAAGGGCTTTCACCGTGACCTGAGTAGTCAATGACAAGTGCTGATGTTCCTGTTTTTTCTACGATAGCAGAAACTAACGGTTCGTAATTCTTTTTGCTTGATGTAAAACCTGGAAGTACAAGCAGTATATTCTCATTGCCCTCATACCAATCAGCTTCAATTTCATAACCAATACAAGGAATTGTTATTTTTTCTATATTCATAAACTATTTTCCTCGAGTTTTAACATATTCTTCCTTACTCATCACTTTTTTCATATCAGTGATCTTTTCATGGAAAAGTATTCCGTCTAAATGGTCTATCTCATGTTGAATCACTCGTGCTAACAAACTATCGGCAGTATGAGTAAAACTCTCACCACTCTCATTGATAGCTTCAACTGTGATTTCTTCAGGACGTTCAACTGGTCCAAAAAACTGAGCAGAAGCAACACTGCCACATCCTTCATAACCACTACTTAATTTTTCTGAAACACTTAGAATCTTGGGGTTGATAAAAATACGCAGTTTATCAGTACCTTCTTTCCTGTATTCAGTCTCCCTAACTTCAGTAACAAAAATTCTGACATTTTCGCCAATTTGTGGTGCGGCCATTCCCACCAAATCTTCAGCTCGCATTGTATCAATCAAATCTGTGATAATACGCTGCGTCTCGCCAGAAGAAAAAACAGTTACATCCTCAGATTTAGTGTGAATGATTGGATTACCTGCCTGTACTGTCTTAATTACTGCCATAATTATTCATTTATATTCTCAAATCTTCCATCTTGATAC
>CAJWTE010000005.1 GCA_913046815.1 uncultured bacterium | reverse complement strand
TGGCTTGGAGTTGGTAGCACAAATCATACACGACGCACCTGACTATTTAATGCCAAACGGTGAGCTCTGGATAGAACACGACCCTGAGCAAGAGGAACCTATCAAACAACTTGCTGATAGTAGGTTTACTGTCACAACTCAACAAGACCAATACCAAATAGCGCGATATTCCGTGCTAAAATTAATCAATGCCTGAAGTAGAAGCTACTTTTTCATTGTCCACAATATTGACTTGGGTATTCTTGATATCCAGCTTTATTTTTATACTCTACGGCGCAACTGTAGCCTTTCACTTATTTAGATATGGTACTAGCAAAGTAATTTCTTTGTTTGGGACTTTTTTATACATTGGAGTTGGTCTTGTACTATTATTGGTAATGGCTAGTACAATTAATTAGCTTTTGATATGTTACTGGGAAAAATAAAACTGGAAGACGACGAAAGAATCATAAAAACTACCCGACAACACTGGTTTAACCCCGTAATCAAAACTTGCGGCACAATTTTCGCTATACTTCTGCCCATACTGGTAGTATTGCTGATAACAGACAAGCTCAATGCCCTCAGTACTACCTTTGCATTGGAGAGTTATCAAGCAGAAATTATCTTCTTCTACGCATGGTGGCTTCTGATAATGTGGTCACACCTGGCATACGTCTGGACCGACCACTATCTTGACCTGTTCGTAGTCACCAACAAAAGAATCATCAAAATAGACCAGACGTCTTACTTCAGTAGAAGTATCGGTAGCTTTCGCTTAGAGAGACTGCAAGATATTAATATCGAAATAAACGGTCTACTAGCGACCGTACTAGACTTTGGTGACTTAGAAGCACAGACCGCCAGTGCTAGCCAAGATGAGTTTTTGGCGAGGCGCTTGCCTGATCCCAGAAGTATAAAGTCTGCCATTTTAGAAGCGGCCGACGAAGCTCTTAGACGTAATCCGGCTTGATTTTGCTAACCACCTCACATACAATCTTTTCATGAATAAAGACAAACTATCAACTGAGCCGTATAAGGGTGTTCGTGATTTTTATCCTGAAGACAAAGCGGTACAGAATTACATCTTTAATACTTGGCACAATACTGCCAGACAGTTCGGTTTTGAAGAATACGACGCCTCTGTATTAGAACCTTCCCAGTTATACAAAAGTAAAGGTGCACAAAATGAAGAGATGGTTAACGAACAAACCTACACATTTCTTGACCGTGGCGACCGTGAAGTAACTCTCAGACCGGAAATGACTCCGACTGCCGCCAGAATGGTGACAGGACGTGCTAAGGAGTTGTATTTCCCTCTTAGGTGGTACTCTATTCCCAACTTATTCAGGTACGAACGTTCCCAAAGAGGGCGTCTGCGTGAACACTGGCAGTTAAACTGTGATATTTTCGGTACCGATGACACTACCGCAGATATGGAAATACTAATGGTGGCCAATCAAATATTTCAGAACTTTGGAGCAGAAAATGGCGAGCACTACAAGATTTGTGTTAGTCACAGAGAATTGCTAAATGAGCTTTTCCAGCATCTTGACTTAAGCGCAGAGCAAAGACTGGCTATCACTCGCCAAGCTGACAAAATGCAAAAAATGAACGTTGACGAATTTTTTGCAGTGATAACAGAAATAGCCGGGAGTCATACCGAACTGATACTCCAGTTTTTGCAGGCTACTGACTTAGCCCAGATCCCTAAAATACTTCACAGCTCAGAATCATACAAAGAGATTTCCGGATTTATCCAAAACTTGAGCGAAAAATTCTCTTGTCCGGTTATTTTCGACCCTAGTGTGATACGTGGCTTCGACTATTACACTGGCATAGTGTTTGAAATTTTTGACCTTCACCCTAACAACAATCGGGCTTTGTTGGGCGGAGGTAGATACGACGATCTCACTTCCCTATTTGGTGGAGAAAAAATCAGTGGCGTTGGATTTGGTATGGGAGACGTCACCATGCGTGACTTTCTCGAATCACACAACTTACTCACTGCCGATATTACCGCACCCGACATGATGATAATTCCGACAGACCAAGAGCAAAACCTAAAGGCAGAAGAGGTGGCTCATGCTTTTAGATTGGCTGGATTTGCTACCGCTGTAGATATGGGAGGAAGAAAATTCTCTAAGAAAATCGCAGCCGCTGGTGAACAATTGGTAGAGTACGCAATCGTAGTTGGTGTAGATGAGGTAGAGAGTGGTCAATACACTGTTAAAAAGCTAGCCGATGGCAGTGAAGTAAGCGGTACACTCGATGAGTTAATTTCTGAAATTGAATAGTGTGCGTTACGTTGTCTTTGACTTAGAAACACAAAACATATTTAGTGACACTGGCAGTTCTGATCCGACCAGTTTGGATATTTCTGTTGTTAGTGCTTATGATAAAGGTACGGACAAGTACACCACAGTGAGTGTCGATGAAATAAATAAACTCTGGCCAATTATTGAAGCAGCCGACGCACTGGTGGGGTATAACAGCAATCACTTCGATATACCTATACTTAATAAATACTACCCCGGGGACCTGACTCATATTAAAAGTATTGATATCCTTGAATCTATTAAGGACTCTTTGGGAAGAAGATTACGACTCGACGCCGTAGCTAAAGCTACGATTGGTGCGAAGAAAAGTGCTGATGGTTTGCAGGCGGTACGATGGTGGCGCGAAGGAGAAGTCGATAAAGTGAAGAAGTACTGTGAACAAGATGTAAAAGTGACAAAAGAAGTATTTGAGTATGCTTTGGAAAAAGGCCACATTATGTTCAAAGATGGCTACCGTAAAAGAGAGTTGCCCTTAGATACTTCGGACTGGCTCAACAAGAAGGACAGTAGTATGACTCACTCATTACCTTTCTAAACTGCCCAAACCAAAATTAATATTGCCAACGCTACTCTATACCAAACAAACGGCCACAGTGAATATTTACGTAAAATACTTAAAAGGAAATGGATAGCCAATAGACCGATAGCAAAAGCAGTGAGTGCTCCTGCCAATAAATATGACCACTCGAAGTTGCTACCAACAGACAGAAGGTCTATCAGCTTCATAAGACCAGCACCGAGAATGACAGGTACAGCAAGTAAAAAAGCAAAACGAGCCGCTTCATGTCTGTCCAGACCTAGTAACATACCTCCGGAAATTGTCGCACCCGAACGAGACAAACCGGGCAACAACGCTGCTGCCTGCCAAAGACCAATCCTAAAACCTCTTAGACTATCAAGTTCAGTGCTACCTGTACGATATTTGTGTTTTCTTTCGGCAAGAACAAAAAGAATCGAACCAAGTAGAAGTACTACCGCCACTAATTCTGGTGAGCGAAACGATGTTTCAATGTAACTTTCCAAGGACAAACCCAACACCACCGCTGGTACTGTACCCCATAAAATGGCTAATAAAAGCTTTTTATCCTTTCCTACAACTTCCTTGTGTCCCATCAGCCTGAGGGCGGTTTTAAGCAACCGCAACACATCCCGGCGAAAATAAATAATGACCGCCAACGCCGTTGCTAAATGCAGTACAGCATCAAATGCTAAAGCTCCACCGATGTCGGTACCCAACAAGTCATGAACGATGATTAGATGGCCGGTAGACGAAACAGGTAAAAATTCTGTCAATCCCTGTGTTAAGCCCAATATCAAAGCGTCTAAAATATTCATGGCGCAATTGTATCACGCTCAATAATCGATTGTGATATAATTGCACTATATTTATTAATTGATTTTATTATGGAGACACCGATGGATTCTAATCAAACACCTAGCCAACCTAAAGTAAATATGAGCTCATGGGGTATACCTTTAGCAATCGTAGTTGGATTTGCGCTCATTGCGGGTGCGATATTTTTTAGCGGTAACAGTAAGACCGCAGTCGCTCCTTCAGTCGTAAGCGAAGAGGGTGACCCTAGTGTAATAAACCCTGTTACCGAAGATGACCATATTCGAGGCAATCCAAACGCCGCTGTTACTTTGGTGGAATATTCAGACTATGATTGTCCATTCTGTAAAAACTTTCACGAGACCATGAAGCAAATAATGGCTGAATATGGTACTGATGGAAAAGTCGCTTGGGTATACCGACACTTCCCATTGCAACAGCTACATCCTAATGCATCAACCATCTCGCATGCCAGCGAATGTGTGGCCGAGTTGGCTGGTAACGAAGGATTTTGGACTTTCAGTGACTTGGTGTTTGGTGAGCGCACTACCAACGAACCAACTAAACTAGACCGTTTGGAAGAATTCGCTATCACTGCTGGTACTGAAGCCTCTGCTTATCAAGAATGTATGACATCAAACAGACATCAAACAGACGTACAGGAAGACTTTGACAATGCGCTCGCTATTGGTGCTAGAGGAACGCCTCACACCATCGTTATAGTCGGTGACCAACAAGGTGTGATCAATGGAGCACAACCGTATGCCTCTGTTAAAGCAGTAATCGATAACCTATTGGGGCAAATTGAAGGAAATAACTAAACCCTATCATTGGTAATAAAAAGTGCATGCTTTAAAGCATGCACTTTTTATTAGTCATTCTTTCTACCAAATAACAGTAATCAGAATTTTCACTATCACATGACTGTTTCAGACAACTACCGTCATATATTTCTTCGGCCGATTTTATTATTTCTTCTTTAAGAATTTCAATTTCAGCTTTAGTCACTACAAAAGACTCTTCTACTATCTTACCTTTCTGGTTTGGTTCTACAAAAGACAGTACGAATTCTTTAGGTTGGTACCTTTCGTCACCATATAGTTCAAGTAAAAGAGCATAAAAAACCAATTGTCGCTTATATCCTCCGTCTGAACCTTTTGTCTTCCCTTCTATGTCATTACGGCTTCTTGGCTTGCCTGTTTTATAGTCCACCACCCTTAATAAGTTACCTTGCTTATCAAAGTCAAGACGATCGAGTTTGCCAGTTAGAGTAAGTTCTGGGATCCCTTCGATGCCTGTAGGTAAGGTCACATTAATAGTGAATTCCTCCTTAGATTCATGAGCCAAGCCTTGGATTAGATGTTCTCCATAAGCAGTAATGGACTCAAACAATCTCTCATGGAGACGTGTATATTCAATGTCATTAACAATCAATTTGCCGAGATCCAGTTCAATCAAATCCTTCAATTCACTCGGTGTAGGTACTGTTCTCTTACGTGTTATTTGTTCTATTTGAGAGTGGGCAAGAGAACCAAACAACATAGACTCTGACTGTGTTTCGGGATAGTGTAATGCATTTCTGAATATGTAGTTCCAAGGCGATTTAAGATAGTTATTAAGAGAAGTGGCTGAGAAACCCTTGTCCTTTAGTACCTGTCGCAAAAAAGATAGACTGATAAGTATATTTTCTTCTCCACTTTGAAGTCTATCAAGTGGCTCAAATTCCTTTTCTTCCTTGTCTGTATCAACTTTAGTATAAAGATTGGTATCAAGACCATCTAGAAGTTTGTCTTGCTGCAATTCTTTTCCGGCACTATTGAGATTAGAAAAAGATAAATGCAGATTGCGTTTTGCTCTGGTCATTGCTACATATAGAAGACGCCTTTCGTCTTCTTCTTTTTCTAGTATTTCAGGAGCATACTTTAAAAGCGGAACGTCAAAATTCTTTCTGACTTTACTTCCACTCCAAGTCGAGTATACAAGCTGTGGAATAAAGACCGTACCAAACTCCAAACCTTTAGATTTGTGAGCCGTCATTACACTGACAGCATCATCGTCATTCATTATGTAAGGAGCTTTTAGAGGTAAATTATATGATCGCAACATCTCGATAAATAACAGGAGGTCTTTCAATGTAGAGTGCTTTTGCTTACGTGACATCTCCTCAACTTCGTCATAAATTCTTCTCACTACTCTTGACCCCTCTATTGGAGAAGTGGCGATCACGTGATCGAGAAAACCACTCTGCTTAAGTAGCAACTCCAGAGTTTCTGTCGGATACTTTGTCTCTAGACTATCGCGGGCACACTTTAATGTCTGAGCAATATTCTCTACTTTAGAAATATCCTTTAACTCCAGTGATTTGAGTCTGTCACTATTATTTAAAATCATCCAAAGCGGGTTATTGTAATTGCGAGCAGACAGAACTTTAACGACATCTTCTGCAGCAATTCCCCAGTAGAGATTTAGCAACAAGGGTGCTAGTACCTCGTCATTATCATAATGAATAACAGCATTTAAAAGCTCCAAGACAGCGACAGTGATTGGGTGCTCCAAAATATCGCTATCTGCCGAAGCGTGTACATTTATACCTTTGCTACGTAAATGTGCCGAGATTTCTTCTACTTCTTTATTCTTTCTAACGATAATAGCTATCTCATCGCCTGGAGTACCTTTTTTAAGTTCCTTCTGAACGGCCTCTACCAACCAATCTCTTTCTACTGCGACATGAGAAAACTCTCTCATGTACACGTCTGAATCCCTTACTCCAACAGCTTTTAGTGGTATACGCAAATCCTTGAGCGGGCCTTCATCTACCTTGATCAAAGAGTGCCCTGCATCTAATATTTCTTGTCCAGAGCGGTAATTGTCCTCTAATGATATTACTGTAGTGTCTTTAAAATGGTTCTCAAAATACAAAAAGTTTTCTAATGAAGCGCCCTGAAAACGGTATATTCCTTGCTTCTCATCGCCAACTACAAACAAATTAGGGCTTTCGTGAAAATTCATTAAAAGCTCCAATAACTTGTTCTGGGTTCCATTTACATCTTGATGTTCATCTGCAAGTACATATTGATAGACTTCTTGTAAGTCGTAGAGCATACCTTCACTACTTTCCATAGCACGCACAGCTTCGATAAGCATGTCGTTGAAGTCATACAGGTTTTCTGTTAACAAAAAAGCTTCGTATTGTCTGTATACAAATAGAAGCTCTTCGTTTTTTTCTATAACTTCTGCTTTCTTGGTATAGTCACCCTTTTGCTTACCTTTATGGGCACCCTTCTCATGAAAACGCTCCATTTTGGCAAGCTCATCTGTTTGTTTATCTATAATGACACGGAGGTCATCAGGCCTCACAAATTCACTTTTAAGGTCGTCTATCTGACCTTTTACAGGCTTTAAGTAATAATCGCTTTTACCTCCAGGTCTAAGCTTCTTTATCTCTCCTCCATCTAGTATATCTTTGATTATTTTTACTCGCTCCACTTCATCCGCTACCCTGCCACCACCTAGCCTAGACAGGTTTTCTGGATACTCCCGTGCCAACTTCTCCACAAATCCATGAAAGGTGTAAATAGGTACCCTAAAAGCCGAACTTCCTACATATTTACGTAACCGATTACGCATTGCTTTAACACCTGAGTCAGTGAATGTTAGTGCAAGAATATTTTCCGGATTTGTGTCAGTTTTTAGTAGGATATTGGCTATACGTAGGGTTAAGATCTGAGTCTTGCCAGTACCAGGTCCAGCCACCACCATAACAGGCCCTTCTATTGTATCTACGGCCTGTTTTTGCTTGGGATTTAAGTTCCTATATGCCTGCTCAAACTCGGGAGTGGACTTCATAGTGATTCAGTTTATCACAAAATACACTCTGCCTACTTTATTTTTGGCTAAATAAGAGTATTATAGCCCTGTCATGGAAGTAAAAGATATTATGAAGCCCGCCGTAGTCGTGGGCGAAGAGGCCTCTTTTAGAGAGTCTCTAGCAAAAATGATTAGTGATAAAACTAACACTTTATTAGTGGTTAACAATGACGGCGAGTTATCTGGTGAGATTTGTGTATCGGATTTACTAGATGCGATTGTGCCTGAATACTTAGATGGTGATAACATCGCAGCAAACTTTGCCACCGAAGAAATGTTCGAAGAAGCAGTCAGAGACACAGAGGAAAAACAAGTATCATACTTTATGTCAACAGACATCAGTCCAGTCAAATTGCACGACGGTCTTATGGCAGTGGCAGCTACAGCTATCGCAAACCAAAAAGCCAGAATTCCAGTAGTTGATGACAACAACCATCCAATCGGAGTAATCTCTAGACAGGGACTTAAGCATATTATTGCTAAATTTCTAGGTATCAGCGAATCTAAATAAATTGAATTTAATCTAAACACTGAACCAGTGTTTTTTATTTGTCTTACAGAATAATATGGGAACTATAGAACTAATAGCGGGAGCCATATTTGTCGTTACATTTTTCTTCATCTTAACGGAGAGAATTCATCGTACTGTTATTGGGTTGTTCGGTGCAGTGGCAATGTTATTGGCAGGAATGTATTTTGACTTTTATCATCCGGAAGATCTGATGCATGTAGTGGACTTCAACACATTGGGACTTTTGTTCGGAATGATGATATTGGTAGGAATGCTGGAACATACAGGAGTATTTCAGTACCTAGGTATCTGGACTGCTAAAAAAACAAAGGGTAACCCTTGGCATTTGTTAGTAGCTCTGTCTGGTATCACAGCTATCTTATCGATGATTCTAGATAACGTCACCACTATCATTTTGATAGTACCAATAACTATCATTATTGCCGAGATGCTAAAGATTAATCCTGTGCCAATTTTGATGGCTGAAGCATTGCTTTCAAACATCGGAGGTGTAGGAACGCTTGTTGGCGACCCGCCAAATATTATGATCGGCTCAGCCGCTAATTTGTCGTTCAATGCATTCCTAGAACACACTCTACCAGTGGTAATTGTCACCTGGATAATAACACTGGCATTCTTTAAACTACTGTTCAGAAAAGACTTAGCTCAAGAACCTCAGCATGTGGAACAACTGATGAAAATGGACGAAAAAACAGCGATTAAGGAGCCGGATGTTGTGAAGAAGCTACTATGGGTCTTTGTTCTGGTAATTGCCTTATTCTTTTTACACAGTACATTTCATTTGGCACCTGCTGTCGTGGCCCTAATCGGCGCGTCTCTAGCCTTAGTACTCGTGGCTCCTAAGCATGACCCTCAAGCGGTACTAGAAAAGTGTGAGTTGTCAGTACTCCTTTTCTTTGGATCACTTTTTGTCATTGTTGGTGGGCTAGAACATGCGGGTATCTTAGAGCATGCAACCAATCTCATCACTGGCGGCGCGGAGAACAATCTGCTTTTGACAGCCATTATAATTCTTTGGGCTAGTGCAATATTATCGGCAATCGTAGATAATATTCCCCTCACTGTGGCCATGATACCTATTATTACCTATCTTGGGGCGCAAGGAATAGCTACCGAGTTATTGTGGTGGGCCTTGGCATTTGGAGTTGGATTTGGTGGAAATGGTTCACCAATCGGTTCTACTGCAGGTGTAATCGTAGTGGCAAAATCAGAGAAAACTGAAAACCCTATCAGCTTTATTGACTGGATGAAGCAAGGTTTGCCCACTATGGCAATTGGACTAACAGTCGCGACTTTGGCTTTAGTTATGTTCACTCCGTATTTTTCAGGAACTGTACAAGCTCACGCAACTAAAGCAAACATGGGTCCAACACCTCTAGACCTTCCAACACACTAAAACCCGACTAACAAAAACCACAGGCCGAAGCCTGCGGTTTTTGTTTTAGCTACATCTTGTTACCTTAGTATGACTTAAGCCGTCTAGACTTATCGTGTTGTCTAATCTTTTCCAATGCTTTAGCCTCGATTTGTCTTATACGCTCTCGTGTGACACCAAATTCTTTACCAACTTCTTCGAGGGTATGATACGTACCATCAATGAGACCATGTCGCATTTCCAGAATCTTCCGCTCTTTTTCTGAGAGAGTGTCTAAAATCTCGATAATCTGATCAGCTAAAATACTATGTGATACCTCTTGGTCTGGCGAGACGATTTTGTCATCAGAGATAAAATCTGACAAGCGCGAACGATCGTCATCATCACCAATTGGTAACTCGAGGGAAATTGTATCCTGACTGATTTTTTCTATTTGGTAGACTTTTTCTACTTCAACATTCATTTCAGTAGCAATTTCTTCTGGCATCGGATCTCTACCGAAGTCTTGTGCCAAGCGTCTGGATACCTGTTTGTACTTTGCCATCGTCTCAACCATGTGCACTGGTATACGAATAGTACGAGACTGATCAGCTAATGCCCGAGTAATGGCTTGTCGTATCCACCACGTTGCATAAGTAGAAAATTTGAAACCTTTAGTAAAGTCAAATTTATCGACAGCTTTAAATAAGCCTAGATTACCTTCCTGAATCAGGTCCAGTAAAGTTAAGTCTGGTGATCGTCCAACGTACTTTTTGGCTATCGAAACAACCAGTCGTAAGTTGGCACGAGCGAGTAGGTTACGAGCTTCTTCATCGCCATCTTCGATACGCTTTGCCAAGTCCTTCTCCTCCTGAGCTGTTAACAGTGGGTACTGTCCAATCTCCCTTAAGTAGATTTGGATGGAGTCATAACTGCTTTCATTGCGTCGATAGGCATTCTTCTGGGATAGAAGACCTTCAGTCTCATCATCACCCAACATGCCTCCGCTTTGTAATACATCCACATTGGCAGTCGCCAATTTTTCATACAAATCTTCAAGGAATTGTACGTCTTTTTCAATAATCGGAAAAAAGCGAATGATCTCGTCAAAGGTAACGTACCCCCTGTCTCTGCCCATTTTCAAAAGTTCTTCTGTTTTGGCCAGTCTCTCTTTTTCGACTTTACTTATTTTCTTTCTAACTAAAGGTTTGGTTCTTTTGGCAGTGGGTTTGGTGGTCCGTTTCTTTGTTGTTTTGTTTGAGGTAGATGTTTGTTTTGCTTTCCTCACGCCAGACTTAGCTTTGCTGCTTGAGGTTACTTTTTTGGCATTTGTTTTTTTAGCTCCTGGAGTCTTTTTGGTTGTGACTTTTTTGGTAGCTACTGTTTTTTTTGCCTTTTTGGGAGCAGTTTTTTTCACTGCTTTTTGGGTTATTTTTGCTTTTGAAGTCTGCGACTTCTTTGTTGAAACCTTTTTTGGCATTTAGATATATAAATACACCCTTATCGGGTAATACGTGCGTACTATACCTTATTTTAAAGTCCCTGCAAGTCCTCTCCGGTTATTTCTGGAGCATTCAGTTTACCATGAATATCTTTTACCTCCTGAAGCAGGATTTGGACTTTTGCGTCTTCCCCAACCTCTTCACATAACCGCAAGGCCTCTTTTTTTGTCTGTAAAATTTCTTTTAAGGTAATTTTCCGCAACCTCTCCAACCTACTAGCTAACTCCATTAAAACCTGCTTTTCGTCCATATCTACAAAAGCATCCTCCAACAAAAATAGCGACTGGCTTTTCTCTTCTGCTGGTACCTTAGCACTTAATTCTGACACACTCTGTCCGCAAATATTTTCCAGGGCCTTCTCCAAAATATTTTGCACCTTCTTCTCAACCAAGTCATGAGCGGTAATCAGAAAAGACAGCAGACTTTGTTTCCTGTCTACATTGTCGTCTACTTTGGCTTCAATACTCGCACTAGACACAGATCTGTCTCCTTCGTCACTACTTTCAAGACTGCTCAATTCTAAATGTATTGCTTCTATCTTTACACCCAACTCATCGGCTACAACTTTTACAAAATGTTCTCTATCTAGCGGACTTCTTATTTTCAAGATGTAAGGCAAAACTTCATCCCTTACTCGCAATTTTAACTTTCTTTCATCAGTTGTCTCATCTTTAATGACTGCCATCAGAAATTCTACCACGTGCTTAGCTTCTTTGATCACCTGCTTAAAACTATCACTACTTTCCATTATCATGTCTGCCGGATCAGAACCTTTTGGCATTTTGACTACTTTTACATCCATACCTCTACCCAACATTATATCTGCCGCCTTTTTAACCGCAGCAAGACCAGCCCGATCTGAGTCTAATGCCAACAAAACTCTGTGGGACAACCTTTGCAGTAAGGCCACATGGTGTGAAGTGAGTGCGGTTCCCGATACCGCTACTGCATTTCTATAGCCAGCCTGATGCGACAAGACTACATCAAACTGCCCTTCAACCAAAAGAGAGAAATCTAAAGTTCTTATACCATGTTTGGCCTTATCATAGCCAAACAAAATTTCGGATTTATTAAACAAATCTGTTTCCGGAGAATTAACATATTTTGGTAAGTCACTGTTTTGACCAAGCAATCTTCCGGAAAAGCCAACCACCTTTCCGGCAGAGTCACAAATCGGGAACATGATTCGATCTCGAAACACATCGTATGGATCTTTACCTTCTACACCTTTAATCAGTCCAGCTTTGGTTATTAATTCAACTGTAAAACCCTTTTTCTCCAGATGATTTTTTAGTTCTCTCCACTCATCATGAGCATAACCAATACGCCAAGTTTTTATTGTCTTATCCGTGACAGACCTCTTGGTCAAATAACTGTATGCTTTACTGTCTGGATTAAGGTGTGACTCAAAAAATTTAGCCGCCTCTTCCAAGATTGCATATAGTTGCTCCCGTTCTGTACGCTTTTTTGGATCTTCTGGTATCAACTCGACTCCGGCTCTTTCTGCTAAGATTTTTAAAGCGCCTTTAAAATCAACCCCTTCCATAGTCTGCACAAAAGTAAAAATGTCCCCACCTTGACTGGTAGAAAAACAGTAGTACATATTGCGTTCAGGAGAAACAAAGAAAGACGGTGTCCTTTCCTCTGTAAAAGGGCTTCTGCCCTTCATATTTTTTCCAGCCTTATGCAACTCTACATACGGAGCCACTACATCTACAATTGATACCCTTTCTTTAATTTGCTGCACTGCATCAGATGCCATATTTTACTATTATACTCCCCAAAATAAATAAGCCAAAACCTCTACCTATCATCAATGATAGGTAGGTCATAGCATGATAATATGTAAATGATAGTAGCAAATAACAATTGAGTATGAGTAAGAGTGTCCAACACCATAAACCATATGAAAAGCGTTTAATCTTAGGTCTTTTATATAAAACTATTGCTAAAGCTGACAAAGACAATTCAACTGAAGTATTGTTAAAAAATTTATTGACTGAAAGTGAGCAATTGAGAATTGGTCGACGACTACTGATATCCCAAATGATACTGGCTGGTAGAAGTCAGGCTGAAGTGTCAGAGCTTCTTAGTGTTAGCCCAAATACTTTTGCTCGAACTAGGAAGTGGTTAGACGGTGAAATCCCTCAATATACTAATGCGCTTAAAGAATATGAGCGCAGCAAAAAGAGTCCGCAGAGAAAACGTGTGCCCTCAGACATTGGTAGTTTGCCTGATTTAGATCTACTAAGAAGAAAATACCCTGGTCATTTTCTACTGTTAA
Source organism: uncultured bacterium (assembly GCA_913046815.1). GTDB lineage: Bacteria > Patescibacteriota > Minisyncoccia > Phycocordibacterales > UBA918 > OLB19. The sequence continues at coordinate 10,024 of CAJWTE010000005.1, read as the reverse complement.
ATCTAGCGGAAGACATCTTAAACAGAAATAAATAACGAGTCTACCTATCATTAATGATAGGTAGACTCGTTATGGTTAATTTGATTAATGGCTTTAATTAGTTGTATATGGAGTAGTTGTATATGAAGTAGACACTTCTGCGTATTGTATACAATAAGAAGTATTAGTTAATAATGTATTGCTTGAGGTTCGTATAAATTTAAAAGTAAACCTTACCAAAGCACCAAAAAACCGTCACTAGTGACGGTTTTTTGGTGCTTTTCCTTGATTAGATAAAATACTAATCTTTACTGCGCATATTCGCAATCATCTGTTGCTTATTGGAACCTTTCAGTCCAGTCCCAGCAGGGATTAAGCGACCAATGATAACGTTTTCCATCAAACCAGCCAAGTTATCCTCACTACCTTTTACAGCTGCATTGATAAGCACCCGAGTAGTATTCTGAAAGGACGCTGCTGACAAGAAGCTTTTTCTTGAAAGTGAGCTTTCGGTAATACCAGTTATCAACTTGTCAGCTTTAGCCAAATCTTTGTCAGCCTCTTTTAGCTTATTATTGGTGTCTACAAAGATCCATTCTTCTACCACTTCTCCGACAGTAAAGTGACTATGTCCTGAATCAGTCACCTTAACACGACTCATCATCTGCTTAACAATTAACTCTATGTGTTTGCGTGATATTGTCACACCCTGCAACTCATAAATCTTGTTGATTTCTGAAATAATGTAGTCTTGTGTCACTTCTACGCCACCAAACTTAAACAAGTCAGGTAAATGAGCTGAGCCGTCTGTCATCAACTGACCAGCTTTCACAGTCTCTCCTTCCGCGACAGTCGCGACACGCAATGGTGATACTTCGTACTCTATATTGTCCTTTTTCTTTGGTGCCCCCGCAGCAGTCATGTCGGGTGCAATCACTATTACACGTCCATTTCCTTCCCGTCTGACACCTGCTACTACCCCATCGTGCTTAGCTACAATCGCTGGTATTTTTGGTTGCCGTTTTTCAAAGACTTCTTCTACTCGAGGCAGACCTTGAGTTACGTCTCCACCTACTTGAGCAGCACCACCAGCATGCTTTGTATTCATGGTCAACTGAGTACCCGGCTCACCAATAGCTTGAGCAGCCACAGTACCAACAGCTTCGCCAATATCTACCAAATCGTTGGTGGTAAGGTCAATACCATAACAGTGCTGACAGACGCCACGCAGTGTTTTACACGTCATCGGAGAACGCACTATCACTTCACTACAGGTTGTCTCTTCCACTGCAACTGCATCTCGGCGAGAAAGTAAGTGGCCTTTCTTAAAGATAACGTTACCTTTCGCATCAACTGCATCTTCTGCTAAAATCCTGCCCTTAATAGCCTTAGAAAAAGCAATTTCAATACCTGAGGAAGAAACACGGCTAATTTTAGTACCTGCCTTTGTCTTACAGTCTTCTTCGGTCACAATAGCGTCCTGTGCCACCACGAACAAACGTCTCGTCAGATAACCCGCTTTCGCTGTCTGCAAAGCAGTATCGGCCAGACCCTTACGCGAACCGTGAGTAGTGTTGAAGTATTCAATAGGTGTCAGGCCTTCCTTCATAGATGAGATAACTGGTGTCTCCAAAGTTTCACCTCTGGTGTTCACAATCAATCCTTTCATACCAGCCATCATAGCAATCTGTCCCATGGAACCACGAGCTCCAGACTTCCACATCTCATACGCAGAACCGTCACTGTCGAGAGTGTCTGGAAGCAAAGTCTCAATATCACTCTTGGCTTTATGCCAGATTTCTACAATCATGCGCCTACGTTCATCTCGAGAAATGAGACCGTCGTTGAAATATTCATGGACTACTCTTTCACGCTCACGAGCAGCATCGATAATTGCTCCCTTGCCTTCCGGCACAACTACTTCATCAATACCCCAAGTTGTACCAGACACCGTAGCGTACTTGAAACCAAATCTTTTCAGTTTGTCAACGATAGCTGGTACAGCATCTGCACCACGGTCATCAATAATATCGATGATGATATTGAACAAAGTTTTTTGCACAACCACCTCATTTAAGAAAGCGTGGTCGCTGGGCAATACAGAGTTAAACAATAACCTTCCTACGGTTGTCTCGAATATCTCACCATTAAATTGTGAGTATTTTTCAGTATCAGTTGCTAACACTTTCACCTTGGCTCGAAAATCTATCAAACCATAGTCGAAAGCATTAATAGCGTCATTAGGAGATGCGAAGAATTTTCCTTCACCATTCGCACCTTCTACTTCTTTTGTCATCCAGTATGCCCCCAACGCCATGTCCAGCAATTTTTCAGATACCACCGGTTCGGAACTACCAGGTTTTAATATATTCTTATTGGCTGAAATAATCTCTTTCGCTTCAAGTTGTGCTTCGTCTGACAGTGGGACATGTACAGCCATCTGGTCACCGTCAAAGTCTGCGTTGAAGGCGCGACAGACCAACGGATGAACCTGAATCGCATTACCTTCAATAAGTACCGGACGGAATGCTTGGATACCTTGACGGTGAAGTGTTGGTGCACGGTTTAATAATACATGCTTACCGTCGATAACATCTTCTAGTATTGCCCATACTTCAGGTACACCATCTTCGATCAATCGTCCTGCACCTCGTATGTTATACGCTAACTCTTGCTTCAAGAGCTCGGCAATAACAAAGGGGCGGAACAGCTCTAAAGCCATATGTTTTGGCAAACCACATTGATCGAGTAATAATTCTGGACCAATAACAATCACGGAACGGCCTGAATAATCAACTCTCTTTCCAAGTAGGTTTTGTCTGAAATAACCTTGCTTGCTCTTTAGATAGTCAGAAAGTGATTTCAACGGCCGACGTTGTGCCTGACTCATTGCACCATATGCACTATTGCCATGACGAATGGAATTATCAATCAAAGCATCAACTGCTTCCTGCAAGATTCTCTTTTCGTTACGCAAAATAACGTCGGGTGCCATTATGTCAATGAGTTTCTTAAGACGATTGTTACGGTTTATTACTCTCCGGTACAAGTCGTTTAGGTCTGATGACGCATGTCTTCCACCTTCAAGAGCAACCATCGGTCGCAGAGCAGGAGGGATAACTGGGATCCTAGTTAAAAACATCCATTCAGGTCTAACGCCAGAATGCAGCATGCCACGCACCAAAGATAGGCGCTTATCAAGCTTGGCTCTTTCTGCTGCTCCAGCTTTTGTGCGTTCGTCTTCTAGTCTTTCTTGCAGTTCCTTGAGATCGATACTCTTGAACAACTCAAACACACTTTCGGCTCCAATTTTTGCCTCAAATAGATTTGAATACTTCATAGAGTACTTATGGAAGGTAGTTTCATCTAGAACAGCTCCTTGTCTGACTCCCTCAATAGCCTTCTTGGTCTCGTCCATTCGACCTTTCAATTCTGCCTTGGCATCATCATTGGTAAGCTCTTTGAGTCTGGTTTTGTACTCTGCTTGCAATTCAGACAATAATCTTGCTCTCTCGCTCTCAGAAACCTTAGTGACTATATAACCGGCAAAATAAATTACCTTCTCAATATCTGCCGCAGTGATACCAAGAATCAACGCAATTCGACTTGGTATACCTCGCAAAAACCAGATATGGGAAACGGGTACACAAAGTTCTATATGTCCCATTCTCTCACGACGAACAATAGAACGGGTGATCTCTACTCCACATTTTTCACAAGTAATACCTTTGTAACGTATACCTCTGTATTTTTTACAAGAACATTCAAAGTCTTCTACCGGTCCAAAGATACGCTCGTCAAAGAGTCCGAGTTTTTCCGGCCGCTGTGTTCGATAATTGATTGTTTCCGGCTTGGTTACTTCCCCACTTGACCATTCCAAAATTTCATCCGGAGAAGCGAGACGTAGACTAACACCCGTAAGTTCCATTGGCTTGCGTTTTGGTCGGATGGTTTCCTTTTTGTTGATAGTTTCCATATTGTTTGAATTATTTTGGACTATTAATCAAGTTGGCTCTCTTCTCTCGTCAAGTCGACACTCAATGCCAAGCCTCGTAATTGGTTTACTAACACATTGAATGCAGCTGGTGTATAGGGATGTGAAATCTTTTCACTACGTACAATTGCATCGAATGCTGCTGAACGTCCAACAATATCGTCGGATTTTATCGTCAACATTTCTCGCAAAGTATAGGCTGCTCCATAACCTAGAAGTGCCCAAACTTCCATCTCTCCGAACCTTTGTCCTCCAATCTGAGCTTTACCGCCCAGAGGTTGCTGAGTGATAAGTGAGTACGGACCAATGGAACGCATATGAATTTTATCTTCGACCATATGGTGCAGTTTCAAGATATACATGTAACCAACAGCAGTCTTCTTGGCAAATTCCTCACCGGTGCGCCCGTCTCTTAGTTGTAGTTTTCCGTCATCTGAAATACCAGCCTCCTTCAACTCTGCCTTGACATCATCCACATTAGCGCCACCAAACGGCGGCACAATTGCCTGATAACCAAGCGTGTTGGCAGCCATCCCTAAGTGCAACTCTAGAATCTGACCTAGATTCATACGAGAAGGTACACCCAGAGGAGTCAGCAAGATATCTACTGGAGTGCCATCTTCCGTGTACGGCATGTCCTCTTCAGGTAAAATACGTGAGATAACACCTTTGTTGCCGTGACGACCAGCCAATTTATCCCCCACTGATATATTACGCATTTGCGCTACTGTGATGTGGATTCTTTTGATTACGCCACTTTCTAGATTGTCGCCATTTTCACGAGAGAAAATTTTCACACCAATTACGCGACCTCGCTTACCAGCTTCCAGTCGAAGTGAAGTGTCCTTTACATCTTTAGCCTTCTCACCAAAAATAGATCGTAACAGTCTTTCTTCGGGAGATAATTGGGTCTCGCCTTTTGGAGTGACCTTACCAACCAAGATATCACCTGCGCGCACTTCGGCGCCGACCCTGATGATGCCGTCTTCGTCAAGGTTACGAAGTTTCATTTCAGATACATTGGGGATATCTGGAGTGGTAACTTCTGGACCTAATTTAGTATCACGAACTGCAGCATCAAATTCTTCCAAGTGAATAGTAGTGAATTTTTTGTCCTTTACTAATCTTTCAGAAATAATAATAGCGTCCTCGTAATTTGCACCACTCCAACTCATAAAAGCAACCATAGCATTTTGACCTACTGCTATCTGTCCATTATCTGTCGATGTAGTATCTGCCAACAAATCTCCTCGCTTAACTTTGTCACCAACGGTAACTACAGGCCGATGATAAAAAGCTGAGAAATCGTTGGTTCTAGAAATAGTAGTGAGTACGTATTCGTCCTTCTTGCTATTTTTATTTTTGACAACAATTTTAGTAGCGTCACATTCAATAACCTCTCCGGCCTCTTTGGCAATTACCACTCGGCCAGTATCTAATGCCGCCATCTTTTCAATACCTGTAGCAACAATTGGTGCCTCGGGCAACACACATGGTGTCGCTTGTTTCTGCATGTTTGAACCCATGAGAGTACGGTTAGCATCGTCATGGTTCAAGAAAGGAATCATAGAAGTAGCAATCGAGAACGGTTGATTGGATGCCACGTCAATGAATTCTACTTCTTTGCTATTTACTGACTTTGGCTCCCCGTTGCGGCGTGCCTGTACTATCTCATCTAAAATTTTACCCTTATCGCTTACCTTTACTCCGGCGTGCGTAATGGTGTAGTTCTCTTCTTCATGCCCATTCAAATACACTACCTCGTCAGTAACCACACCGTTTTTTACCTTAGCGTATGGTGTTTCAATGATACCGAAACGATTTACCTTAGAGTACATCGATAAACGCAAGATCAAACCAATGTTTGGGCCTTCAGGAGTATGAATAGGACAAAGTCGTCCGTAGTGACTCGTATGTACGTCGCGCACCTCAAAACCAGCACGCTCCCGAGTCAAACCACCTGGACCTAAAGCAGACATAGTACGTATATGTTCCAGCTCACCAAGTACGTTCTGTTGAGAAGCAAACTGTGACAGTTGGTTGGTTGTAAAGAATTCTTTTATTGCAGCCTGTAATGGTCGAGGATTAAGAATCTGTACCGGCAGAGAAGTCTCTGCTTCGATTGTACTCATTCTGTCTTGAATATTTCGCTTCATACGAGTCATACCAACACGAACTCTCTGTGTCAGCATTTCTCCAAAATAGCGAACTCGACGAAAACCAAGATGGTCAATATCATCTGGTAGCGCGCCTGGAGTATGATTTTTTTCGATTATTCCAGTCAGTACGATTTTTAAATCATCCAATGAAACAGTGCGGTTATCTGTTGCCTTCTTGTCAGTTGGTAGACCATTTCGCTCATTGAAATGATGTCGCCCAATCTCAGAGAGGTCATAACGTTGCTCACTAAAGATAGAATCCACAAACTCCTTGGCACTATCTATAGTCGCCAAATCGCCGTCACGCAGTCGCTTATATATTTCTATATATGAGTCATCGGTAGTCTTGGCGGGATCTTTTGCTAAAGTAGCTTTGATATATTCTTCACCTCTTTCTACACCTTTGAAGAGTTTCACCATTTCTTCCTCAGTCTCGAGTCCAAATACTCTCAATAATGAAGTGACAGGGAACTTTTTCTTTCGATCGATTTTTACAAAAATCAAGCCATCTGCTTCAGATTCAATCTCTACCCACGCACCACGAGCAGGAATAATTTTGGCGCCAAAAAATGTATTGCCCTTGATTTCGTTAGTAGTGTAGAAAATACCATAACTACGTGCCAACTGAGGGACAATGACACGCTCAATACCATTAATAATGAAAGTACCGTGTTCTGTCATCACTGGTACGTCAGCCATAAAAATTTCCTGGTCTTTGTCAGACTGGAAAGTAAGATTCTTCAATACTACTGTGGCATTCAAAGGTGCATCATAAGTCAATTTGTTCTCCTTGGCGTATTCAGGAGTACATTTAGGAGAACCCAGTTCGTATTTTTTGAAAACCAACTCAAATTTCTTTTCTGAATAGTCAGGTATAGGTGAAAACTCTTTAAAAACCTCTTTGATACCTTCTTCTATAAACCATTCGTAACTTTTCAATTGCGGTTCGATAAGGTTCGGTAACGTAATACGTGGACCTGGTACATGAGAAAAGACTTTTTCTGGCAGTTGCCCTACAGTCTTCCTAGTGACAGAATTATTGGTACTCATTTTGATAGTAAATTTTACTTACGTCAAAATACAGCATAAAAACCGCACAATGCGGCTACTAGCCAGTCTAATTTTGACTCCCTATTAATTGCATCTTTATGATGATTGATAACAGCTTTCGCCATTCCCCCTTACCAATCCCACCTTGCACCCTTGACTCACTCGAGTAGATTGTGTTAGTGGCCGCAAGTATACAAGACATTCTTGAGATTTGCAACCTACACACCAACCATATGATGGTTTGGTCATAACATTATGCCCAAATAATCATATCTCTAAGGAATTGGTGAGCAATCTCACCAATTCCTATTTCTTTCTTCGATAACTCTCGATTTCTTTGTGATTACCTTTCAACAACACCTTTGGCACCACATACTTTTTACTGCCATAGATGACAGTGTCTGGTCGCGTATATACTTCTCCGGAGGTAACTCTTCGGTCTTCTAATGAGCTCCTTTCACCGAGCACACCTGGTATTTCGCGCGCTACTGCATCAATTATAGTCATAGCTGGCAACTCTCCCCCGCTTAGTACATAATTCCCCACACTTACTTCTTCTGCCCGCAGGGCCTTTTTGACTCGTGCATCAATACCTTCATACCGGCCACTGATAAGCACTAGGTTCTCATACTTCTTAGCATATTGTTTAGCCAGCTTCTGATCAAAGATTTTGCCACGAGGAGACAGAATCAAAGTCTTTATTTGCTTCTTATTCTTTTTTCTACCCACGGCTTTTTGCCATGCCTTCAATATTGGCTTAGCAGACATGACCATTCCCGGGCCACCGCCATATGGTTTATCATCCACTTTCTTGTGCTTATCAGATGTAAAGTCACGCGGATCATAGTAACTGACAGAAATTTTTTTGCCTCGCACCTTAGATCCTTTTCCTTTATATGTTTTCTGTGCCCTGCCCAAAATTCCTGTATCGGTATACGATTTACATACTTCTGGAAAAATTGTAATGATATGGAAATTAAGCATAGGACTAAACTACCACACCCCACAAAAAACCAAAACCTTCGATTAACCGAAGGTTTTGGTTTTAATTGCATTAGAGTTAGTTTGAAGTCTAGAATTTTGCTGAAGAGTGAGGAGTTTAAGAATTTCAAGTCTCCTAAAGTTTTAAATTAGATAAAATACGAAGAACAACAAAGCCGCGGAGGAAGCGGTACAAATTAGTATCGTGCCTGACGCGGCTGAAGTTGTTGTGAAGTAGTTCGCTAATTTAAATTTTTAGGTCGTCGATGGCTTGGTCGAGGTTAACAGCAGGCTCCACTTCTTCTGTAGTCTCTGCTTCTGAACTTTCAACTGCCTCACTAGCAGTACTCTGTGCAGACATTGGTCTTCCCCCTTCTGGTTCATTGATCTTTAGGTTCACTCGAGCTTCGTTTTTCATACCTACTACTCGTAATAGGGTACGAATCGCTTTAGCAGTATTACCACTACGGCCAATAATTTTACCCATGTCCTCGGCATGCACATCAAGTGTTAGTAAGACGCCCATTTCGTCAACTGTTCGGTCGATCTTTACGTCGTCCGGATGGTCAACCAAAGCCTTCACTAGGTTTTCCAGAAATTGCTGATCTTCTTGCATAGTCTTATCTTATTTATTTTTTAAGCTGGCTTAATAAGCCCTATTTAAATGTTACGGGAGTATTGCGATATAGTCAATTGCGTTACTCGGATTTTTTCTCTTCCGCTTCAGTATCACTGTCTACTTCTACTGACTCGGTCTCGTCTTTCTCTTCTGGTTGTACTTCACCTTTATCTGCTTCATCAGACTCTGGTTCAGTTGGCTTAACTTCTTCAGATTGATCAGTCACTTCCTCGGCTGATACAGATTCTTCCGCAGGAGTCTCTTCTGCTACCTCTTCTTTTGGAACTTCTTCTGTTTCTACTGGAGTTTCTTCGGCTGGTTCTGATGTTTCTGCAACTTCTTCGGCTGATACTTCATCACCTTCCGCAGAAGCCCCTTCTACCTTTTCTTCCTCTTTAAGAATTGGGGTCTTGCTCGGAAGAACGTTGATTTTATCCCCTTCGATAACTTTTTCTGACACTAGTATATTATGAACAGTGTCAGATGGCTGAACTCCTTGTCCAAGCCATTTTTTAGCCTCCTCTTTGTCAAGTTGAACATGATCCATTTTTGGATTGTATGAACCTAGAATAGCAATGTTCTTGTTGCTTTTTGGGCCAGTCCGTTTGTCTGTTACAACAATACGAAAAGACGGGTCATTACGACGTCCAACTCTCTGTAGTCTCATCATTAACATAGTGCCCGCTAAGATACTATATATCAGTCATTTTGGCAATAAAAATGCCAGGTCTCATATTGAGCTTCCTGGACTTAACATGCGCGGACTGGTTCCGAAATATTGGGACAGTGGTGCCTAAAGCCTGGGGGACTCATTCTTATCCCGGAACCAGCCATCGCGCTGTATTGAAAGTCTATCAAACTTATATCGATATGTAAATAAAAATACAGGTTGTAAAAGAACTACTATCGCGTTAGACTCCAATTGAAAATGACTGACAAAACTTATACGGGAGTACTAAAGGTACGCGGCAAAGGCGTGGGATTTGTGGGGTTAGAAGATTTCTTAGAGGATGTGTTAATTGAGAATAGTGACCTCGGCTTTGCGCTGGATAGTGACATAGTAGAAATTAGCCTAAAGCCAAAAGTACCAAACGAGCGACAAGCTGGAGTGGTGAAAAAAGTACTAGAGCAGGCTCGTACTGAGCTGGTAGGAACAGTGAAGAAAAAAGAGTCCGATGCACTCTACCTACAACCAGACAATTTACGGATTCACATCCGGCCGGTTTTGCCGGAGGCAAAACC
>CAJWTE010000004.1 GCA_913046815.1 uncultured bacterium | reverse complement strand
CAAAGATTGCAATCGATCAACTATATGAAGAAGAAGTACCTTACAAAAAAGTAGGTGTGGTAGCTAGTAGATTGGTTCACGAAGATTATGTGCAGACTAATTTATTTCAAACTGAAACCACAGCAGGCAACAATCCAATGATGGTCATAGACCAGATTAACCGTAAATTTGGAGGTGACTATATTGCTTTAGGAAAAGAGATAGCAGGTGTTACGAATAAAGGTAAATCCTACTTATCCCCAGCCTATACGACAAACTGGCAGCAAATAAAAAAAGTGAAAGCTTAAAGGACAAAAGGTCAGACTCTGTTCCAGGTAATATAGGTCCGTCATAATTCGCCAAATTCTCACGGACAAGTAGGGCTGTTGACTAGTTTAATAGACAGACTGGCGTTCGTGTCATAATAAGGAGGTAACGTATGGTTCTTCATTCGAGCAGGTATATGTTCTTAACGATTGGTGCAGTCTTCCTACTGCTCCCAGTTTTTGTGTGGGCTGATACACCATCTGCACCAATGGTATACAGCGACGAGTTTGCCACAGATGGAAGCTGGAATTCTGTATCAGAAGGAAGTTTTTACTGGGATCTGCCGGCAGACGTGGAGAAGGTGGCCGTGGAGCTAAGTGATGAGGATAGACAAGAACCACAAAAGTCCCATGGCCTCATCAGCCAGTTTGAGGTAACTGAGTCGGATTTGCGACAAGGTTTGCAGTATCTAAGTGTTCAGTTTAAAAACAATGACGGATGGGGTGAGTTTGTCAGTGTCCCGCTTCTAATAGATACCATTCCACCCAATCCTTTTTCCATAGAAGTAATTTTTTCTACCAATAATGAAGGCAGTCCATTACTGGTCGCAAGGGCCACTGATGATATTTCAGGAGTTCTCGAGTACCAGATTTCGGTTGGTAAGCAGAGCCCAGTTCTAGTTAGTACAGATCAAATGCAGTCTGGTTTTGAGTTACCATTCTTGGTGCCGGGCATTACCAATGTGTCTGTGACAGCGGTTGACGCAGCTAGTAATATGTACCAAGATTCAGTTTCTGTGATAGCAATAGAAGGAATGAGTGCTGAAGTGATGCAGGGTTCTTGGCACAAATTGACGAGTATTGTGAACATGTCACATTTTACAATTCTATTTCTTACTTCAATCCTCCTAATTATGCTTCTGTACCTACGGAGTCAGAGACTGGAATACTATAAGAAAGAGAACAGATTGCGATGGGAAATGAAAACGGCCAAGAGTCAAACAGAGAAGATCTTTACTGCGTTAAGGGATGAGATTCATGAGCAAATTGAATCTATTAACACTAAGTCTAAACTCACAAAGAAGGACAAAGAAATGAAGGAAAGTCTGCATCGAGCCTTACAGGTCTCCGAAGCTCTTATTGAAAGAGAGTTGAGTGATGTAGAAGAAGTAATAACAAGTTAGAGAAGTGTAGTATTCTTTAGTTTATAATAGATAATTTAGTACATATGCCAAATCGTGTAATTTGGATGACGCTAGTATTGTTCTTGCTACTTGTGGCTGGAATGTTTTTGTTTGCTTATATTAAAAACTCAGAGAGTCAAAGTTACTTCGAGACAGAGCGACTTGGCTAGATCGTATGCCCACTTGGCCAAGGTCAAGTGACAATAAAATGATATTATAGTAGGTATGGTAAGTAGTCGGATAGTTGAGTACGTATTCTTTTTTGGACTGATGGGAGCTGTTGCTTTTATTGTTTGGCAGATGTTTGCTCCTTTTGTAGGCGCGCTGGCTTTGTCCGCTATTATAGTGACTATTTGTTACCCGGTTTATGAGGCCATTGTCCTTCGAATGCCAAGCCAAAATAGAACCTTGGGCGCTTTATTAACAACACTTCTTGTATTGGTGTTAGTGGTTTGTCCGCTATTTTTTCTCGCTTCAACTCTAGTTAGCGAAACTTTGTCAATTTACAACTTATCCAATTCCAGTTCCTTGGGATTTAGCGACAGACTGGCTAGTTTGCAAGTCGCAGTGAACCAATTATTTCCGACTATAGAAGTCGATGTGGATGGGTATCTTAGACAGGCAACAGCTTGGCTTACAGGTAACCTCGGAGTGATTTTTGCTGGCACTGCATCTACTGTATTCTTATTTTTCATATCAATTATTGGCGTATTCTACTTGTTTAGAGATGGTAAAACTTTCACCAAGAAGCTGATTATTATAAGTCCGTTACCTGACACTGAAGATGAGCTCATTTTGAATAGGTTGGGAGTAGCGGTCCGCTCAGTGGCTACTGGCACAGTTTTAGTTGCTCTTATTCAAGGAACGTTAACCGCTTTTGGACTTTGGTTATTCGGATTTGAACGATTTGTTCTCTGGGGCTTTATTGCAGCGTTTGGTGCCTTGATACCCAGTGTCGGTACTTCTGTTGTTTTGGTACCATCTATTTTGTTTTTGGTATTTACAGGACAATACGCATTTGCCATTGGTCTAACAGTATGGGGTATGACCGCAGTCGGTCTTATAGATAATCTACTAGGCCCATATCTCATTAGTAGGGGAAACAAAATTCATCCTTTCCTTATCCTTTTATCAGTTCTTGGGGGTATATCTGTCTTTGGTCCAATTGGTTTTATTGTAGGTCCGGTGGTGGTGAGTTTGTTTATGGTTTTGTTAGAATTATATTCGTTGCATATTTCAGACAGAAAAAACGAAATAAGTTTTACCAGTGCAGACAAAGAGTCTGATGAATATGTAAGCTTATGATTGACAGGAGTGTAGTTGAACATCTATTGACAGCCAACGGCGTAGATCCCAGTGCGCCTGACGAGGAGATTAAATCACTACTTATAAGTGCAAAGTGGCACGCTAGTGATGTTGAAACAGCGTTAATGGTCTTAAGGGAGAATAGTTCAACTCACAAAAGAAGAGTTGACTCATTGCATAAAGTCATGAGGTCTGATGAGAACCTTGACCCGCAAACCATCTCTGCTTTGTTGGGGATAGATGTTGATATTAAGCAGACAAACGTTCCTACAGGAAAAACATACAACCAAATGACAGTGAAGCAAATGACCGTAGTGGCACTAGTTGCTTTGACATTGGCTTTAACTTTTGTTATCACAGCAATGTGGTACATGGAAATGGGAATTTTTCATATAGCAAGTGGTTTCTTTGGAAACTAGCTTTTTTTCTGGCTTTTCTCCCTGTTACTTTAACCATCTTGATTTTTCTTGTCACTACTGATCAAGTATCTTTTTATACTAATAGACTGTTTAGTTCTGATGATGCCAACAAAGTAGCAACTAGCACTACGACAATTATTCTTACTGGAGACCTGTTCCTTGGCAGAGATGTGGAGCAAAAAATTGCTGCTTTGGGCTTGAGCTATCCTTTACAGCATGTTTCTGATGAGTTTTCGTTGGCCGATTATGTTGTGGTTAACTTCGAGTCATCCGTACCGAATATTCATCAAGCCACACCATCAGGAAGTTTTACTTTTTCTGTGCCTATCAAGAATCTAGATCTGTTAAAGCAAAACAATATTACACATGCTTCTTTGGCCAATAACCACAGCGATGACTATGGTGTAAACGGCTACAAAGAAACAAGAGCAAACCTCGAAAAACACACCGCTGTCTTTGGTTCGGCTTATACTGTAGATGAGGAGATTAGTGTGGCATACCTCGATACAGTGACTGGCAAAGTTGCATTGATTGGTGTCAATCTGGCTGGAGCACCCTTCTTAGACAAGGACGCGAAGACTCTTTTCTCAGTTGTGAACCAAAAGTCTGAGCTTCAGTTAGTATACGTACATTGGGGAGAAGAGTATGAGCCCGTTCATTCCGACAAACAGAGGGATATAGCAGCAAGTTTGGTTAACATGGGAGCTGATATAATAGTTGGCCATCATCCGCATGTCATTCAAGATGTTGATTACATTAATGGAGTGCCGGTCTTCTATTCTCTAGGGAACTTCATTTTTGATCAGTATTTCAGCACAGATGTACAAATTGGTTTGATTCTTAGGTTGACTCTTGAAAGTGACAAAGGGAGGATAGAGCTATTGCCAACTTCAAGCATTGGTACTAAAGCACAGTCGCACATTCTCGAGGAAGACGAAAAGCAAAAATCTCTCCAACTTTTGTCTAGTAAAAGCCATCCTAGTCTGAAACAAAATATTCTCCACGGTGTGCTGCCGATTGCATTTTAAGTCTTTTCTGGTATTTTTAAGCCAATGAAATTCAATAAGATTGAGCTAGTAGGGATTGTGTGTTGTATTGGTTTGTTGTCGTTGGCACTTTGGTTTGTACAGCTCCGCGATACATCAAAGCTACTGACTACGACGGGTTCGACAGTCTACATTGAGGAAGGCAAAAACCAACAGGCTGCCGCTGCGAATGCTTTAGAAAATGCCTTCCAAGGCGGAAAGTTGCAAAAGTTAGTTATTAACGATGTTGTGGTTGGAGTGGGTGAGGAAGTAATGAAAGGTGATTATGTGACTGTTCATTATATCGGGTCACTACCAAACGGACAGCAATTTGATAACTCGTACAAAAAAGGCGAGCCTTTTAGTTTCAAGGTAGGAGACGGCAAAGTGATCGCAGGTTGGGAAGAAGGCATTTTAGGTATGAAAGTGGGTGGACAAAGAATATTAGTAATACCTGCAAGTATGGCCTATGGTTCTAAAGCCATGGGTCCAATTCCAGGTGGATCAAATCTTGTGTTTACTGTAGAGCTCCTATCTATTGAGTAATGAATTCTTGTCCAGTTAATTTCACTCTCGAAAAGAGATGCAAAAGATCTCTGGCTAGAGCAGGTATTATCCATACACCTCATGGTCCAATTACCACTCCGGCATTTGTAGTCGTTGGGACAAAGGGTACTGTAAAGAGCGTGAAAGTGGATGACATGGAGAAATATGTAGGCAATCAAGTAGCGCTCGCTAATACCTATCACTTATTCCTACAGCCTGGCTCAGACTTAATAGAAGAGGCTGGAGGACTTGGTAAGTTCATGAATTGGGTAGGACCTACTATGACGGATAGTGGAGGTTTTCAGGTGTTTAGTCTAGGTGCTGCTTTCGGAAAAGGAGTTACTAAGTTTGCCAAGGATGCTACCGCTGATGCTGATGGAAGTAGCTTGAATGTATACTCAAAAGAACTCGCCTCTCAGCACGGCAAATTGTGTGTTATAGATGAAGATGGGGTGACTTTTACTTCACACTTAGATGGGTCTATGCACAGATTTACCCCTGAACGTTCAATTGAGGTACAACACCAAATTGGAGCTGATATTATTGTTGCATTCGACGAATGTACTAGCCCGACAGTAGACAGAGATTATCAGAAGGAGGCCATGGACCGCACTCATCGCTGGGCCAAACGTTCTATTATGGCCCACAAGAATAACTACAGTGCTTTAAAGAATCAGGGTTTGTACGGAGTAGTGCAAGGAGGCAGACATCTCGATTTGCGAAAAGAGAGTGCCTGTACTCTAGCCAAAATGGATTTTGACGGTTTTGCGATTGGTGGCTCCTTTTCTAAGTCTGATCTGGGAGAATCACTTGAAGTAGTAAATCAAATTCTACCAGAAGAAAAGCCACGCCACTTGTTGGGAATTGGTGAACCGGAGGACATCCTGGCAGGTGTATTGAATGGGTGTGATACTTTTGACTGTGTTGCTCCTACTAGGTTGGGTAGAACAGGTACTTTGTACGTTAATACTGGTAGCGTAAATAACTTCGGACTGCCTGTTTATGAAAAGATTAATATACTCAATCAAAAGTTTATTCATGACCATTCCAACTTTGATTTTAGTGAAAGTCCAATTGGTACACAATATACCAAAGCTTACTTAGCACACCTTTTTAGAGCAAAGGAGATGCTAGGGCCACACTTAGCTTCTCTCCACAATCTTTGGACTATTGTAAACTACACAAAGGCAATAAGAACAAAAATACTAAATGATGAATGAGCACTTTCAAATTAGCACTGATAAAACTCCTGCTGGTGATCAACCAGAAGCAATTAAATCACTCGTAGCAGGGTTAAAGAAAGGTTTGACACACCAAACTCTTTTTGGTGTAACTGGTAGCGGTAAGACATTTACTTGCGCAAACATTATAAATCAAGTTCAAAAGCCAACCTTAGTTATTGCTCACAATAAGACGTTAGCCGCTCAGTTGGCACAAGAATACCGTGATTTTTTCCCCAATAATGCGGTTCATTATTTTGTTTCTTACTATGACTACTATCAACCTGAGGCCTACATGCCGACCAGCGATACATATATAGAAAAGGAGGCACAGATAAACGAAGAAATTGATAGGTTAAGACATGCTTCTACAGAGGCGCTCCTCACTAGGAGTGACGTTATTATTGTTGCCTCCGTATCATGTATTTATGGCCTGGGCTCTCCGATTGAGTATAAGCGTGTACAAAGAGATTTAAGTGTGGGTGATGCATTGAGTCGAGCTGACTTCTTGAGGGAATTGGTTGGCATGTATTTTGAAAGAACAAACGCTGACTTAACTCCAGGATCATTTCGAGCAGTAGGTAATAAAGTTGAAGTAATGCCCACTAGTGAGCGGGTTATAGTCAGGATTGATTTTGCTGGTGACCAGATTGGCTCTATAACAAAAATTGATGCGATCACACGCTCTATTATAAGTGAGCTACAGCACCATCCGCTATTTCCCGCCAAACACTTTGTAACTCCTGAACATGAAAGATTGGAAGCAATTGAAGAGATAAAAGAGGAGCTCAAGCTACAATTGGCTAAGTTTAAAAGAGAAGGAAAAATACTCGAGGCAGAAAGGCTGAAGAGACGTACTCAAAACGACTTGGCTTTGATGCGAGAAATCGGTTACTGCAATGGTATTGAAAATTACTCGCGTCACTTTGATAGGCGACAGGCAGGCGAGCCTCCATACACCTTACTGTCATACTTTCCTCATCTAGTAGACGGAACTCCAGACTTTCTAACTATTATTGATGAGTCACATGTAACAATACCGCAACTGGGGGGTATGTATGCTGGTGATAAGTCGAGGAAGGACACTTTAGTAGAACACGGCTTCCGTCTTCCCAGCGCAATCGACAATCGACCTTTGCAATTTAAAGAAATTGAAAGAGAACTGGGGCAACGTGTCTACACTACAGCCACTCCCGGAAAATACGAAAAGGAATATTCAGAAAACATTGTCGAGCAAATTATTCGCCCGACAGGGTTAATTGATCCAGAAATTAAGCTGAAGCCCGTGACCGAGAAGGGTGACTACAAAGGTCAAATAAAAGATTTTATTAGTCAAGCAGAAAATACTATCAGAGAAGGTGCTAGAGTTCTGGTCACTACTCTTACAAAGCAAATGGCCGAAGATCTATCGGATTTCTTAGAGGAGAGAAAAGTCAAAAGCAGATATATCCACAGTGATGTAGATACGTTAGAAAGAATAGAGATTCTTGCCGACTTTAGAAGGGGAAAGTTTGACTGCTTGGTGGGGGTCAACCTTCTTAGAGAGGGGCTTGATCTGCCAGAAGTTGAACTAGTGGCAATTCTTGATGCAGATAAAGAAGGCTTTCTTCGAAGTGAGACAGCGTTGATTCAGACCATCGGTCGAGCAGCCAGAAATGTGAATGGAAAAGTGGTTCTTTATGCAGACGGAATGACTAATTCATTGAGGACAGCAATAGATGAAACAAATCGCCGACGAGAGATACAGCTAATACACAATAGAAAGCACAATATTACCCCAACTACTATCAGTAAGGAAATTAGGTCTATTGCTGATCAACTCCGAACAGAGCATGATAAAACCGTCGATGTCCTGCTTAAGGTTGATATGGAGTTATACAAAAAAAATCCAAAGAAAGTACTAAAGCAAAAACGAAGACAGATGGAAGAGGCGGTTGCTATTCTAGATTTTGAGACTGCTGCAATAATCCGTGACGAAATAAAGTATCTGGAAGAGCTAAAAAAATGAAGTCACATATTCGAATTGCGCTGCGCACCAGAACACTTACTGCTTCATAAATTACTCCCTCAACTCTCATATGCCAGTTAACCGTCATATACTATGCCAGTTGACTGGCATAGTGACTAAGGTTGGTTTCTGCTTGTAAACTTGATTCGCGGTGCATTTCAGTGCGTTGTAGACTGATTGATAATGCCAAGGTATACTCACATTTGCCATGGATGACAGGAAATCTAAGATACAGTGGGACGACCCTGAGGAGAAGAAAATTGTAATTAAAGGTGCTCGCACTCACAATTTGAAGAATATTGATGTCGCTTTGCCACGTAACAAAATGGTGGTTATTACCGGACCTTCCGGAAGCGGTAAGTCATCACTAGCCTTTGATACTATTTTCGCTGAAGGACAAAGAAGGTATGTAGAGTCTTTGTCCGCTTATGCCCGACAGTTTTTGAATAAGATGCAAAAGCCTGATGTTGACGAGATATCAGGACTTTCTCCTGCTATATCTATTGACCAAAAGTCGGCCAGTAGAAACCCTCGTTCTACGGTGGCTACTATTACTGAGATCTATGACTATTTACGTATCCTATACGCACGAGTGGGTCAGCCATATTGCCTTGATACTGATGTGAAAATCGAAAAGCTATCACAGGATGAAATAGCCAACATTATTTTGGAATCAATCATTACCCATGAAGTGAAGGATTCAAAGGGTGCCGAGAAGGTCATGGGTATAAAGATCAGTCAGGGAAAAATTGCTATTTTCTCGCCTGTTGTAGTAGGTAGAAAGGGTGAGTACTATCAACTTTTGTATGACTTACTAGGCAAGGGCTTTGAAACTGTAAAAATAGATGGGGAGATTAAGCAACTTAGGGAGAAAATAGTTCTGTCAAAGACGAAGCGTCATGACATTGATGTGTTAGTGGACGAAATTTACATAAGCGAATTTTCCGGCGACAAGAAAGGATCTGTTGAAAGACTTTCAGAAGCGATAGAAGTAGCACTGCATCAATCAAGTGGATTGGTAAAAGTTGAAACTCCATCTGGTGATCGCGTACTGTCGGCCAAGTTTATTTGTCCGGCTGACGGATCGTCATTCCCTGAAGTAGAGCCAAGACTTTTTTCATTCAACTCACCCTATGGGGCATGTAGTGAGTGTAATGGTTTGGGAGTGGTAGGAATATTCAATAGTGACATATGTCCAGAGTGCAAGGGTGCGAGGCTACGGAAAGAAGCACTCAGGGTATATTTGGGAGGTAGTAACAAAGAATTGGGTAAGAATATAGTCGATTTCACAAGTATGTCTGTTAACGAAGCAATTGAGTTTGTGGATAGGTTAGACTTGTCACAAAAGCAACAAGAAATTGCTTGGCCAGCTCTGCGCGAGATCATAGAGAGACTGCACTTCATGAGAAACGTAGGTATTGAATACCTGACCCTCGATAGGCGAGCAAACACTCTGTCAGGAGGAGAAGCGCAAAGAATTAGACTAGCATCACAATTGGGCTCAGGTCTGGTAGGAGCACTCTATGTGTTGGACGAACCAACTATTGGTTTGCATCAGCACGATAATGAGAGACTCATAAAAACCCTACTGGAACTTCGTGATTTGGGTAACACTATAGTGGTAGTAGAGCATGATGAAGATACGATCCACGCAGCCGACTATCTGATCGATATTGGACCCGGCGCCGGTATTCATGGTGGCGAGGTTGTGGTATCCGACTACCTACAACCTCTACTAGAAGCCAAGAAAAACACCAATGACTCTTCGACTCTCGCTTACTTGCGTAAGGAAAGAGAGATAGAAGTACCGAAAAGACGAATAAGCGAAAAGGGTTCAATAAAGATTAAAGGGGGAAAGGCTTTCAATATCAAAAATCTTAATATTGATATCCCTCTAGGACGCTTAATAACTGTTACGGGAGTTTCTGGAAGTGGGAAGTCAACTTTCATGTATGAAATTCTTCATAAGAATCTCCAAGCAAAACTCGAGAGAAAGTATCGCACCGCAAAGACATTCAACATCTCGTCTATCACAGGTACAGAGTATTTGGGTAGAACTGTGCTGATCGATCAATCACCTATTGGTAGGACACCAAGATCTAACCCAGCGACTTACACTGGCGCGTTCACTCATATTCGCGATCTTTTTGCCGCAACATCTGAAGCTCGTGCCAGAGGATGGAAGCCTGGAAGGTTTAGCTTTAACGTGAAAGGAGGACGTTGTGAAGCTTGTCAGGGTAACGGGATGATTGCGGTAGAAATGCACTTCTTACCCACTGTATACGTGACTTGCGATGTTTGCGACGGAAAAAGATTTACTAAAGAAACGTTAGAGGTGCGCTATAAGGGTAAAAATATTCACGAGGTACTTCACATGACGATTGAAGAGGCGGCGGTTTTCTACGATGACATTCCAGCGATTTCTGAAAGACTACAATCACTCATTTCAGTAGGTCTTGGTTACTTAGAGCTAGGACAAAGTGCAACGACTCTTTCCGGAGGTGAAGCCCAAAGGGTAAAAATCGCTTCGGAGCTTTATCGTACCCATACTCAAAAAACCATATACTTACTTGACGAGCCAACTATTGGACTACACTACGATGATGTCAAAAAATTGATTGAAATTCTTCAAGAGCTTGTCAATAAGGGTAATACCGTGATGGTGATTGAGCACAACTTAGACTTGGTAAAGTCTTCAGACTATGTCATTGACATCGGTCCTAAAGGCGGTGCCGAAGGAGGTAAGGTAGTAGCGAAAGGTACTCCAGAGGAGGTGGCAGAAAAAGAGTCTTCCCTCACCGGTCAGTACCTCAGAAAGATTCTATAGTGATGTCGGTAGGGTAATCGTTCGAAATTTCGAACGTAATTTCGACCATATACTCTTAATTGATTGGAAATGTATAACGCACGAACATGTTCAGTGGATTCTGGGGACAATGTCGTAGCGGTGGCACTCAAGTTTTGTTAAAGTTAATTTTTAGAGAGCCTGGTCATTCAATGAGGAGTTTGAGATGAAAGCTACCGCTCAGGAGTCTGCTGCAATAGTCAGGCAACAAATTGTCGAAAGAGAAAGACGTGCTGTAGAGACGGATTGGACAGCAGTGAAGCGACAGTGGATTCGCGAGATATTCTATAGTGCAAAGAGGAGAAGGCTAGCAAAAGTCGATAAACCATAGAAGCGATCCACTTATCGTAGCAGCTAAGTCACCGCTAAGTAAGATTCAAACTCTCCCGCCCAAGCTTTGATGATTTGGGCGGTTATGAGTTATAGTGTCGAAATGACAAAAGCCGACTTACATAAGAAAGTAATACCCAGTGAACCTGGAGTATACTTTTTCCTTGGATCGAGAAAGGAAATCCTATACATAGGAAAAGCTACTTCACTGCGCAATCGGGTGCGGAGCTACTTCTCTAGTGACTTGAAGGAAAAACGCTCTGATCTAATTGAGAAAATGGTTGGAAGGGCTGTTTGTATAGAATGGACCATAACTGATAGCGTGCTTGAAGCATTGATTTTGGAAGCAAACCTCATCCGTACCCACAAACCACAATTCAATACCATCAACAAGGATGATAAAAGCTACAACCATTTAATCATCACCAAAGAAGAATTTCCCAGAGTACTAGTTGTTAGAGGAAAAGACTTGGCTACCAAATATTCCATCGACGAAATTCTATACGAGTTTGGCCCTTTTCCTAGCGGCACACTATTTAAGTCTGCCTTAAAAATAGTAAAGAAAATATTTCGCTTTTATGATACCAATGTGCCTATTGGCGAGGAAAAGTCTAAACTTGCGCGGGGTGTGATTGACTTCAATCGACAGATTGGGCTGTATCCGAAAGAAAATAACAAGAAGGAGTATCTTCGAACAATAAAGCATCTACGAATGTTCTTTAGTGGAGAAAAAAGGAAAATAATTGCAGAGCTAGAAAAGGAAATGAAGTCTCTAGCAAAGAAGGAAAGATTTGAAGAGGCAGGTAAAATTAAGAAAAAAATATTTGCACTTCAGCATATTGAGGATGTGTCACTCATACAAAGTGACACCAGCTTCAGAGATGACTCGCATAAGAGAGTTGAAGCCTATGACATAGCACACCTGGCAGGAGATAACATGGTTGGTGTGATGGTGGTACTGGAAGGT
Source organism: uncultured bacterium (assembly GCA_913046815.1). Classification (GTDB taxonomy): domain Bacteria; phylum Patescibacteriota; class Minisyncoccia; order Phycocordibacterales; family UBA918; genus OLB19. Next base: position 15,270 of record CAJWTE010000004.1, on the reverse strand, counting down.
GGTGAACCGGCAAAAAGCGAGTACCGCAAGTTCAAAATACAAAGTGTAAGTAAGAGCAATGACACGGCGGCTTTAAAAGAAGTTTTGGAAAGGAGGTTAGAGCATCCAGAGTGGCCGCTACCTCAGCTCATAGTGGTAGACGGAGGTAAAGCTCAGAAAAATGTAGTAGAGCGAGTGCTGCGGGAAGCAGGAGTGATGATACCAGTGGCTGCAGTAGTGAAGAATGAGCAACATAAGCCAGAAAAATTATTGGGAAGCGAGACTTTCATTAGTAAGTTTGAAGACGAAATATTGCTTGCCAATCACGAAGCACATCGCTTTTCAATCCAATACCACAGACGGAAACAACGGCTGAAAATTACTTAAGTAGCATGTTAAAATAGCTGTGTGAGTACTTGGGTACACAAGAAGCGTGTAGGTGTCTTTAGGGGTGGGGAACCCAACTCTTTTTCACATTCTATGAAAAGCGGTTCTGCCATTTTAAGTGCATTAAAAAGAAGGGAGGACTTGGAAGTATTGGATGTAAATATTTCACCTCAGGGTGAATGGCTTATGTGGGGGATGAAGAGAAATCCTGGTGAGATACTATCTCAAATGGATCAAGCTGTTGTTACTCTAAGAGATCAGTACGGTGAAGGTGGGCAATTGCAGCAACTCTTGGATCAATATGGCGTTCGCTATCACAGTAGTAACTCACTAGCTTCTGCTTTAGCCTTCAACAAAGCTTTGGCCAAGGATACAGTCAGAAAGAATCTCGGTATAAGAACTCCTCAACACTTACATATTTCCAGTGACGAAGAAGATTTACATAAGATTATAAGAGTTCTGAATACTCTTTTTCTCCCAGCCTATGTCGTAAAACCATTGAAGGGTAATTGTACTCAAGGGTTCTATTATGCGGAAGACAATTCTGCTCTAGCAAAAGTACTGGAGCAGGCCTTTCAAATGTATGATGATGTGCTGGTAGAGCAATATATTGGTGGTGCCGACGCCACCTGTATTTTGATTGATGGATTTCGAAATCAATTTCCATATACTACGCCCGTTATCGAAGTCTTGAATCCTTCTAAGTATGTAACGCCAGCCACCTTCAATAGGGAAGTAAAAAGCGAAATAGAAACTATGTTGCGAGATGTTCACGATTCGCTGGGTCTTCGTGGGCTGTCAAAAGCAGATTTCCGCGTGACACCAGCCGGTGAAGTTTTCTTTTTAGAAGTCAACAGCATACCCGACTTTTCTGCTGAGGGCGTACTGTCTTCAGCTCTGCTATCAGTTGGGTCAAGTCACTCTGAGTTAGTGGACTTTCTGATTAGCTAGTGTGTTAACATTTTGTTATGAAAAATGAAAAAGCATTTTTGGTATTACTTGCATACATCATTGGTTTTTTGACGGCTATGATGTTGTTTGGTTTTCCACTAGTGGGGTAGTATTGGAAACAAACAACCTGCACGATGTGCAGGTTTTGGTTGTGGACCAGAGAGGACTCGGTCACAAGTCACTAACTACAATTGTTCACTTCGCTCCAATTCTAGTAAGTGCTTTCGACCCCGACTCGGCTTCAGTCTCCACTGTGTTCCGACTGGCTTCGCATCCTCCGTCTTTCGAGCCCTATCCAGTCTCACAACGGCAAAGGCCGACAAGACATTGGTCTTGCCGGCCTTCCGATTGTGGACCAGAGAGGACTCGAACCCCCGGCCTCCTCAGTGCAAATGAGGCGCTCTAGCCAACTGAGCTACTGGCCCAATGAATAGGGAGAGCAGAAGATGTGGAACCGGAATATTTTTGCAAAAACAAGTGCTTGCATTTGTTTTTGCAAAAATATTCCGGTTCCACATGCTGAAAGCATGTGCTCCCGCTCTCTTTCTGTGAATGCAGGTCAGCAAGCTTGTCTTACTGGCCTGGCAATGAATGACATGCAGGTCAGCAAGCTTGACTCACGACCACTCAATATTTGAGTCACAACATAGTAGCAATATCTTACTGCTTGTCAATTAATCATGCTGTGCAATTTACATTTTTTAAATCTATGTTAATTTTTGCCTGCAATCACAGTAGGAGACCTAAATGAAAAAGATCACATATAAATTGAAAGAGGGGATGCTGCCTGCCGATGCTGCTAAGTCCCTCGGACTTTCGTACCCAAAGCCGAGCACCGACTCCGCTTTCAAAGGACGGTCCTTGTTTCTAGGGCTTAGAGAAATTGGAGCATTCAAATCAAATTTCTCCAAATTCTGGCTTTGGGATACAGGGAAGCATCCAGACCTACATGAAAGGGCGCGTTCCATTTCAAAGTTAGGATGAAATGCCAAAAGATTGCAGGTCCCGCCCAGGTGGGACTTTTGCTTGTCCACTTTATTTTTCCTTGTGCTGTGTTAATATACCGGCGCAATTTATGGCTACGAAAACAACGGCAGAGCACACGACCACACATGAAGAAGAATCAGGACTAACTGTACATTTAGCTCCCTACGTACTTGGAAATATGGGTGGTTTACCTGTAACTTCTACTCTTCTTACCAGTTGGCTGGCGATGGTTTTGTTGATTGCAGTCGCTTTTACTGTTCGGAGAAAGCTAAAACTGATTCCTGGTAAGCTCCAGAGTCTATTTGAGCTGATATTGGGTGGAGCTTTTGACTACATGGCCGATACTTTGGAGGATAAAAAATTAGCAAAAAAGTATTTTCCGATTATTATGACCATTTTTCTTTTCATCCTCACGATGAATTGGCTCGGATTATTCCCTGGAGTTACTTCCATTGGTATCTATGATGAATCGCATCACTTAATCCCTTTCTTTTACCCGCCGGCAACGGACTTAAATATCACACTGGCTTTCGCTATTATAGCCTTTGTGGTGATTGAGTTTGCTGGTATAGTGGCGATTGGATTTTGGCGGTACAGTGGAAAGTTTATCAACCTTCGTTTTTTAAGACAGTTCAATGGACCAAATTTATTGGCTTTTGCAATAGGTATTATCGAACTTATTTCAGAACTCGCTCGCCTGATCTCATTTTCTTTTCGTCTTTTCGGAAACATTTTTGCTGGCAAAACCTTGCTTCTTGTCGTTATGTTTTTGGCTACACCGTATTTTCTACCCGTTCCTTTATTGGCATACGAGATGTTTGTTGGATTGATTCAGGCGTTCATTTTTGCCATTTTAACTTTATTCTTTATAAAGATAGCGGTAGAGGTACCTCATTAGTGGGTGAGAATGAGCCCGTCTAAGCTGGCTCATGTTTGTCCATTAGTAAATAACTAAGTAAATATTATGTCCCCAGAAATGGAAGTTGCAGTACTAAGTGCTGAAGCAATGAAGGCGCTAGCTATGGGTATAGCAGCCGGTTTTGGTGTACTCGGTCCAGGTGTTGGTCTTGGTATCCTTATCTCAAAAGCACTAGAAGCTATTGGTCGTAATCCTGAAGCAGCCGGAAAGGTGCAGGCCACCATGTTTATTGGTATTGCCTTTGTGGAGGCTTTGGCTATTTTTGCCCTGGTTGTAGCATTCATTATCAAGTTCGCTTAGTTAAGTCACTGAATGTATCTCATCTACTTTGTTGGACTGCGGTAAATTTGTTTTCATCGTACAAAAGTACGACTCATACATATTTCCTTGTCCGCCTAGTATCTGAGACACCTCAGTGACTTCCTAACAATTCCTTCAGTCATTATGGAACAACTCATTCAAGCCTTTGGTATAGATCTAAAGCTAATTGTAGTACAAATCATCAACTTTGCTGCTCTAGTGGCATTGTTATCGTATTTCCTGTATAAGCCTCTTATGAAAATGATAGAGGTTAGGGAGGAAAAAATTGCTCAAGGTATAAAAGACGCAGAACAAGCTGCTGAGTCTCTCAGTCAAGCTGAATCAGAAAAAGCAGAAATCTTAACGCAGGCCCATAGGGAGGCTGATTCTGTTAGTGAGAGAGCCACTCAAAGTGCCAAAGAGAAGGCGGAAACAATCTTATCTGAGGCAGAAGTAAAAGCAGTCGATGCTATCAAAAATGCTGAGATACGAGGTGAAGAGATAAAGAAGGAATCAAAGAGTGAAGCTGAAGCTGAGATTGCCAAGATGGCAGTTTTAGCTGCGGAGAAAGTCCTTAAGGAGAAGATCAGTTAGTCATGAAAGAGAATTACGTACAGGCGTTACTACAAAGCATTGAGGTAGGTGTGGAACCAAGGGTTGCACTGCAAAACCTTATGTTGGTGCAAGAGAAGCGAGGCCATATGAAGTTGTATCGAGGTGTGTTGCAAAGTACGCTACGCTTTCTTGAGGGTCGTGCGCAAGATGAAGCCTTGGTTACAGTAACCGATAACTCACAGTATGATTCTTACAAGTCGGAAATTGAGTCTCAGCTTGCAGGTATGAACATCACTACTACACCAGCTGTCCAAATCAACTCAAATTTGATAGGTGGCTATATATTGGAATCAAAGTCTCAGAGAGTAGATGCAAGCTATAAGCAAAAGTTAGTTTCACTTTACCAAAAAATTACCCAATAAATTACAAACATGAGTTCAGTTATTATAGAAAAAATTAAGTCAGAAATTGCCAATCTCGACACTGGCAGTACTACAACTGATATAGGAGTTGTTACTGCTGTAGGTGATGGGATTGCAGAAATTGACGGCCTAGATAAAGCCGAGATGATGGAGATGGTTTCTTTCGCTGTTTCTGACGAACAGTCTCTTGAAGAAACTTTAAAAAGTGACAAGGCAGTTTTTGGATTGGTACTTAACCTAGAAGAAGATACTGTAAAGGTGGTAATTTTGGGTGAGTCTGACCTTGTTAAGGAGGGAATGCGAGTGATGCGCACCAACAAATTGCTTTCCATTCCAGTGGGCAAGGAAATTGTGGGTCGAGTCGTTTCTCCTTTAGGAGAGGCAATTGACGGTAAAGGTACAATTGAAACTGACAGAAATATGCCTATTGAGAGGGTAGCTTATGGAGTAATGGACCGTTCTGGTGTAAATGAGCCGATTCACACAGGTATCAAAGCTATTGACTCCATGATTCCAATTGGACGCGGACAACGTGAACTTATCATTGGGGATCGTCAGACTGGTAAGACTACGATCGCAATCGACACTATAATCAACCAGAAGTACGAGCCAGCAGACAAACGCCCTGTTTGTATTTATGTGGCTGTCGGACAAAAGCGGTCTAAGACAGCATCTATCATGGCAAGGCTAGAAGAAGCTGGTGCAATGGAGTACACCACTATTGTGGCTACTTCTGCTTCAGAGGCTTCACCGTTACTTTTCCTAGCTCCGTTTGCTGGCGCTGCCATTGGTGAATACTTTATGGAGCAAGGTAAGGATGTACTGGTAGTATTTGACGACCTTTCTAAGCACGCTAATGCATATCGCCAAATGTCACTACTCTTGCGACGTCCACCGGGTCGTGAAGCATATCCGGGTGACATCTTCTACTTGCACTCTAGACTTTTGGAACGATCAGCTAAATTATCGGCTGAGCTGGGCGCAGGCTCGATAACTGCCCTGCCGATAATTGAAACTCAAGAAGGTGATGTTTCTGCTTATATACCTACTAACGTCATCTCTATTACAGACGGTCAAATCTTTTTGGACACTGACTTGTTCAATAAGGGTATCCGCCCGGCACTAGACGTCGGTATCTCCGTGTCCCGAGTAGGTTCATCGGCTCAAACTAAAGCTATGAAAAAGGTGGCAGGAAAAATCAGGCTGGAACTGGCTCAATTTAGAGAGTTGGAAGCCTTTATGCAATTTGCTTCAGATTTGGATGATGATACTAAGGCTAGAATCGACTCTGGTCGCAAATATGTGGAGCTCTTGAAACAGGGTCAGAACGCACCAGTACCATTTCAACGACAAGTGGTTGCTATTTATGCAGCAAACAACGGCATTTTTGACGGAGCTCCAGTAGAAAGCACTTCTAAGATTGAATCTGAGTTCTTGAACTTCATCGATCGTGACCGCAAAGATATTTTGAGCACGATAGAAACTGGCCGTGAATTGACTGATGAAGTAGTGGATAAATTGAATAAGTCACTTGCAGACTTTAAGGAGGCACATAAAGAACTTTATGGCGCTTAAACAAGTTAAAAACAAAATAATATCTACCAAGAAGACTGGTCAAGTGACTAAGGCAATGGAATCTGTTTCGGCAGTAAAAATGCGAAAGAGCCAGGAAAGGGCTTTTGCTGGTAGACCTTATGTGCATGCAGCACTGCGCATTTTGGCTAGAATTTCAAACTCAAATGAAGCGAAGAATAGTCAATTTGCTGCTAGACGAAATACTGGGAAGACACTGCTAGTTATTGTTACTAGTGATAAAGGTTTGGCTGGTAGTGTTAATAGTGCTGTTTTAAAAAGAGCAGAGACTGTTATCCAGAACAGTGACAACAAGGTTGAAACCATTTGTATTGGCAAGAAGGCTGTAGACTTTGCTCGTAGAGAGCGACTGGTTGTTTTGGAGGAGTATGTGAACGTGTCTGACGAGGTTACAGTGGAAGATGTCTATGCAATTACCGAACTGGTGATTAGTAAATTTAATCAAGATGAGTACCGAAAAGTGGAAATTGTATACCAAAATTTCCTTTCCACGTTTGAGCAAGAACCAACATTGAGACAAATATTACCACTGGATCCTGCTGAGATTCATTACATCATGCAAGGTATTAAACCTAAGCGGGGTAAGTTTAGTGATAACTCTGAGCCGTCAGACACAGCAATCACTTACACCATTGAACCATCGCCGGAGGAAGTCTTTAACTCTCTAGTGCCGCAGTTGGTGCAGATTATGGTCTACCATGCGCTCCTAGAGAGCAAAGCATCGGAACATTCGGCTCGCATGGTAGCAATGAAGAACGCAACTGATAAAAGCAAGGAGGTAATCAAAGGTTTGACGATTAAATATAACAAGGCCCGCCAGACTGCCATTACTGCTGAAGTGTCAGAGATAACAGCCGGTGTCGAAGCCATGAAATAAAATTTTATGTCATCTACTTTGTTGTACAGCGTAAAATTTTCTTCACCGTACCATTCAGTACGGCTCACAAAGTTTTACTTGTGCGTCTCGTATCTAACACAAAATTTGACTTCATAATGTGAAATGTCGTGTCAGTAAAGACGTTAAAATCAATTGAAGGATTAGACCCTTAAGTGACAGAGGTTTATGAGTAGTACTAAGTGGCAGAGGGCTTTATGAGGCTTCACCACTCAGTGGTACTGAGTTCAAACACATTAATTATTAAGCACACATTATGAAAACAGGAATCATTACACAAATAGTGGGCCCCGTAGTGGACATTCACTTTAAAGAGGATGGAGTACCAGCTCTGTTAAACGCCTTGACTGTAGAAAAGGATGGTCAGAGTGTCGTACTAGAAGTCGCACAACATATAGGACTTGATAGAGTACGAGCCATCTCTATGGAAGATACACAAGGCCTAACACGAGGAATGGAAGTGAAGGACACTGGAGCGGCTATCTCAGTGCCAGTTGGTGAACAAACACTTGGCAGACTTTTCAACGTCTTAGGCACAGCTCTTGACGGAAAGGGGCAGTTAACAGGTGATACAAAAGGTATTCATCAGGAAGCTCCAAAGTTTGTGGATCAATCCACGAAGACTGAAGTGTTTGAAACCGGTATCAAGTCTGTTGACTTACTCGCACCTTTCATCAAAGGTGGTAAAGTCGGTCTCTTTGGAGGAGCTGGTGTAGGTAAAACCGTCCTCATCACCGAGCTGATCAATAACGTAGCCACTAATCACGGAGGCTACTCTGTATTTGCTGGTGTAGGAGAACGAGTGCGAGAAGGAAATGACCTTTATCACGAAATGAAGGAATCTGGAGTCCTCGATAAAACCGCGCTTGTGTTTGGACAAATGAACGAAGTACCAGGTTCTAGAGCTAGAGTAGGTCTAACCGGCCTTACTATGGCAGAGGCATTGCGTGACGAAGGAGAAGGGAAGGACGTCCTGTTTTTTATGGACAATGTATTCCGCTTCACTCAAGCCGGCCAGGAAGTGTCTTCGCTACTTGGACGAGTGTCTTCTGCAGTGGGTTATCAGCCAACACTGGCAGAGGAAATGGGTAAAATGCAAGAGCGAATTACTTCTACTAAAAAAGGATCGATTACATCTGTTCAGGCCGTATACGTACCAGCTGACGACCTTACAGACCCTGCGCCAGCCACAACCTTCTCTCACCTAGACTCAACTGTAGTGCTTTCCCGCCAACTTGCATCGTTGGGTATTTACCCGGCCATTGATCCGTTGGAAAGTAATTCAACTGCTTTGGATCCAAATATTGTTGGCGAAGAACACTATCGAGTAGCGCAAGGTGTAAAGCTTGTACTGCAACGCTATAAAGATCTACAAGACATCATTGCTATACTTGGTATTGAGGAACTGTCAGAAGATGATAAACAAACCGTGTATCGAGCACGCAAAATTCAACGTTTTCTATCGCAACCATTTTCCGTTGCAGAAGTATTTACCGGCTCACCTGGTAAGTATGTCAAACTCGAAGATACTATCCGCGGCTTTGCCGAGATCTTGGATGGTAAGCACGATGACAAAGGTGAGCAGGACTTTTACATGAAAGGTTCAATTGAAGAAGTAAATTAACGGCATTAAACTATGTCAGAGCAAAAGTTATTAAAGTTGACTGTAAGCAAGGTAGACGCACCAGTATTTGACGGGGATGTACTTTCAGTCCACGTACCAGGCGCTGAAGGAGAGATGGAAGTTTTGGCTGATCATGAAGCGCTTATTTCACCCTTAAAATCTGGTGTGTTGACTATTAACAAGGCTGGGGAAGAGAAAGTAAAAATGGAAATTGAGGGAGGTATTTTGGAAATCTCGAACAATCACGCCACAGTATTAATTTAGTTTTGGGCATCAACTAATAGGTTATAAGTATGCGTTAGTAACTTAAAAACTAAGTGCTAACCTAGGATAGAATAATGACATGGAAGCGTTGTTCATCGGTAGTTCTATTACTCTAAACCTTGCAATCAGTTTGGGAGTAGGGAGTTCCACTCTTGCTATTTTACATTTTTTTAAGGCGATTTGGGACGGTGAAATCGATGAGACGGAGAGAGGGATGTTGGGGGTGGTTTACGTTGTGCTGCGGGTGGCAATGGTACTGATACTTATTGCTTATCTAGCTCAAGTATTACTTGGTTATGCCGGAATGGAAAGTTACTACTACGAATCCGCTCATGCCTACAGCGCGGCACTTTTGTTGTCTGCTTTGTATGTCAATGCAATTTTAATGACAGCCAAAGTAGTGCCGAGTACAGTTGGTCCGGCACTACAGGCAGCCAGCTGGTATACCTTAGGGCTGTTGGCCTCTCTTGTACCATTAGGTATACTGAACTTTAGCTTTGAAGTATTCCTTCTAGGATACATGTCTTTGTTTGCGGTCTTTTTGGTGGTGGTCAATGGGGTGATGATTTGGCTTCGGAAAGAGAGAGTTTGAGTTACTAGCAATTGTTGTTAGAATAGGCAAATATGTTTGGAAAATTAAAGCAAGCGGCATTGAAAAAAATGCTTAAGTCCCAAATGAAGGACGCGCCAGCTGATCAGCAAGAAATGATCCTGGAATTAGTTGAGAAAAATCCTGAGTTATTTCAAAAGATAGCAAAAGAGATGCAGGAAGAATTGAAAACAAATGGTAATAACCAAATGGCTGCAGCAATGAAGGTATTGCCGAAATATCAAGCTGAAATTGCAGGTTCTATGAGTCCTGAGATGCAAAAGAAAATGTTGCAAATGCAAGGAGCTCCCACTGCTGGTAAATTTAACCCTGATGGTTCAATAAGATAGTATGAGTAAAAAAGTCTTGATTCTTTTAGGTCACCCCGATGCAGAGACATACTCGGGCGCAATGGCTACCGCGTATGAAACTTCAAGTCGCAATGCAGGACACGAAGTTAGAAGAGTTAATCTGGGTGAACTTAGCTTTGATCCTATTTTGCATAAAGGATATAAGGTCATACAAGAGCTTGAGCCCGACCTGCTGCAGCTACAAGAGTCTTTCCGTTGGGCAGATCATATTGCTTTATTCTACCCGAATTGGTGGAATACTATGCCCGCACTTCTAAAAGGTTTGTTCGATAGGTTTTGGATTCCCGGTTTTGCTTTCAACTTTAACAAACAAACCAAAAAAATTGAGCAACATTTAAAAGGTAAGTCAGCGAGAGTAGTGGTGACAGCTGGGACAATTAGTCCTCTAAAAACCTGGTGGAGGTACGGAGATTTTACCAACGAGATTCAACACGGGATATTGGAGTTTGCTGGTATTAAAACTAAGGTCTCTGTGTACGGTCCATGCGAGAAGGTAGACGAAGCTTGTAGAGATAAGTGGTTGCAAGAAGTGGCAAAACTGGGCGAAAAAGCGTCTTAGTAGTTTGTTATTTCTAGAACAGCATTGTAACTTAGCGTCATGAATCTTTCAGTAGGAATTGTTGGTTTGCCAAATGTGGGGAAGTCCACGCTTTTTAATGCTCTCACTAGAAAGTCAGCGCCAGCTGAAAACTATCCGTTCTGTACCATCGACCCTTCAGTGGGTATGGTGGAAGTGCCGGACAACAGGCTGGCCACTCTAGCGAGGATTAGTCAGTCAGAGAGAGTGATTCCGGCCATTGTTGAGTTTGTTGATATAGCAGGCTTGGTGAAAGGTGCCTCTGTTGGGGAAGGGTTGGGAAACAAATTTCTAGCCAACATCCGCGAAACAGACATGGTGGCCGAAGTAGTTCGTATTTTTGAGGATGAAGATGTCCATCATGTGTCTGGAGTGGTAGACCCAATGAGCGACATAGAGACAATCAATCTCGAACTTATCATGGCTGATGCGGAGTCCGTGAGCAAGCGTATGCAGAGTATTGTGAGAGATGTCAGAAGTGGAGATAAAAAATCTGTTGAGTTGAAGAGTATTCTGGAACGACTCCTTCCTCATTTGGAAGGAGGACAACTTGCCAACACTCTCGATATGACCAATAACGAAAAAGAATTGGCAAAAGAACTGCGACTCTTAACTCTCAAACCATTTTTGTATGTTTGTAATAAGAAGCAAGGAGCATTTAATCTGGACGACAATAATGACGACCGCTGGCAAGAACTACTCAGCTTCTTCGAAGAAACAAATTCAGTGTACGTGATAGTCGATGCGGGAGTAGAGCATGAGCTTAAAGATTTGCAGGAGGACGAGAAAAACGACTTTCGGCGGGAGTACGGTACACAAAGTAACGGCATAGATACACTTATAAAAGCTTCGTATAGGCTCTTAGGACTAATTTCCTACTTCACTACCGGTGAAAAAGAAACGCGAGCATGGACCATAGAGGAGGGTGATACAGCGCCTGAGGCTGGAGCTGCCATACACACCGATTTTCAGGATAAATTTATTCGAGCTCAGGTGGTAGGCTTCGATGACCTTGTAAGCGCTGGGTCTAAATCTGCTGCAAAGGAATCAGGAAAAATACGCACTGAAGGAAAAGAGTATATGGTAAAAGATGGGGACGTGATGGAGTTTTTGCATTCATAGTTGCATTTTACCTAGGAAAAGTTAAAGTAGCTTCAGATGAACTGGCGTAATCAGGCGCAAAACATACGAGGAGGCAGTGATGATTATTTGCTCAATCAATACAGAACGGGGCGGCCGTCCTGGCTTTCTGGACTACGTTCGTGCTTTAGGTGAGCACAAGCAGCCCGAGATCATCCTTTTTCAGGAAGTCCACCGGTCTTTTGACCCCAGTCTTCCAGAAGAGGTCGACTTGAACGACAGGCCAGGCTACAACTCCACCCCTATCAGGCCTCATCTTTTTGAGGAGTTGGGAGAAGCACTTCCAGGCTATACGTCTTGGTTCGCTCCGCAAATCGTGGGTCATTATCATGATGTATGCGCGCGGGATGTTGATGTTGCATATGGCCAGGCCATGTTTGTTCGTGAAGGGAGTCAACTCGTTGTTGCAAGTCAGGCAAGCGAAGTGGTCTATCGCCAATTCAGTGAACAAAACAATGAGGTGCAAAAAGAGGATGGCACTTGGACTGGCGGCTTGTCTGCTAAGTCTGCGCAGGCTGTTACGGTCTATGTGGGTAACTCCTCCCTCGTGGTGGCTAATACCCATGGACCATGGTCGGTACGGGGAAAAGTTGATCTACCGGCCAGGCTTGAGTACAACCAGGGGCTTAACCGCCTTCTGATGGGTCAGGTGGGGCAACTTGGCGACCATGCGGAGCAGAATGTCCTGCTTCTCGGCGATTTGAACTATGTCACCGGAATGCAGGCCTTAAAAAATCTACGGTGCCAAGGAGTCTTTGGTGCAAATGGCTCAGGAGTATGCCTGAACCATGAGTTTGGTCTCAAGGAGACTCGGACCAAGTTCTATCCTGCCAGCAAGCCACACCGCGAAGCTGACTTTGGTATTGTCTCGTCCAAACTCGTACCTTCTGTGACAAAAGTGTACGTGGACATGCACACCCCCTCCGATCATGCCGCTTACTTCGTGGAACTTGATCTTTGACGCACAAGCGTCCTTGGCCGTCCCTTTGTGGGGCGGCTTCTGCTATAATAAACGAATGAAAAATCACGTTGCGGCACACTTTGCCATGCAGTTGGGGGCGTTAGCAGCTTTATATGCTTCTATTACCACCTTTTTAGTTTTGTTATTTAGTCTTATTAATATTTTGTTTCCCGATGCTGCAGATAGCTACTGGGAATATGAAAGCGCGACTGAGTCCATTCGGTTTTCAATTGCCACTCTAGTGATAGTATTTCCTGTTTATTTATGGCTTACCAGAATTATTAATCAAGCTCGCCGTACAACAGGAGCTGAGTACTTGTCGCTCACTAAGTGGTTGATTTACTTGTCTTTGTTTGTCGCAGGAGCAGTCATGGTAGGTGACGGAGTAAGTTTGGTCTACGGGTACTTAAGCGGAGATTTAACCTTACGTTTCTTACTTAAGGCAGGAGTCTTGGGTGCAACTGTAGCCGCGGCTTTCTATTACTATTTGATGGACGCTAAAGAGTATTGGCAAGACAATGAGAAGGCCTCTGTGCGAATTGGGGTACTTACGTTGCTTGTCGTTTTACTAGCAGTGTTTATGGGAATATATCACAATGAGCCACCCACGCAGGTGAGGGAAAGAAAAATAGACGATAATCAAATTAGTGCCTTACAATCAATACAAGGTTATATAGATCAGTATAAATATATACATGATGAGTTACCTCCTAACTTGACTTCAGCTGATGTACCCGAGATTCTCATTGAAGACGCAAGTGTGAGAAGCGAGGTGGAATACCGAATACTTTCAGACGATACTTACGAATTATGCTCCGAGTTTGCTTCTGACTCCTACGGTTCCGATACTCGCTATCCAAATTATAGCAACTGGGACCATGAATCTGGTCGGTATTGTTTTGAACACAAAGCGGACACTGAAACAAAGACTATTCCTTTTTACTAAACAGTACAAAAACTTGATAAATAAATTCTTATCGGCATAATGCATACGTATGCATAAAAAGTTTGACAGTGCCCAAATTGAAAAAAAATGGCAGCAAGAGTGGAAGGAGAGTGGTATTTATAATACTGAGAGTAAGAGTGATTCAAATGACAAAGAGTATGTCCTGGTAGAATGGCCGTATCCATCTGGTAACTTGCATATTGGTCATTGGCATGCATTCTCAGTACCTGATATCTATGTGCGCTTTCAAAGGATGATGGGGAAGCAGGTTCTTTTCCCTATAGGATTCGATGCATTTGGACTACCAGCTGAGAACGCGGCTATTAAGCGGGACATAAATCCGTGCGAGTGGACCGAAAGTAATATTGCTCACATGAGAGAGCAGTTGGAAAGCATGGGAAACGCTTTCTCTTGGGACATGACCACTAGCTCCACTGATCCTGAATACTACAAATGGACTCAGTGGATGTTTACTAAGTTTTTTGAAAACGGTGTTGCATATAGAGGAAAAGGTAAAGTTAATTGGTGTCCAGGTTGCAATACAGTGATAGCCAATGAGCAGGTTCTAAGTGATGACACTTGTGAACGATGTGGGCACGCAATCGAAAAGCGGGAAATGCCCCAATGGATGTTACGAATTACAAATTACGCTGATAGGCTCGTAGATGATTTAGATCACTTGGATTGGCCGGAGCATATCAAGGAAGCACAAAGACATTGGATAGGACGTAGCCAGGGGGCTATTTTACCCTTCAAACTCAACTGTTGGACATCCGATGTCCAACAGTTGGAGGTTGAGGTGTTTACTACCCGTCCGGATACACTCTATGGTGCGACTTATTTGGTGTTGGCACCGGAACATGGATTACTGCATAAAATCAAGGATTCGATCACTAACTGGCAGGAAGTAAATGAATACATAGATAAAAGCAAGAAAAAGGCTGAGCAGGATAGATTGGACGACTCGAAGGAGAAGACTGGGGTGAGGCTGGAAGGGGTGACTGCCACTAACCCTGGCTCGGGTGAAGAAATTCCAGTATACATAGCAGACTACGTTCTGGCTTCCTACGGCACTGGCGCCATTATGGCTGTACCAGCGCACGATGAAAGAGATGGAGATTTTGCACGTAAATTTGATTTGCCAGTTAGGCAAGTCGTTGCTCCTTTCTACAGAGCAGAAGGCGCAGATGCGCCAAGAGAAGATTTGGAGACATTAGAACGTCCATGTATAGACATAATCATTGAGCACCCAACTGGTGGAACTTTCTTAGTGCAGAAAGAACAAGATGGCGACAGGACACTCGTTCACTTTGTTGGTGGTGGTACTGATGGTGAGGATGATGAAGTTGCAGTAGCAAGAGAGCTTTTAGAGGAAACTGGTCTCTCTAAGTTCAAATTAATCTCTGAAAAACCAGTATTTACAACTAAGTCAGTTGGTTACCGTCATAGTAAAAATAAGAATCAGCAGGGAGTAAGCAACTTCTACCACATCAAATTAACTGATTTAGAGCAAGTAGATTCAGAAATTGAGGATGGCAAACATACTATTGAGTGGCTGAATAAAGAGGAGGTTTCAAAACAGATTAATTGGTCATGGCACAGGCGCGCATGGGAAGCATTCTTGGGCGACAAAGTCTCGGTTACGGAGGGTGTGCTGACAAACTCCGGAAAGTTTGATGGTATGAACTCAGAAGAGGCGAAAGAAAAAATTGTAAAGAAGGTAGGGGGACGGATGACTAACACTTACCGCTTACGTGACTGGTCGGTGGGACGACAACGCTACTGGGGGGTACCAATTCCGATTGTGTAT
>CAJWTE010000003.1 GCA_913046815.1 uncultured bacterium | reverse complement strand
ACTCCAAGCCACTATTGCCACCGTAGAGAGCTTCTGCTGGCTCATACTCTTTGACTGAATATTCTGCTTGGTTCTCGTCCGGATCTATATAGGGCGGATTGGTAGCAATAAAGTCGTAACTAGTCTGCGAGAGTGAATCAAACAAGTCACTTTGTAGCACTTGGCCTTTTTTAATCACACCACTCTGATGCAAGTTCTTCTCAATTGTTGTTAGATGGGAAGGATCCAGCTCAACAAAGTCTACTGTAGATGCAGGTAAATGCTTTTGTATCGCTACTCCAATACATCCTGATCCAGCGCACAGGTCGAGAACGTGGGCGTTTGGTCTTTGGTGAGTAATCTCACCAATTAACTTTTCTACCCAAAACTCTGTCTCGGCTCGAGGGATGAGTGGCTTTGAGTCCAGATAAATAGTGCAGTCAAGGAAAGGTATCTGTCCGATAATGTAAGCCAAGGGTTCACCAGCGTGTAAGCGATTCAAAGCGGTGAAAAAAGCTTCGCTTTTTTCACCGCCGAACCCTTCCTCCAATAACCATTTTTCTTCTTTATTCATTGACACGTATGCTATGCTTCTATGATGCAAAATGCAATACCAATGCTAGAAATCAAAAATCTTACCAAGAAATATGGAAAGAAAGTGGCGGTAAATGATATTTCCCTGTCTATTCCTAAAGGAGCTTTCTTTGGATTACTTGGCCCTAATGGCGCCGGTAAAAGCACTACTATTCATTGTATTACTGGTATCTCTCAGCCCACATCTGGAAGTATTTTTATAGATGGAGTAGATGTGGTGAAAGAGTATAAGTTGGCACGCACCAAAGTCGGCCTTTCTCCTCAGGAGTTCAATGTAGATATATTCGGTACACCGCGTCAACTGGTTAGTTATATGGGAGGATATTACGGCATTCCGCGGGCCGAGCGAAAAAAACGAATGGATGAGCTGATAGGCAGGTTTGATTTAGAAGACCATGCTGATGTGCGTTTTCAGAAGCTTTCTGGTGGGTTGAAGCGGAGAGCTATGCTGGCTAGAGCACTTATACACACGCCTGACCTGCTTATCCTAGACGAACCGACTGCTGGAGTGGACGTAGAACAGCGACACGATTTATGGAAGTATTTACAAGAAATGAACCAAAACGGCAAGACAATCATACTGACCTCACATTATTTAGAGGAGATCCAGTATCTCTGTAATGACATTGCTATCATCAATGATGGTAAGATCGTTGCTGAAGGTACTAAGGAAGAGTTTATGAAAGGAGGAAAGACAGTGGAGGAGGCTTACTTAGAAATTACTCGTAAGAGAAAAGCAAAATGATGGGAATAAACTACATCGGGATAGCTACTATTGTGGAGAGAGGAATAAGACGTACTTTTAGGGTGGCTACCCAAACCCTTATTGCACCTGTTGTTTCTTCTGCGCTTTATATTTTTATCTTCGGTACGGTGATTGGTTCGCGGATTCAGTCTATTGATGGAGTGCCTTATATTACTTTTGTCTTTCCCGGAGTGCTTATGTTATCTATTATCAACGCTTCATTCTCCAGTGCTTCTTCTACACTTTACTTTATGAGATTTGCCCGCTCTATTGAAGAGTTGCTTATAGCACCTTTCTCATACTTAGAAATGATGTTTGGCCTGATGCTTGAGTCCATTGCCCGTGCTTTGATGGTTAGCTTTTTAGTATTGGCAGTAGGAGTTTTGTTTGGGGCAGTTACGTTGGTAAACCCCGTAGCCTTTATAGTCTATACAGCAGCAATAGCAGGTATATTTGCACTACTGGGTATTTTGGTTGCTCTTTGGTCAGAGAGCTTTGAGCAGTTACAGATGCTTAATACTTTTATTATAACCCCACTGACTTATCTCGGAGGCATCTTTTATTCTATAGAGATGTTGCCGCCGTTGGCTAAGAGTATCACTTTGTTCAATCCATTCTTTTATTTTGCCGACGGTATTAGGAGCAGTATGATTGGTGTCAATGAAGGGGATTTGTTTGTGGGTACTTTAATGATTATCGGCGTTTTGTTGATACTAGGTACGGCTGTTTTCTTTTTATTCAAAAAGGGTTGGAAAATTCGCAGTTAAACACAAGCCCATTCTCTATAATTGAGTCTAGTTTGATAGACTAGTGCTATGGAAACTATTCAAAGCATCGCCTCTTCCTTATTGGCAGACGGTAAAGGAGTCTTAGCAGCAGACCAAAGTGCCGGTACTATTGGCCGTCAAATGGAAGCAATAGATGTAGAACCTTCAGCAGAAAATCGCCGGCGCTATCGTGAGCTTTTATTTACAACTCCAGACATAGAAAAATATGTGAGTGGCGTGATACTGCACGACTCTACTATTCGTAATACTGCCTCTGACGGTATAGCTTTTGTGGATTTGTTATTAGGTAAAGGGATTGTACCTATTATTAAAGTGGATAAAGGCACAGTCGAACACCAAGGCTTTCCAGGTGAAGTGGTCACACAAGGACTTGACGATTTGGGTGAGAGAGTGGAGGAGTACTACTCTATGGGTGCTAGAGCAGCAAAGTGGCGCGCAGTTTTCAATATTGGGAAAGATTATCCAACAGATGCCAATATAGAGCTCGACTGCTTGACTCTTGCCCGCTATGCCGCGATTGCTCAAAGTCATAACATGGTACCAATAGTGGAACCAGAGGTGATATTTAAAGGTGGACATGATTTGGCTAGAGCAGAAGAAGTTACCACTAGAGTACAGACAGTGCTGTTTGAGAAACTTAATGAACAGAGAGTGGATTTGACTGGTATCATACTCAAATCAAACTTTGTTTTAGCAGGAAGCGAGTACCCTGAACAAACAAATGCGGAAGATGTAGCAGTGACAACCATACGAACCTTTAAAGAGGCTGTACCGGAGGCGTTGCCGGGTATAGTATTTCTCTCCGGCGGACAGACTCCAGAACGTTCCACCGCCAATTTAAACGCAGTCTCGAAAATAAATGAAGGGCTGCCATGGAAACTAACCTTCTCCTTTTCTAGAGGATTAGAAAAACCCGCTCAAGAAGCTTGGCGAGGTGATGACACTAATAAAGCTAAGGCACAAAGAGCACTAGCAGAGAGGTTGCGGCTAAACTCCCTAGCACTTCGCGGGGAGTACAATGAAGAGATGGAATAGGTAAAAGTTGAATGATGTCTGTCTCATAGTATCCTCGCTATGTCGTATGTTCCTTATCGAACATCAGTCGACCTTTTTGAATACAAGTGTCGAAAATAAGAAAATCGGCCCAAGGCCGATTTTCTTATTTCTTCTGAGTGAATTCTACGTGTTTTCGTAGTTTTTTATTGTATTTCTTCAGAGTTAGCTTTTTGCTGGGGTCCTTCTTGTTTTTGTTGTTGTAGCGAGTGTAATAAACTTCACCGGCTCCCTTGCCGGACTTGTTTCCATCTTCACTTTTACTGACCAAACGAATCAATCGATCTTGTGACATAGTGGCAGAAATATACCAGACTAAGCTCTTTTTATCAAGGCAATGCTTTCATTCGCAACATTTGGCAACAAATTATTGAAGCAGTTAGATAGTCTAATCGAATGGGCTGTGCTGTCGCAATTACGTTCGAAATTTCGAACGTAATTGCGACAGCTATACACCCAACACTCTATATGTACAAGCAACACAAAACCTTCGATTAATCGAAGGTTTTGTGTTGCTTAAAAAGATTTAAACCAACAACCAAAACCTAGTAGTTTTTTGTAGCGACCTATTTTAGTTCTTCTTATACTGTAGGCAAGCCCGGTACTACCAAGTTTGTTGCCGATTTCCTCCGCCAAAGATCGCATATAAGTGCCACTGCCACATGCACATTTGATGGTAGCTATCTGGTATTCTTTTTCTGCTTCTTCAAGCCACTTTTTCCAAGCAGTCCGTACCTCGTCTCGACGAAAGTCATTACCAAGAGCTTTTCGTTCATCAGTTACTTTAGGGATAGTCTCTATTTTCTCTGTCGTATACTTATAAATGCTCTCTTTACTCTCTGTCCGAAAACTTAAGAGTTTGAGTTTATACACCTGCGAAATGTTTGTTGGTATAGCTATTTCATTGAGTCGTCCCTCGACTGTCCACATATGTAGAGGTTTGCCTCGCACAGTTTTAGCTGAGAACTTGGGGTAAGGAAGAGATATCTCTCCTTCAAGGCTTTGCAACACTCTTTGGAGTTTTTCAGTGTTAAATGTAGTTGTACCGTAGTCTTTTATTATTCCTAGTACATCTCCAGAATCAGATTCAGTGCCTAGCAACACTTCAAAAACATACTCTTTATCCAAACCATGATAGTCAGCCTGCTTTTTGCATTCGTCGCCAATGAGTACCAATAGCTTTCCTTCAGCCATAGGGTCTAACCGTCCCGCATAAGCCAGTGGCGTGTCTCGATAGGCGGAAGACTGTGTCTGGCGCCATGTCTCTGCACACTCTAGTGGCGTTTCTCCGACTTTTTTATACAGAGTTACGTATTTTCGCATGTCGGCAGTGTAGCACTAAAGGCGGGGAAAAGGCGAGGGTAGAGACCTAATGTTTTGGTATGATTTAGTTATATGAAGCATGCAGTTCCTTTTTTAAATCTTTGTATTTCTTTCGTTGTCTTTATTACCGCTTTGTCGTTGGTGGTATACATGTTGGCGTCGTTCGTGACTGGAACTTATGACGTTGCTTTTCAAATTTTCGATACTCTTTTCTTGTCACCAGCTGATAGACAGCTTGTTCTCAACGGTTTAAACGCGGACTTCTTACACACAATCGCCCTTCTTATAGTATTGATGAAGGCTTATCGGATTTTGGTAGAGTATATGCGCTTCTATCATATCGACATCAAGTACATGATGGAGATGGGTATCATCGCTTCTATTCTTGAATTGCTGTTCAACTACCAGTCATATAGCCAAGATATGCGCTACGTACTGCTGGGTATTGCGGTTTCATTTACCACTATCTATGCCTTCAGGCACGACACTCTCGTATCTGCCATGAAAGAGTCTCGCAGAGAGATGCAGAAATGGATCAAAGATTTAGAGGACTAATCTTCCTCATCCTCTATCTCTAGTTGAATTATTTCTTCAATAATATCTTCTAGTGTAATCACGCCAATAAATACTTTCTTTCTGTTCAATACAATTCCAATGTGACGTTTCTTCTTCAGCATTTTAGCCAGTACATTATCCAAGTTTTCGTCAGCACGAAGCGTTAGAAAGTCTGTTTCAAAGGCTTCGTCGGTATTTTTTATAGCAATCATTTCGTCTTCCACAATCAAATCTTTGGCGTAGAGAATTCCTGAAATATTCGTCGGATTGCCGGAATAGACAGGATAACGAGAAAAGCCGTGTTGGTTAACTTCTGTAAAGAAATTGCTGTCTAGTAGTCTGTTCTCATCAAACATCGTCACTTTTTCTGCTGGAGTCATCACTTCGCGTACCGTACGGTGTGAGAATTGTAGCGCTCCGTGGATGATTCTCTCTTCATCTTCGTCAATGGCACTATGTTCTGAATCTTCGTGTTCAGAGATCAGCTCCATTATTTCTCTATGTGAATATACAGATGGTATTTCGTCTCCAAGTAGTTTATCTAACAGGTAGGCGATAGGAAAAGTAATTGGGAAGGAAACAAACATTAAAAGCCGTACGATTGGAGCCAGTTTTGATCCAAAGGATACAGCATAGCGCGAGATAACAGCTTGGGGGATAATTTCTCCAAACAGAAATATAAGCACGGTAGATGTGGTTGCTGCTACTATCCCACTAGCTATCGAAGATAGAAAAACAGACAGAATAGCATTCACCGCTACATTGCCTAAAAGTAGAGTAGTCAGTAGTTGGTTACCTTTCTCTCTGATGGGGAGAATTTTTTTAGATCTGAGGTCTCCCAGCTTGGCTTGACGACGTAAGTTTTGTACATCTAAAGTAAAGTAACCCAGTGTCAATCCAGAGAAAAGCGCCGAACAGGCTATCAGTGCAAACGATATTAAATATTCCATTATCTAGATGATAAAAAAGCGTTAACAATTAGTAAGGCAACAAAGGCAAGTATGGCGTAAATTACTGGTTTCATTGTTGAGGTAGGTCTCTAAAGAAATTAATCAAGTTCTCTATATGTGTCTCTATGTCTACTCCCAGTTCGTCACAACCATTGTAGATGTGCTGGCGGTCAATACCTGGGGCAAATCTCTCTTCCTTGAGCCGTTTCTTTATTGATGACACCTTCATTTCTCCAAATGGGATTGGGTTGAGTTTCTGGTAGGCATAGAAGATACCACATATTTCATCACAAGCAATAAGGGTTTTGGCCAATTTAGTTTCAGCCTTGGTTGTAAAACCATTAAAGCCATTGGCATGAGCTTCTATAGCATGGATCATTGATTCAGGATAATTCCACTCCTTTAACCATTGCAAAGATGGTCCGGGGTGTTCGTTGGGGTATTGTTCATAATCCAGATCGTGTAAATATCCGGTCAGAAACCACAAATCTTCATCTTCTTGCCCCAATCTGGCATAACCTGCCATGGCTGTGCCGACCATTAAGGCATGAAAGCGTTGGTAAGGATCCTTCACATATTCCTCCAGTATTTTAGTAGCATCGTCTCGATTTGGTAGTGACATAGTGCTAGAATATTAGCATATATTTTATAATATCCTTGTATGGAAGAGAAAATCAAAAAACTGGAAAAAGAATTGTTTGATCAGGCAGAGAAAGTCACCAGAGAGGTTGAGAGGGGAATTGGTGGTTACCGTAAAACAGTTTTTGAACGGTTTCCATTTTTAATGATCGGTCTTAGTACCTTTGGTCTTGTATGCGTACTGTATAGTTTTGAGAAGTTTATCGATTCAATTCCATTTTTGGCGGATAGACCTTTATATATTTTCTTATTGGGGCTGATAGCAATGACTATTACCGGTACTATATACAAAAGACTACAATAATTCTCGCAACTCCATCCAGTCTAGATGACAGTCTTCAAAATTGCAGATTTTGTCTTGCTTGCATATGCGGATCTTTTCTTTCTTATAGAGAGCCACTCTTCTTTTTCTGCTGGCATCATCCCCCAGCCAGACCTTGCCTCCGGCGTAGACAATCCTGTGCCAGGGTATCAATTCATGTTTGGGGTATTTGCTTAAGATTGTAGTGATACTGCGGGCGGTAAGCGGACTGCCACCGGCAGCTCGGGCTAGGTCGCCATAAGTTGTTACCTTTCCTGTAGGAATATTTAAAGCCAACAGAATCACTCTCTCACTAAAGCTACTCGACATATTCAAGTTCATTATTGTACTGTGGGTTTGTGTGATAACTCACCCATATTCCACCAGCAATAATAGCTATTAGTAAGCCGGTAACAAAAGCTATTAATGACTGTTGAATACTAAGCACATTCACAAATTAATTCTACCATTCCACAGTCGGCAAACCGTGTTTTTTTAAATAGTCGTTCGTTTGACTGAAGTGTTTGCAACCAAAGAAGCCGCTGTAGGCAGAAAAAGGGGAAGGGTGAGCGGCGGTAAGAACCAAATGCTTGGAGTCATCTATTAAATAGGACTTATCTTTAGCAAAGCGTCCCCAAAGAAGGAATACCACATGTTCTCTCGAATCTGAGATTGTTTTTATCACCGCGTCAGTAAATGTCTCCCAGCCCCAACCTTGATGTGAGCCGGCCCGATGCTTTTCTACTGTAAGAGAGCTGTTCAGCAGTAGTACACCTTGCTTGGCCCATCTTTCTAAGTTACCAGAGTCCGGTATATCTTTCCCTAAGTCGTCTTTTATTTCTTTGTATATGTTTTGTAGAGATGGGGGAGTGCGGATACCATCAGGCACTGAGAAGGAGAGTCCGTGTGCTTGTCCATCACCATGATATGGATCCTGTCCCAGTATTACCACCTTTACTTCATTAAAGGGGCAGAGTTTAAAGGCATTGAAAAGTAGTGGAGCAGGTGGGAAGGTTTGGCCGGCAAAGTACGCGGAGCGTACTTTGCCGGCCAACTCTTTAAAATACTCCTTCTCAAACTCATCTTGCAAAACTTTGTACCAGCTGTCTTCAATCTGAATTTTCATGTTTTCATCTATTTTACCATTAAGATATTTCTTAGTAGAATAATAGGTATCCATTGAAAGGAGGTGATTCCATTGGGATGGTTCAATAAGAGCTCTTCGTCCCCGAAAGGGAACCGATCCGTTCCGGGCACCAGCTACAAAAGTGCCCGGAACGTGAACAAGTCTTCCGGGTCCAAGTACTCCGGTACTCGGCAGACCAAAATTAAGAAATAATCTCAAGCTACAATAGGGGCAGAGTCATAGCTTGAAACTTAGCGGGTGGAAACATCCGCTATTTTTTGTGGACTCACGGGGAATCGAACCCCGAACTCATCCATGCCATGGACGTGTGTTACCGTTATACTATGAGCCCAGCTTTTTCAAACAGCGACATTATATACCAAAATCCATCGGTTAATTCAATAATAACTTATTTATTTTATACACAACAAAAGACCGCCCCGTAGGGGCGGCCTTTTGTTGTGTAACTTAAAGTACAGTTACTTTAGTCGCTTGAGGGCCTTTATCGCCTTCTGCAACTTCGAACTCAACTTCAGCACCTTCTTGGATACTGTTGAAGTCAGCGTTCTGCAACTCGTTTGCGTGGAAGAATAGATCTTTCTCTTCACCTTCGATAGCGATGAAGCCAAAACCTTTATCCATTAGACGAGCAATAGTTCCTTTTTGCATTTATCTATTGACTAGTAGCTAATAATCTTCAAATAAATACAAATTGAAACCTCTATAGACCCAACGTAATTTACCTGATTGCAAGCATCATACAACCTTTCAAGCTGAAAGTCAATCAATTCAATTTAAATTGAAATTTCACTTCATCATCATCATAAATTTCCTCCTTTTTCCTCACCTGTGCTTTCAGAGGTAATAGGTAGGTGCCGGATTTTTTGTCAGGAAAGATTGAAGTTTGCCAGATAGTTTTCCCAATAGTGACTTCCACCGGTAAAGAACCCCAGCCACGCGCATTGCTACCAAACTGCTCCTTGATCTTCACACTTACTTCCTTGGGGAGTACTAAAAAACGCCACCCACTCATCTCTGGATACACCAATATTTTTGATTTTAGTTTGTATACACTAGTCATTTAAGTTGTAGTGAATAAAATATATACACCAGCGAACATGATAAACGCACCGACGAATTTGTTTGTCAGATTTTTTCTTGAAATATCTTCTTTTATATAAGTAGGAAAGAGAATGGTTAAGATAACTCCTAGTATAATTATATACAGCGACTGGATTTGAATAGCCACAGTTACTAAACCAGCAGATGGAGCCAATGCCAGTGCCTTCTTCACACTCATTTGCCCTAGCAGATCAAACACGTTGTTTACAGCCATCCAGTTAAACTTTGGCCAAGAAAAGATCTGTAAATCATAAATGATTTGCCGTCTGATATTTGGGATAAGGAACATAAGTGGACCAGCAAGAGCTGTACCCAATGTTTCCCATACGATATAGCTCTCAAAAGATATGGTTGTTAAACTCCAGTCAATGCAAACAAACAGTATTGACCATATTATAATATCGATTAGTATCCACCTCACTCCTTTGAATAGTCGCAGTTTCCCGTCTATGCGTTCCAACGATACAAAAAACGCTCCTATAAGCACCAGTACGAACGCAATAAATTCATTCAGTGTTAGGGTTTGGTGCAATAATATGTACCCTAATATCAAAGTCAGTACAGGTATTAACTTAAACATGAGCACTATCCTGGAAGTCTCTCCCAACGCCAATGCTTTGCCATAGAAGCCATATGAACCAATCAAAACTATTCCAAAAATTATTGGTGGTACTGAATAAATAGATATTTCCGGTATTCCAAAAATCAGTATTAAAATTGGTACGAATATCCAACTAGTTAGAGTAGAGAAGAAAAGGAAATCGTATACATTATTAAAATATTTTTCCAAGGTGTATTTGTCGACAAAGTTGGAAATAGACCAAAATATAGGGGCTACCAGAGCAAAATAAATCCAAGTCATATATTTAGTAAGGGGAAAATATCCAACGCTACTTCTTCGTATGGATGATTGTCTTCTACAATCTGTTTGAGTAATGGGATCTGCTCTTTTTCGCAGACAAACTCGATAACCACTTCGTCAACTTCCTCAAGCTTTCCTTTTTGGCCGCTGTGAGGATCTGCCTTATTGTTCGGCTTAAAATATCCCTTGCCCTTGGTTACAAAACTGCAATGCGAGTAATTGCCAATCTGCCCGATTCCAGCGTCACCGATAGCCATCCGTAATTTCTCTGAGTGTGTTTCAGGACAGGTTAACCAGACTTTTACTTTATTACTCCCCGACATCTTTTTAGCTTAGCAAACAAATCAAAAATCCAAAACAAATAATTCAGGCTCATATGACATACATGGCCTGTAGGCAGAGTGGTATAATATAAGTATGAAGAGCAAAACTATGAATATTTTATTGATAACTATAGGAGTGGTACTGGTGGGTTGGTTTTTATACAGTTGGTTGCCGGTGCGCAATATCGAAGAACCGAAGTACGCAGTGGTAAGCGAAAATAGCGATTATGAAATCCGCGAGTATGCGGGTTATATCATCGCCGAGACCACGATTACTGGAGCGAAAGACAGGAACGAAGCGGCTAATATGGGCTTTCCCATCATCGCTGGCTATATTTTTGGCAACAACACCAAAAATGGCAAAATTGCCATGACTGTACCGGTCAATACCGAAGATGCTGTGTCCGAAAAGATTTCTATGACGGTACCGGTCAATACTGAAGAATCTGAGAATAATGTATATAAAATCTCCTTCGTGATGCCGAGTAAGTATTCTCTTGATACGTTACCCAAGCCAAATGATGCAAGAGTAGAGTTGCGTGAAGTGCCAGAGCGTCAGGTGGCTGTACGGACATTTAGTTGGACAACCAGTGAAGCTGCTTTTGAAAAGCAGACTGCTGTGCTTCTGGAAGCCCTGATGCGCGACGGGGTAGAGACGACAGGCGCGGTAAATATTGCTCGCTACAATACCCCTTGGACGATACCTTTCATGCTCCGCAGTGAAGTACAGATAGAAGTCCGGTAGAGAGTTGGAGATAGTAGCTATACGCCACAAACGTATACCCTACACATAGGGTAACCCTTTGTTTTGTAAGGTCTAACCCGGGGGAGACAAAGGAACGGTCAAAAAATACCCATTTGTACGAGTCTCTTGCAAGCTAACACGTAGACATTGATATCATTTTAAAATGGATGTAGAATGCGAATATGAGTAAAGTATCTCCACAAAAAAAAGATCATTTAATAAGAGCCATAGAAAAAAAATATGGCGTTGATTTAATGAAGTACAAGACTGACGCGGAGTTGCATAGGAGTCTTAGGCATAGAGGTTTGCCATCGTTATCCAAACTGCTAAAAATGGTTGAATCTGCATAAAATTCAAAACTGAATATGGATTTGAATTTTATTGCTGACGAAAAACTCAGAACCAGGATTGCTGATTCCATTAAGTATATATCGGCTCTTCTTGAGAATGAAAGTCTCTTCAAGAATAACGAGTCAAGACAGGAGACTTACAGAATTGTAATTTTGTATTGCGTTTCAATAATGGAAGCGATATTTTTGTACATCCATCATAATTCGAAAGATAAAATATATAAACAAGAATACAAAGATGTTGCAGAATTGTCTGAACGATATATAAACACACAGTGGGGAGGAAAAGTTATGGTGGCTGTGCGTACAGAGATGACAAAAAAAGAACTGGAAATAGGATTTCAAGAGTTGGTGACATTTTATAAAGATAAAATGTTAAAGGAAGACACTTTGGAAAGAATAAAAAGGATTGCACAAAAGCGTAATACTTTTCATTTTCGGAAAAACGGTTCTAATGATTGCACACTTGATGATGTCGAGGAAGCCTTAGCCCTACTTAATATGTGTATAAATAATTCACCACGTTTTCTAAAATAGAAAAGATGTAATCGAACTTTTACCTTAAAGGTGAAAACGGAGAATTACTAAGGTTATATATGACAAAAAGCATCAAGAGTACCAAGATCAAATTCAGACATTAGAAATTGAAATGTCAGAACACAGCAAAGCAGATCACGATTACCAAACAACTGTTGCTACAGTCATATCAGTAGCTCGCAGAGCAAAGACAATATTTGAAAATAGTTCTGAACCTGCTTCAAAACGGGCATTTTTGAATTACTTACTTCAGAACCCTACCTTAGACGGAAAAAAGCTAGGTTTTACCCTAGCTTCTCCCTTCAATTTAGTACTAGAACTATCAGATAGTCCTAACTGGCTCCGCTGGGTGGAGGATGTTCGAACTGGTGTTTAGTGTATGTAATTAAGAAAAGCCGTCCTCCAAGTGGCTTTCCCATTAGAGTGACGACTTGATCACGCGGCAATGCGTTCTTCGCCGTAGATCGGGTGGAAATGACGGTATACATGCAGAGGCACGGGTGCCTCGTCATGCATCACAGCCATTTCGGGTTTCTGGTAGATGAACAGGTCGGCGGGCAGATAGCTGTTCGCCATAGCAGTCCGAATGGCGACGGCATCCGCATCGTCGCGGACGCCGATACGACCCGTGCCGATAGCGACGATGGAAAACACTTCGGTGTGTTTCTCCGTCTGCCAGAGGTAGTCCATGCCGTAACGAACATGCATGTCCGAGCCAGCCCAGCCGTTCTTGCCAAGATGGTGACAGATGAGCATGTGCAGGTTGCGCGTTGCATCGAACTTGAAGCTGAGCACGCTCCCAAGCTTGATGGGATGTGCCGTACGGATTTTATTCGCGAACGGCCTTCCGATGCCGGTGACGTCATTCAGCTGGCTGTTCATGCCGATTATGATGTGGGCGGGGTTTTCGGGCGACGTAATGTCACCAACCTTGATGTCTTTGATCATGACCTTCCTCCTTGTCTGGGGTCAGGGGAAGAGTATAACAGCATTTCGTATTGGTCAATATAGTGTCGAACTCTCTAACTCTTTTCAGAGAAAAAGCCCCCGCAAAACAGGAATATTCTAAGAAGTGCGCCGAGATTGATTTGGTTCGAACAGTCTTCTCGGGGTATCAATTCTGAACGAAAAATACCCTTGTGATACAAGGGTATTTTTGTTGGCTCCGGCGGCAGGATTCGAACCTGCGACCAATTGATTAACAGTCAACTGCTCTACCGCTGAGCTACGCCGGAATGTATTTAATTTTACCTCTTTATTTCAAGCTTATATTCTAGAATGATTTTGCGAGAGCAGTTGACTGTCGTCAACCTTCTTACAAAAGCTGTTCAGGTTATCACCATTTTTACAAAATGACAGGCAACCTCTTGCAAAGTGACATTTAGTCACTTCTCACTCTACCGCTTCGCTAGAGAAATGGGGTCGGACACCATTGTTTTCTAAAATATGTGTTGTAGTAAATCGTAAAAAAGCTCGCACGGTCATGCGAACATGCACCACACGTTCTCACTCTTGAAAAAGTCATTTTGAGCGAAGCTTTTGCATGATGTTATAATCATTGATAATGAGTAAATCCAAGGTCGTCTATGTATTCATTGACGCTTCGAATTTATGGGAGGCACAAAAGGCAAAAGGTAAGTTTTTCGATTATGAAAAATTAACTACTTTCTTGAAAGAAAAACACTGCGCACATACGATTCAAGTTTTTTATTACACTGCGTACCCAGCTGATGGCACAAGATCATATAGTTTAGACGGCAAACATAGGTTTTTTACTTACCTTAAAAAAGGTCTAGGTTTTGTTGTACGTAAGAAAGAATTAAAGCGCATTACTACTCGCACTGAAGCTGGCGATTCCATTGAAGAAAAAGGAAATATGGATGTCGAGTTAGTAATTGATGCTCTGCATCACATAACTAAGTATGATACTGCTTTGTTTTTTAGCGGAGATTCTGATTTCTTAGCATTAGTTACTTATTTAATGTGCGGAGGGAAAGAAGTGATTGTATATTCATCCCGCAACAATGTTTCTGAGGAAATGAGAACAGGGTCAAATGGCTATACAGATGTGCTTAAAATTGAAGATGATGTATGGGGTCGTCAATTACAATATCGAGAGGAAGGTAAGGATTTAACATAAAAGTAGCCCTCCGCGAGGAGGGCTACCCTTGGATGTAAAACCCTTACGGTCTATGGCTAGACCGAAAGACATTGTCAATATATCACGGCAATGCCCTACTATCAAGCGAAATGCGAGAGTTGGGGTCAGCTACTGCTTTGCAGAAAAGTTGTCAGGTACCTTTTAATAAAATTTACAAACAGGGAGAAACAGGAGAGAGATATCTAAAACAAGGGTAACCCTTTGTTTTTGTAAACACAGGCAAAAGAAACACCCATTTAAAGTGTACTTTAAATGGGTGTTTCTTGGTTTCAGTTTGCAGTGTTCCAAGAGTTGGAAGTATTTCACACCATCAATTGGCGTGCAATTGAGTCTGATATACAGATTCACAGACCTTCATTCGTATAATTTGATTTAGCCTAGTAACGCTAAAGCCAATACTGACAAGATAATGGCTATTGCCTTCCTGATATTCCAGTGCTCTCCGTAGAAGATAATTGCTAAAACTATTGGGAGCAGGATGTAAAGTGAGTTAATTGTGTAGACGATACCTAGTGGTCCTCCGTAAATGAATGCTAGTAGAGTCAAGAAAAAGCCACCTCCAGCAAAGATTGTACGCAATGAAGCTACCATCAAAACACCGTGACTGTACTGCTCTCTAAACGATGCAATGACGTTATTTTTATTTTTAAATGCGTATTGAATGCCTGAACTAATCAGGATTCCTACCGCAATAAACGTAACAATCCAGAACGGAGCTTCTTGCAAATCTGTAGCATATTTCTGAAGACCAGCTGCGATTGCTGATGTTATGGCACAAATTACTACCAATATTAACCCTAGTTTTAAATTATTCTGCCTAGTATGCTCAATCCTTGAAATTAGCAACAGTGGTACAGACAAACTCACGAGTAGACCTGTCCACTCCACCACAGTGAATGACTCATTAAAGAAGATTAGACCTAGAAAGATTACAATCAGTGGACCAAGAACCTTAAATAAAGGCAAGAAGATCGCACTATCGATATAGTGAAGGACTTGTATCTTGATGAACGCACTGGATGAAGTCACTAAGCCTGCGAGTAAGACAACACCAACAAAGATAGTAGATAGGACTGAGAACCCTTCAAGATATAGTGCAGGCGGCATAAAAACAGCCAATGTAGTGAGGGAATTAATAATCAGGACTAGCTGAGTATCGTATTTCCTCTGAGCTGCAATTTTATTACTGAAAGCACCAAGACCGCCTACTACAGCAGACAGTACAGCAAAGATAAACCATAATTCAAGTCCAAACATATTTAGCTAATTATTCTTAATTTCAGTCAGGATTGGTAAGTGGTCAGAAAACTTTGTTTGAATTATCTTGGAATCAATCATTTCTACTTCTTTCGAACCAAACATATAGTCCAATCGGTACGTAAGTGTATCGACTTCGAATCCTTCGTGACTAAATGGCTTTGTAGTCCAGGTAGGTTCAGTGAAATTAGGACTTAAGTTCTTATAATCCTGACTCAAGTTTTGAATCAAGTTTGAAGTTGGAACTGCATTAAGGTCGCCACAGAATACAAATGGTTGTTCAAGCTCTTTAAGATACTCAGTCAATCTTTCAGATTCAGTGTTCTTCTTAGCAGTCTCTTCAAATTGTGGAGTGTAGGACATATGAGTAGCGAGTATCTTCAATGAGTTTTCTAGTTCGATACCAGTCACAACCCTGCCTTCATCTGAAAACGATGGTTCTAGGTCATCACTCTTATCTTGAATGAAATATGAAAACGTATCAGCAATAGGCAGCCTACTTAAAATCAGATTACCTTGTGACCAACCTTTTTCAGATCGCCCTTGTGCGATAGCAAAATATCCCTCTACACATAGATTCTTCTTTAGATATTCTGTGACATCCTCAACTTCGGGATGAAACCCCCTCATTACCTCCTGCAAACAGCAAACATCCCACTCGGTGCTCTTAAGCAATTCCAATACGTTTTTAGGGTCTTCTTTATACCAAATGTTCCAAGTCAGAATTTTCATAGAATTTCTTTAACTGGATCAGGTATTTCAATCGGTTTTGTTTTTTCCTCTAACTTCTCAGGGCTATTTAGCCCAATGCCCATATTGTGTTGAAGGGTATAAATAGTTACGTGTGTTGGTTGTGGTGCTATTGGAATACCAATTTTCTCTGTGAGATATTCAGCAAAAGCATCGAGATTTGATACTTTGCACATAGCCACAACACTTTTCCGCTCCTCACGAATAGCAAGACGAAATTCTTTAGTAAAGCCATTAAACTCAATCTCGTTCTCCTGCATAAAGTTACAGAAATGTTGAATGATTTCTTCTTCAATATCAGGCTTAGTTTCAAGAATATTCTTCACACACAGTAAGCTGACGTGAAAATGGTCTTTCTTAAGAAGAGTATCACCATCGATTTCGATAGACTCTGGGAGATCATAATTCTTGCACCAGAGAGCTATGTATCCCTTGTCATATATAATATTCGAACTATTACAGATTAGATTCCCAGGTTTCATACGATTTTATTTAAAAGTAATGGAAATTCCGTAAAGCCAGCTGCTTCGTTTAAGTGACCTCCATTTGGAATAAATATAGGCTCAGCATCCAGCAGCTTACCCAACTCATCAGACTTTGTGTCACTGGCTCCGGCGGCAGGATTCGAACCTGCGACCAATTGATTAACAGTCAACTGCTCTACCGCTGAGCTACGCCGGAATGTATTTAATTTTACCTCTTTATTTCAAGCTTATATTCTAGAATGATTTTGCGAGAGCAGTTGACTGTCGTCAACCTTCTTACAAAAGCTGTTCAGGTTATCACCATTTTTACAAAATGACAGGCAACCTCTTGCAAAGTGACATTTAGTCACTTCTCACTCTACCGCTTCGCTACGCTAGAACATATACTCGAATTAACGAGTACCGGTATTGTACAGAAAAAATTGAGGTTTTCAATGTGTTTTATGGTGAGATTTGTATAGAATGTTGTAATGCCGGAATTGCCTGAGGTGGAGACTGTGCGTATACAGCTTCTGAATAAAATAGTTGGGAAGAAAATCACGGGAGTGGAGGTTTTTCATAGCAAGAGTGTACGCAATGATGAAAGCTTTGAAGAGAAGTTGGTAGGAAAGAGAGTCGCTGATATTGACCGAGTAGGGAAGTTGATGATTTTTTCTTTTGCCGAGGACTCTGATCTATTTTTGCTAGCGCATTTGAAGATGACCGGGCAATTTTTCTTTGTGGGTGAAGGAGAGATAAGTGGAGGTGGACACAGTGCCACTGAGAATGATTGGACAGACCTACCCAACAAGCACACCAGAGTGGCGATTTACCTAGAGGGCAACGCAACACTTTACTTCAACGACATGCGTATATTTGGCTACTTGCACTTGGTAAATAAAGAGGAGAAAGAAAAAGCGAAAGGGAAGTTTGGGCCGGAACCAATAGCTGATGACTTCAATGCGGAATGGTTTTATAAAAGTTTAAAAAGGAAAAAGACACCTATTAAAGCCGCTTTACTCAATCAAAACTTCATTGCCGGTCTCGGAAACATTTATGTAGACGAAGCTTTGTATAGGGCGGGAGTAAGGCCGATGAGACGGGCTGATAAGGTGACGAAGAAAGAGGCGGCCGCGATAGTGGCCGCCTCAGGAGCGGTGATGACAGAATCTATTGCCGTTGGCGGCACTACTTTCCAGAACTTTGTCGACGTGGAGGGAAAAAGAGGGAATTTTGTGCAATTTCTGCAAGTGTTTGGTAAA
Source organism: uncultured bacterium (assembly GCA_913046815.1). Lineage (GTDB taxonomy): Bacteria > Patescibacteriota > Minisyncoccia > Phycocordibacterales > UBA918 > OLB19. The sequence goes on along the minus strand of CAJWTE010000003.1, from coordinate 12,478 downwards.
CAAGGTCAACCATGTCCTCGTTGTGGTACTGAAATAGAGAAAATCCGGTGCGCTGGGCGCGGTACACATTATTGCCCACAGTGTCAGATTTGATTTGCTTGTATCAAAGCGTCAAGCTGGCTGTCCACTTTTGCTCATTTTTCAGCGTGATATAATGTTAAGGATTAAACACTTAAAGCGAAAATTATGTTGACTTTGTATATGAAAACAGGTTGCCCGTTTTGTAATCGGGTATTGGCGGTGGTAGACAGGCTTGGTCTAGAAGATGTGGAACTTAAGGATATTGCAGATGACGCGATAGCTACTGAATTGGTAGAAAAAGGCGGTAAGAGAATGGTACCGTACTTAGTAGATGGTGAGACCGCCATGTATGAGTCAGAAGACATTGTGAATTACTTGCAGGAGACATACGGTGTGAAAAGTGAGGGAGGAGCCGCTAAGCCAAGAGTCCATGTTGGCGGGTCGACTTGTGTTTCTTGCGAAGGGTAATGTATGTCAAAGTTCGGGTATATCCCGGAGCAAAGAAGGAAGAAGTAAGAGAAGTGGGTGAGAATCGTTTAGAGATCAAAGTAAGAGAACCAGCAGAGCGAAATTTGGCGAATACACGGATAAAAGAGTTGTTGGCAGAAAGATACAAAGAGCCGATCAAAAAAGTCAGACTCATATCTGGCCATCAGTCGCCCAGCAAAATGTTTAGTATTAATTAGATATAATATGTCATTTCCAGAAATTAATTATAAGTCAACAAATACAGATTTAGAATCCAGTTTACAAGAACTGGTAGGTACTAAGTTGGAATCGCTGGGTAAGTTTATTGGTGACGAGACCGATCTGCGTTGTGAAGTGGAGTTTGAAAAAGTCGCTCCTCACAAAAGTGGTGAGGTGCACAGGGTAGAAGTGAATTTGTGGGTAGGTGGAACTATGTTTCGTGCTGAGGCTACAGAAAATAGTTTTGAAAAGGCGGTTGATGAGGTTAGAGATGAGCTCAATAAAGAGCTGCGTCGCACTAAGAAGAAGCAAGACAGCTTGGTAAGAAAAGGCGGTCGAAAGATCAAGGAGATGTTACGTTGGGGGTGATGCATAAAACGGGCCGGCGCAAAGCGCCGGCCCGTTTTACTTAAAATGGCTAAGGAAAGGCGTATCGGTCTTTCCTTCTGGCACAATCGAGTCTATATGCAACTTACCCGTCTCATCCAAATGTGCTTCTAGTACCTTGTATCGTCTACCGTCATGGAAGAAAAAAGTTCCCGGCCAACCATCATAAGCCAATATCTTCAAATACATTTGCTTGGCATTTTCGCCCACAGGCATGTTGTAAGGGTCGAGCTTTAGTTCGCCGTCTTGTTTTGACACTTTCTTGGTATAGCTTGCGTCTGGGTGATTCTGCTCTTGAGGTTTGAGGTTGCTTGTCAGCCATTGTGGAAGAGTTTGAAGTAATAAATCGGCACCTAGGTCGGTCAGAATCTGGTCCAGTTGACCACCTTTTATTGGCCAGTTTTCTATCTCGGCTTTTGCTTGTGTGAGTATGGGACCATGGTCCATTTTTTCATCCAACAGCATAATACTTACTCCCAGTTCTTTATCGTCTTCTAGTATTGCTGTACGTATTGGGTTGGCGCCTCGGTATTTAGGTAATAAAGAAGGGTGCAGATTGATGGTTTTATGCTTGGGTAGTTCGATAAGCCACTCGGGAAGTATTTTGTTGTAGGCAACTACGATGAAAAGATCCCATTCAGATTGCTGGAAAAATGATGCGCCCAGTGTCTCTGGCTGAGCCACTTCAAGTCCATGACTTTGTGCTACCACTTTAGTAGCCGGAGGAGCTAACTTTTGTCCACGTCCGCTAGGTCTGTCTGGATTACAGACTACCAGGCTGGGCTGGAACGGAGTTTTGACCAGTCTTTCTAATACAGGCGCACCTAGCGGATCACCGCCAAAATACGCAATTTTATATATCTTATTCATTCTCTGCTTCTTTTAGATCTTTGTCTTTAATTTCGTTCTTGTTCCAGAGTTTTTCTGCCCTGTCTACAAATAATATTCCATCTAGGTGGTCGGTTTCGTGTTGCACTATTTGTGCAAGTAGTCCGCCTGCACCACGTTCATAAGCTCCGCCAGTTTCGTCCCAAGCTTTAAAAGTGACGTTCTTATGTCGCTTTACCGCTCCATATCTCTCAGGTACAGAAAGACACCCTTCTCCCACTACGTGGGTTTTCTTAGAAAATTTGATAATACTAGGGTTGACTGCTACTAGGCTGGGTAGAGAGTCTCTGTCCTCGCTTTGGTCTTCGATCAAGAAAACTCTTTTAGATATTCCGATTTGAGGGGCAGCAATAGCTACTGCAGTAAAGCCGTCTACATTGTATGACTTCAGTGCTTGGCGCATGTCTTTGACTAGCTTTGAAAGATAACCACTTTGAAATTCCTCCGGTGTAATTTCTTCCGCGATAGTATGCAAAGCCGGATGATTTTCTGGAACTAATTTTGCCATATAGTGACACTATAGCGTAATTGCAGGGAAAAATCACGGAGTGATTTTTCCCTGCAATTACTACATCAAACCACTCTATCAGGATCAACCTCGACACGTACTTGTGGAGGTAAGGAACGTAATCTATCCATCAGATCCTGACTCGGCCATGCTTCATTACTTACTCTAATAAGCCCGTGCCGAATAGTTTTTTTATAAGTAGTAGTGGGAGCATAATAAAAGTGTGGTTTGTATTTCTGTAGAAGGTTGGTAATTTTTTCTTCTTCTCTCTGTACGGCTTCGGCTTTCCCTTGTAAAGTTAAATGAATAAAGTGAAAGAATGGTGGGTAGTTGAGTGTTTCTCTCAATATCAACTCCTCGTCGTAAAATTTGGATACCGAACCTGATATTGCGCAATCTATTATTTCGTGTGGCTCAGAGCGAGTTTGAATAAAACAAGTATCGTTGGTTTTGTCACGCAGGGTCAGGAGTAAGGCCAGTAGATCTTCATCACCTCTCCAAGTAGGTATGCTACGTGCAGCATCAAGTGAGGTTACTATCGAGTAAGCGACTGGCTCTTGCAAGCACGGTATAGCCATAGCGGTACCCAGAAGAATAGCTCCCTTGTGAGCTGTGAAGTCACCTATAATACGGGTAGCTTTGCGCATGGTGGTAGCTGTAGTATGGTCAAATAGCAGTACTGGGATATGCGGAAAGATTTTCTTCAGTTCCTTTTCTAAATTTTGGATGCCGATACCTCTTTCACGTAGTCGCCATGAGCCACACTTGTCGCAAGTATCAGCTGCGCGTACTCTTTTGCCGGAAGCACTAGATATGAACCACCTATGCTCTTCTCCGTTTTTCTCTGTTTTAAACAGGGTATAGGGCGTACCAGAATCTGGACAGCGGAGTATGTGTCCACAGTCGAAGCAAGCAACTAATGGAGCTAGGCCACGTCTAGCTGAGTACATAAACACGTTTTTCTTTTGGCTGTGTATTTCCTCAATCCTACTTATCAATTCAGGACAGAAAACAGAAAATGATTCTCCGCTATTTCGGCCCTCATCACGTTTGATTATTTCCAGTTTTCCGCTAGGTGCGATTCGTCGCCTGGTTTCTTCTTCAGTTAAGTAACTTTCATTCCGACGTTGCCATTCATCCTCTGTCCGAGGCAAGATGTCTCCCAATAGAAGTTTTCTACCTGTGAGCTTGGCGGTGATTTTTAGAGATTCACGCAAATCTAAATACGGACGAAAGCGGTTCTTGTAAGCGCGGGAACGAGATTGGTCTATGATAATTTGCGTGATGTCATGCCGGTCTAAGAAAGCATGGCTGGGTGTAGTGATGATGAGTTTTGCGTGTGACAAGTCCGCTAGTGACTCGTAGGAATTTTTTAGCCTACGTGTAGTAAAACTTGAAGAGAAAGTGACAACTCTTTTTTCTATTCCGGTTTTGAGTGAGTTTTCTGCCTGTTCCAAGTCGGCGACAGTCGGGACGACAAATAATACTGAACCCCGATGAGCAAAAGTCTCACGGATTCTACTACGGTAAATACGAAATCTTTCAGAATATGTATTTTGTAGAACTGCTATGTCAGCATTCTCAAAGTTGGTGTTGGTGGCTAAGGTGTCATGTAGAATTATTTCGCCCCGCTTAACTTCGTTTGGTAGCTGTGAGTATAAAATGGCCCCGATTTCAGCAGGGATCGTCTCGGACAGCTCTTTTGCTGTACTTATCAAAGTAGGTGGCAGAGATTTAATATTTTTTTGCTCAGATATTTTACGTAGTGTGAAAGTAGCCGCTCGTAGCGCGGTCTTTGCTGCTGAAGCGGGCTTGATATTGATAACTACAGCTGGTTGCTCTTTTTGCCTGATTGGAACATTTAAAATACTCCCTAAAGGGTATTCTTTGCTCGAATAGTAAGACAAAGTCTCTATTCGCGAGCCTTTGACCATAGGAATTACCTCGATAATAAACATCTCAATCTTATTTTATCAGATTGTGCTGTATCTCCTAAAACTCGCCCTCTTCAGGTTAAATATCGGGGTAGTTAGAATTCTTCCAGGTAATGTATCTTTGCGCCGAGACTTTGTAGTCGGTCCACCAGTCTTTCATATCCGCGGTTAATACTGTAGATATTGCGCAGGACTGACTTACCTTCGGCGCCTAACATGGCGATTAGAAGGATGGTAGCAGGGCGGAGTGCTGGTGGGCAAACTAGCTCGGTGGCTCTAAGGTTGGTTGGGCCGGTTATGTAAATTCGGTGCGGGTCAGCCAAAACAGTTTCAGCGCCGAGTTTGTCCAATTCTGTAAAGTAGATAGCTCTTTTCTCGTAAGTCCAATCGTGAATAAGAGTTTGTCCGGTTGCTTGAGTAGCAATAGCAGCAAAGAAAGGAAGATTGTCTATATTTAGTCCCGGATATGGTCGAGCGTAGACCTTTTCTGATAGAGCTCTAAGTTTACTAGGTTTGGTTTTTATATCGACTAATCTGACTTGTTCGTTGGCACCAAGATAAGGGGTACTCATTTCATATCTAAAACCCATCTTCTCCAGCTTCAAAAGTTCTAGCTCCAAGAAGTCTATTGGACAGCGAGTAATAGTAATGGCTGAATTGGTGAGAATAGCCGTAGTGATAAAAAACATACTGTCGGTCGGGTCCTCTGACAAAGTGTATTCTATGGAACTGTTTATTTCTTTGATTCCATGCACGGTAAGTGTAGTTGTGCCGATACCTTCAATTTTGACACCGCAGGCAATTAAGAAATTGCATATCTCTTGCACCATGTAGTTCGCTGACGCGTACTTGATAACCGTCTTGCTTGGAGTCAGAGCTGCTGCAAATAGAGCATTTTCTGTAACAGTGTCACCGGATTCGTACATGACTATTTCGTGGGCCGGTTTTTTCTTAACAGACACCTCATATGCAGTGTCAGTAGTATCGATCTTCACGCCAAAATTTTCCAATGCGTAGAAATGTGGACGTACGGTTCGGCTCCCCAGCTTACAGCCTCCGGATTGAGGTAGGGAAAATTTATTTAGGCGATGAATTAGTGGACCAATAAACATTATAATACTGCGTGTTTTCTTGGCTGCTTCTACGTCTATTTTTTGCCAGCTTACTTTTTTGGGTGTATTTATCCGCATGGTGTCATCATGCCAGTCTATCTTTACACCCAGACTCTCCAACACTTCTACTAAGCGGAAGACCTCTTCGATTCGAGGCACTCGCTTTAAGGTTGTTTGACCTTTATTTAAAAGGGAAGCACACAACAGCCCCACCGCTCCATTTTTACTAGTGTTTGTCTCGATGGTACCTTGCAATTTTTGATTACCTTCTATGGCTACGTTCACAGTACCGGGAGACATAGTGATTAAATTTTTTCCTAAAGCGTGGCTGATTTTTTTCAACATTTCCGCGCTTATATTTTGTCTGCCACTTTCCAGTCGGGCAATGGCACTCTGGGTCGTCTTAAGCTTTTTGGCTAAAGCGGTTTGGGTAAGACCTTGAGTTTCGCGCAGGTCTGCTATTTTTTTTCCAATATTTTGCATACCAGATGAGTATAGCACAAACGCTATGAGATGCAGTAATAACTGTGACTTTCTTTTTGTGCTGAGACTCTGTACAATCAGAGTCACTTAGTAAACATTATGTGGCAAAAGCTTAGTCCAAAAATAGGAATTGACTTAGGTACAACCAACGTGCTGGTCTTTGTTCCTGGTGAAGGGGTTGTATTGAATGAGCCGTCAGTCGTTGCAGTGTCGGATGACAAGGAGATTTTGGCTGTAGGAACTGAGGCAAAGAAAATGATTGGACGTACTCCAGATTCTATTCATGCCTACAGGCCAATGAAGGATGGGGTCATAGCTGATTACCGTGTCACTGAAGCTATGCTACGACACTTTATTAGAGAAGCACTTGGTAGATGGTCAATTCTTAAGCCAGAAGTGATGGTCTCGGTTCCGGCTGGTGTTACTTCTACAGAGAAGAGGGCTGTAGTGGAAGCAGCAATAAAAGCTGGTGCTCGTAATGCGTACGTGGTGAAAGAGCCTATTTTGGCAGCTATTGGTGCGGGTATTCCAATTTACGAACCACAAGGTCACATGATTGTTGATATCGGAGGTGGCACTATAGACGCAGCGGTTATATCACTCGGAGGTATTGTGTCATCCAATTCGGTTAAGTGTGCCGGCAATAAAATTGATAGTGCAATAATTGATTACATTAAAAAGACCCGGAATCTTTCTATAGGGGATAAGACAGCTGAAGAGGTGAAAATTCATGTTGGTTCCGCACTACCACTAGAGGAAGAGCTTTCTATGGAGATAAAGGGACGTGACTTGGTAAGTGGCCTACCTCGCACTACTGAAGTGAAGACCAATGAGATAGTTAAAGCGATTCAAAAAGAGCTAAAGGAAATGATCAAAGCTATAAAAGATGTTTTTCAAGATACTCCTCCAGAACTGGCAGCGGATATTATTGATGGTGGAATAATAATGACCGGAGGCACGTCTCAACTACGAAATTTTCCCGAACTTATCAAGCGACGAACTGGTGTTAAGGCTGAACTTGCTAACCAGGCACTCTTTTGTGTAGCTAAAGGGACAGGTATTGCTTTGGAGCATCTCTCCACTTATAAGCGCGCCATTACCACCAAACGCTAAATTTCTGGCAATTTCTTTGTTACGTTGGCATTATACCCATACCGAGACGGGCGGGGGCATAGCCTCCGCCTGTCTCGGTTATAATAAAAAGAATGTCGGAAAAAATACCGGTTCAATTTGCTTCTCCGGAGGAGGAGATAAGTTACTTGCGTCAACAAATAGCAGAGAAAGAGAGATCTCTGAGTAGCGCTCATGAGACTCCTCATGAGGAGTCTCATGAGATAGCTAAGCAAGAAGTTTTTAAATACGGTACTTTTACACCTGACTCGGTACTCCAACAAAAAAATGTCTTATCTGCTGATGAAGTAGCCACTCATGCAGAACGATTGTCTACAACCGAAACAGGTGCCAAGGAAATACTTGCATTAGCAAGAGAGAAAGGTGTTCGTAATGCTTTGTCTGTTTTAGAAAGAATTGATGATGCTCACTTGGTGGATGATGTACACAGACAGCTAATTGAAATGATACGTGCTGGAGAACCGGTCAAGGACTTGCAAGAGAATGTACCTCCTTGGCGTATTTTACATATGACATTGTTTGAAATCACTCTGCCAGAGTTTAAGACAGATGAAGGTAGAGAGCAAAACTTGAGTGAGATTGTTGCTTTAATGGAGCAGTTCTACTCAGGTATGCAGGGCGTGGGACATGGTAAAGGGTACGACCACTACACTCTAGAAATTGCTGTTGCTAATAACACAGACGACATTATTTTTTATGCCGCGATACCCAACGAATTCATCAATCTCTTTGAGAAACAAGTTCTGTCTTTGTTTCCTCGTGCCGAGCTTAATATTTGCGAACATGACTACAACATTTTCAACGAGGATGGTTCCTCGCTCGTGTCTGTCGCTGGATTACGCAAACATCCTATTTTCCCGCTTCGTATGGATGATGAGTTTGACTCGGATCCGTTATCAGTTTTACTTAACGCTTTTTCCAAAATAGAAAAAGATGGAGGAGGAGCGGCTGTGCAGCTGTCCATCAAGAGTACTCCTAATCGTTATGCTGATACTTATCAGAGTATGATGAAGCGTGTCGAGAAGGGTATGCCTATACATGAGGCAATTCAGAGAGAATCATTGGGCGGAGAGATTTTTGCGAGTTTCAAAGAGTTGGTTTTTGGTTATGACGAGAAAGGCAATACTTTTGACCAACAATCCGATCACGACAAAATGGATTTGTTTAAGAAAAAGATAGAAATGCCAGTAGTAGAAGCCAATCTTCGTATAGCTGTCTCTGCACATACTGAACATGAGGCTGAAGCCATCTTGCATGAAATAGAGGCTACCTTTAACCAATATGAAGAAGTGCAGAGTAATCGCTTTACTTGGTCTAGACCGATTGGTTCTAAATTGAAGCGAGAACTCAAGGCTTTTTCGTTTCGTGAATGGGTCAAGAATGATACTGTTCCGTTGTCATTAACTGAGTTGGCAACCTTTATGCACCTACCACAAGAAGGGGTAGACGCTACCCCTCAGTTCAAGCAAAAAGGTGCCAAAACTGCGGCCGCACCGACCGAGATGCCCACAGGTGGCACTTTGCTAGGCATCAACAAACATCGTGGGGTGGAAAAGAAAATATATCTAAGTGACAAAGACCGAATGCGCCACTTCTATATCATTGGTCAGACCGGTACCGGTAAGTCAGTGTTTATGAAGAATCTTATCATTCAAGATATAGAGGCTGGTCACGGTGTCTGTATGATTGACCCTCATGGCACTGATATAGAAGACGTGTTGGCGGTGATTCCACCCAATAGAGTCGATGATGTTATTTATTTTGACCCAGCCAACTTAGAGCAAGTGGTGGGGTTGAATATGCTTGAGTATGACAGTCACAAACCGGAACAAAAAACTTTTGTTGTGAATGAGTTGTTCTCAATCTTCCAAAAACTTTATGGAGCAGTGCCGGAAAGTATGGGGCCGATGTTTGAGCAATACTTCCGTAACGCTACCTTGTTGGTAATGGAGGATCCTGACAGCGGCAGTACGCTTATGGATATTTCCCGAGTGATGTCTGATGCACAATACCGCCGTATGAAGCTGGAAAAAGCGACCAATCCTGTGGTTGTACAGTTTTGGCGTGATATTGCCACCAAGGCAGGTGGAGAAGCTTCGCTGGAGAACATTGTGCCGTACATCGTCTCCAAGTTTGATGTCTTTACCGCCAATGACTACATGAGGCCGATTATTGGCCAACAGCAGTCCTCTTTCAATTTCCGTGACATTATGGATACCAAGAAGATTTTGTTGGTGAATTTATCTAAGGGCCGACTGGGAGATATCAACGCCAATCTTATTGGTATGATAATAGTAGGTAAGATTTTGATGGCAGCGTTGTCTAGGGTGGACGACCCGACTCAAAGTTTCCCTGACTTCTTCCTGCACATAGATGAATTTCAAAATATTTCAACTCCTTCGATTGCTTCTATTTTGTCTGAAGCGCGAAAGTACAAATTAGGCTTGACTATTGCGCACCAATTCATCGCCCAGTTGGATGAGGATATTCGTGATGCTGTTTTTGGTAACGTCGGTTCCATTGCCACTTTTCGAGTTGGTCAGGAGGACGGAGAGTTTTTGGCACACCAGTTCTCACCGGTGTTTGAGGCACGTGACTTAATAAACATACCCAATTATCAAGCTTATCTTCGTGTACTAGCAGATGGTACACCCAAGAGACCTTTCAGCATTTCTGCCATGCCACCACCGGAGGTAAATTATGCACGAGTGCAAGAACTGGTGAAGTTAAGTGCCGACAAATTTGCACGTCCGAGAGCAGAGGTAGAGGAGGAGATAAAAGAACGCTACAAGAAACCACAACTAAGAGAAACAAGAGATCCATTTACTGGTATGATGAATAAATAATATGGCACAGGATTGGGAAAAATGGGGACAAACAGCAGCGGCAGCTATGGGGAATAGCGGCTCTAATGAAAAGCCAAATACGGATACGACTGGCGTTGATTCAAACATTCCTGAGGATTTAACAAAAAAGTTGGAAGAAGTAATTAAGCCTGGTGAGGGACCAGTAGAGGGTTCTCCTATAAGTCCTGACACCTTAGCGAGATTGAGAGAAGCTGTGCGTAGAGAAAGACCCGAACCTACAGCAGAAGATCCAACTCCACCACAAGAGCAAGATACCGGTTGGACACATACAGTGGATGAAAGTGATAAAGAGCAAGCGAATTTAGAGCCAAGAATTACCAAGTTGCAGGGAGATATCGATAGATTAAAACATCAACTTAAAGTTCGTCGCGACCAAAATAATATAGGTCATCATGAACTTCGTAACAAAAACAGTGCCCTACACCAAGAGGATTATTCGGCACTCTATGGAAAAATAGTTGCCCTGGGAAATAGGGTAGAAAAGTTGAGAACTGGAGACGATGTATCTACTGAAGAGATTCAAGTTCTGAGAAATGAATTGGCTGGGTATGTAAAGAATATTCGCAAAGGTGAACTGAGATATAAACCCGAGGAAGATACTGCTACTGAGGATAATTCTTATGCAGATGTCAACCATGAACAAGAAAATGACAGCCCACAAACAGAGAGGCCAGCAGAGACTGAGGCAGAAGAGGGAGGGTTAAATCAAGATATGGATGATGCTGTGACAGGAGAAGCAGAGCACCACCAATCAACTACTGAAGCGGCAGGATCTACAGCAGATACGGAACAGAAGGAAGTTAGAGAAAAAGAGGCAAAAGAAGCTAGAGAAAAATACGAAAAAGACTATGAAGAATACCAAGCACTTTTAAATACATATGGTATCGAAAAGCAGGGTAAAGATTGGTATTTAACTAACTTATCAGGTTTGACAGAAGATGAAGTGTCAAGGGCAGTCAAACACCTTGTCACAGACAAGAGCCTATTGGAACAATTTAACAAAGAAGGTATTTATCATGTACTTGATAGGCAAATTTCTTTTGAACAACTCATTCAAAAATTGGAACAAAATGCTAAAGATGAAAATGAGTTATTGAAATCACTAAGTGAACATATTGAAAGTTTGAGAAGAATAAGTAAGCAATTAGGTAATTTTAAAAAAAAATTTACTCAGTTACATGAACAAGAAGGAGTTGAAAAAAAATTCAGGGATTTGTCTTCCACTTTTGATGATAGTACTGATGAACAATTAATTTCAAAGGAATGGGAGAAAAGAGCTGGTGCTAAAAGTGAGTGGTGGAATGGGTTGTCTGCAGAAGAAAGGCAAAGGTACCAAGATTTTCGTGAGTCACAGAAGTCTACTAGAGAAAAAGCCAATCAAGCCGAAGAAGTATACCGAGAGGCTTTAAAAGAGCACTATGATCGCTTTTATGAAAAACAAGGCAATCGTTCTGTTTTTAATCCGACGAAGTGGGGAGTGACAGCTGCTGGATTTTTTGGTGTCAAACCCAAATTGACCGAAGAAATACATACTCTACAAGACAATGCAAAACTAGCTCGTGAGGCGCATACTAGAGAATCTGAAAAAATTTTAAATTTGAGAGAGGGAAATGCAGGTACAGAAATTTTTAATCGATATTTACGACGCTTTGATTCACAAATCATTCTTAGGCATGTTGCCGAGACGCAGAAGTTGCAGAAAGAGGCCATAGAGACTATGCCACAAAATGCAGTGTATAAGCGGGTAAGTGAAGTGTTGAGAAAAAGTAAAGCAACGTCCACTGTTGGCCGGATGGTAGTATTTGGTGGTATTGGATTAGCTACTGGCGGATTAGTAGCCGGCGGAGCAGCAGCGGGTCGGGTGGCTGGCGGTATCCTTGGTGGTATGAGCGGTCGGTACCTGGGTGGTAAGTTGGTAAATAGAGCTGAAAGAGTAAAAGCCGAGAAAATGGCTGCCAATATCCACAAATTAAACGTTGAAACCCTGCGTCAGAGAAGAGATGAACTAACCAACGCATTTGCGGCTGTAGATAAGAGACAAAGAGATAAGAGAATAATGAGTGTGGCCGGAGCGATGCTCGGTGGTGGTTTGGTCAGCTATGGTACAGATGCAGCTGGCAGTACAGGAGAATATGTGTCAGCTCCTATAGAATTTTCAACGGATCTTCCTGAGGAAATGCCATCTGTCCCAGTGGAAGAACCACTAGTGCAAACTCCACCAAATGAAGTGGAAAGAATGAATCCGATAGATTATGAAAAAGAGCCAAACTTTGACTTAAGTGACCCCACAGAAGGCAAAGAGCCCATACCAGCTCCGCGGGTACCCGATGTTGATTATCAAGACCCAATCAATGCACCGATAGCGGAGGTGACACAACCCGAATCCAGCACACCTCCTGAAGTAATGATGGATGTTTCACCTGAAGCACCTACTGTGCCAACTCAAGAGATAGGGGCGGG
>CAJWTE010000002.1 GCA_913046815.1 uncultured bacterium | reverse complement strand
TTATCGCCCCAACTCAACTAAGAAAAGATTTAAGGTTGTTATGGCAGCCGGTGTTTTGTTGGTGCTTTTTTCACTTGTTGCACCCACTGTTGGTAGAGGTATTACCAGTGTCATCTTGTGGCCGATGGTTAAGGTGGGCTACTGGTGGAATGAATCAACTGCGTTAATACCTCATTACTTCAAGACGCACACAGCGGCAGCGAGAAGAATTGAGGAATTGGAAAACCAAATGCTTGAAGATAAAGTCGGGCACTTAACTATCGAGAGGCTTCGCTTTGAAAATGGGTCATTGAGAGGAATGGTAGGTGAAGGTAGTGGTGACAGGGTCTTGGCCAGTGTTTTGTTAAGACCGAACCAAGTTCCTTATGACAGTTTGGTGTTGGACAAAGGCAGATCTTCCGGAGTGGAGGAAAACGCACCGGTTTATTTGGCTGACGATGTAGTTGTTGGATTTGTGAGTAGGGTATTTAAAAATTCATCCGTTGTGACTTTAGTGTCTACCCCCAAACTAGAATCGACGGTTTATGTAGTGGGGCCCAATATTTACACTACTGCAGTTGGTGTCGGTGGAGGTATTTTACAAATCGGTGTACCACAGGATATAGCACTTAATGTCGGTGATATGGTGATTTTACCAACCATCCACAGTGGTGTATTTGGCCAAATCACTCATATTGAAAAAGATCCTTCGGCTCCAGAGCAGTTTGGCTATGTTTCTTTACCGGTGAACTTGAATAGCTTGTATCTGGTAACCATTGGTAGAAGCTCTATTGAGCCTGTAGATTTTGCAACTGTAGAAGACATAGTCAGTCGGGTGAAGACTGATATTACAACTACTGCTGTGCCGGAGGGGATGTTGATTGAAATACCGTCTGCCACATCCACTGCTGCTAGTAGCGAGTCGCAATTATGAAATATCTAGCCTTGATATTTCTGACAATCGTTGCGTTTTATTCATCTTTCATTATTTGGGTTGTATTAGCACTTTTATATTCACTTCGCTGGTCTGTATTGCCAGTTTTGTGCTTGGCGTTGTGTATTGATCTGTACTTCTCTTCAATTGTGATTGGACAATACACACTGTATGCATTCGGTATTATGCTATTGTCTGAACTGGTAAGACCTCATCTCTATGTTTAAAAAAAGAAAGGATGTAGATTTTGATCAAATATTAATGGACTCAACCAATATACCTTCCTTTAACCAGGGTCGGATGGAGGGACGAATAGAATTACCATTGCTGCGACGAAATATTTACTTAATCGGGGGTCTGTTTCTTTTGATTACTTTGTGGTTTGTGTGGCGCGTGGCTGATCTACAAATTATAAATGGTGCTCACAATTTCGCACTGAGTGAAAACAATAGTCTAGATGAGGCATTGATTGTAGCGGAGAGAGGGGTGGTATACGACAGAAATGGTGAAGTGTTGGCTTGGAACGAGCAAGACTATACAGATTCTTACACTTTTCCAGTAAGAGCTTATACAGATCGCCTGGGACTAGGGCAGTTGCTAGGTTATGTAAGCTATCCTATGCGAGATAGTAGCGGTTTTTACTTTCGTACTGAGTACGTGGGTCGGAACGGCGTCGAGAGTTCGTTCGACGACTCATTGTCCGGTGAAAACGGTCGTCAATTGATAGAAAGAAGTGCGCTGGGTGAGGTTATATCCTCTGGTACTGTTGAGCCAGCGGTAGAAGGTAAGGAATTGTGGTTGTCAGTAGATGCGGGTTTGTCTGAGGCCATGTATCAAATAATCGCAACTTCGACGGCACAGGCTGGGTTTAGGAGTGGCGCTGGTGCTGTTATGGATGTCCGTACTGGCGAAATTGTTGCTATGACAAGTTTTCCTTCATACGATCCGGAGGTGATGGCTGACGGGGACGACATCGATTTGATTGCTTCGTACAACAGTGATGATCGGTTTCCATTTTTAAACAAGGTAGTGGCTGGTGCATATACTCCGGGCTCGATTGTGAAACCAATCGTCGCCTACGCTGCATTGGCAGAAGAGATAATTTCGCCCGATAAAGTCATTGTCAGTAATGGCAGTATTTCTATTCCTAATCCATACAATGCCAGTAACCCCTCTGTCTTTAATGATTGGAAGAAACATGGAGCAATGACTATGCGAGAGGCTATAGCTTTTTCTTCTAATGTGTACTTCTATATCATCGGTGGTGGCTTTGAAGATCAAGAAGGTTTAGGCATCACTCGATTACATAAGTATTTTACTGAGTTTGGATTGGGAAGTGAAACCGGAATTATACTAGCTAATGAACAGTCTGGAGTTGTGCCTAACCCAGAGTGGAAAGAGGCTGTCTTTGAAGATGACTGGAGGTTGGGTGACACATATTTCACTTCCATCGGTCAGTATGGTTTTTTGGCCACCCCTATTCAGATGTTGCGGGCATACGGAGCAATTGCTAATGGAGGAAAGCTATTTACTCCACATTTTATGCTTGGCCAGCAAGGTGATTATACCGATATTGTTTTAGATCCGGACTACTTACAAATCATCCATGAAGGAATGAGAAAGACTGTCAATTATGACGGAGGTACAGCAAGAGCTTTGGAGAGGAGCGATGTTGCTATCGCCGCAAAGTCTGGAACGGCAGAGTTGGGGGCGGACAACGCTTTTGTAAACTCTTGGGCGGCTGGCTTTTGGCCCTACGAAGAACCTAAATATGCATTCATTCTACTCATGGATAAGGCACCTCGAAGTAATAGTTTGGGTGCTACCAGAATCATGGGCGATGTCTTTGAGTGGATGAGTGAAAATCGACCTGATCTTATCCACAATTAGACCATTCGTTGACCCGCGGGCATTTGTGCGTATAATTGGTTGCACTATATTCACCAATGATGCAATTTAGAGTATGAATGACACACAAGCTTATCTAACTTCAGAGAAATTTGAAGAATTGAAAAAGGAATTAGAACACCTAAAGACTGTCCGTCGTAAGGAGGTGGCAGAGTCTTTGGAATACGCCCGTAGTCTCGGAGACTTATCTGAGAATGCTGAGTACCAAGAAGCTCGTGATATGCAATCTGCTATTGAGGAGAGAATTTCTCACTTGGAACAAGTGATGAAAGAAGCAAAGATTGTAGCTCATGATAAAAAAGGCGGTGTAGTAGCACTTGGATCAGAAGTTTGTCTAAGAAAAGACAAAGAGAAGAACGACGTATGTTACACCATTGTTGGCTCTGAAGAGGCTAATATTCATGAACACAAACTATCATATCTTTCACCTCTCGGTGAGGCTTTGATGGGTAAGAGTAAAGGAGATGAAATTGTGTTTGAAACAGTAAACGGAAAACAAAAATACAAGTTGCTTAAAGTGGAATAAGTAAATATTGACATAAGCCGCGCAACACGAGTGTTGCGCGGCTTATGTCTGTACGATAGGATAGAAGGCAATGTCATCATTGGAGGAAATAAAAGCTGAAAGGCTTAAGAAAAGGGATATTTTGAAAGGGGCTGGTATGAATCCCTACGCCACCAAATCTTTGCGTACTCATACCAATAAGTCAGTGCTGGATGATTTTGATAACTTATCTGATTCAGAATCTGAAGTTGTAGTAGCTGGTAGAGTAATGGCTCTACGTAGACACGGCGGCTCAGCTTTTGCAGATGTTTATGACGGTACCGGCCGGCTGCAGTTTTTCTTTTCTCGCGACGCTGTAGGATTGAAACTGTTTGATTTACTTAATGATGCGATTGACCCGGGTGATTTTATTGAAGTAAAAGGTACCCCATTTCTAACTAAACGTGGTGCAGAAGCGGTAGCCGTCTCTGATTGGCGGGTTTTAACAAAAGCAATTGTAAATATTCCGGTTGAGCATTTTGGCATTAAGGATGATGATGAAAGATACCGTAAGCGCTACCTTGACATATTACTCAACCCAGAGCTGGTGGAAATGTTTCGTCTGAAAGAAAAGTTCTGGTCTGTCACTAGACAATTTATGGTGGCGGAAGGTTTTATGGAGGTTGAGACACCAACACTGGAAGTCACTACTGGAGGAGCTGAGGCCAGACCTTTTGTGACTCATCACAATGACTTTGATATTGATTTGTATCTACGTATTTCAATGGGTGAATTGTGGCAGAAGCGTTTGATGGCAGCTGGTATACCAAAGACTTTTGAAATGGGAAGAGTTTATCGTAACGAAGGTACTAGTCCTGAGCATTTGCAAGAGTTTACTAACCTGGAGTTTTATTGGTCATACGCAGACTATAAAGACGGCATGGATTTGACCCAAAGACTCTATCGAACTCTGGCAAAAGAAGTCTTTGGTACTACAAAGTTTACTACTAGAGGCCACACTTTTGACTTGGCTGATGAATGGAAAGAAATTGACTATGTAGAGGAAATTAAAAAGCAAACCGGGATAGATGTTACCAAAGCCACTGAAGTGGAGATGGCAGCGACAGCAGAAGAGCTTGGTATAAAGTATGACGGAGAGAATAAAGAACGTTTGACGGACACTCTCTGGAAATACTGCCGCAAGCAGATCTCTGGGCCGGCATTTTTGGTAAATCACCCACTTCTAGTTGCACCGTTGGCCAAGCAAAAGGAAGGTAAGCCAGTAGTGGAAATGTTCCAACCAATTATTGCTGGTAGTGAAGTGGGTAGAGGGTACAGCGAGCTAAACGACCCGGTAGATCAAGCTAAGCGTTTTAAAGAGCAGCAAAAACTTTTGGACGGGGGAGATGAAGAGGCAATGATGCCTGATTGGGAATTTATTGAGATGTTGGAGTACGGTATGCCGCCAACTTGTGGTTTTGGTTTTGGTGAGAGACTGTTTTCTTTCTTGATTGACAAACCGTTAAGAGAAACGCAGATGTTTCCTTTGATGCGTCCCAAGGACTAATGACTGATAGAGGTCAATAGTGATAGTGTTATACAAATTACTGATTGCATTTTGCGGAGAGAGTTAGTGATGGCAATGTCATAACTTCCTCGTTTCACTGCGCCATGTTATTCCATCGCCACCACTAACTTCCACTGACAATCATCAGCTTTTCTCTTTTAGTGAGCGTTTCGTCGCTGTTTAATCAGCACACAAAAATCACCGCTAGGTGATTTTTGTGTGCATAAGTGGTTGTCGGTGGGAGAAGGTGGTATATAATGTAAACGTGGTGGGAGATAGTGGTATACTATGAATATAGTATATCGTTCGAGTTTTCTCTGATAGTGAGCATGAAGTTCACGACCACTATCAGGGAATGCTCAAGCTATCAAGTATGTTAATCGGAGAATACACTCATACACTAGATACCAAGAAGAGGCTATCTTTGCCCAGTAAGTGGCGCAAAGAGCTTGGTAAAAAGTTGGTGTTGACCCGAGGACTTGATAACTGTCTCTTCGTTTATCCTCTCGCTGAGTGGCGACAGATTACCGATAAGGTAGCGAAGTTGCCACTCGGGCAAGCGGATACGCGAAGTTTCAATCGATTCTTCCTTTCGGGAGCGGTTGAAGTGGAGGTTGATAAAATTGGACGTATTTTGATTCCAGATTTTTTAAAGGACTTTGCCAGGCTAGATGCCAAAGTAGTCCTTGCAGGTATTTATGACCGAGTAGAAGTTTGGGATGAAAAAAGGTGGAACGCTTACAAAAAGCAAATAGAGAGCAAAGCCGATGACTTGGCAGAAAAACTCGGTGACATAGGCGTCCTATAAAACCCGCTCAGCGGGTCAAGCCGCAATATGCAACACATAACAGTTCTAAAAGAAGAAGCAGTAACAGGACTTAATTTAAAAAGAGACAGTCAAGTAGTGGATTGTACGTTTGGTGGAGGCGGTCATTCAAAAGCTATTCTTCACTGTTTAGAGCCAAAAGGAAAACTGTTGGCAATAGACTTAGACCCCGAGGCTTTCGAGAAGTCCGGTCTAATGGACCAGAGACTTACTGTAAAAGTCGACAACTTTAGAAACATTGCAACGTTAGTTGAGGCATCCAATATGAAGCCTGACGCAATCATCGCTGACCTTGGTTGGCGCAGTGAGCAGTTTGAAGAGGGTGGGAAGGGTTTTTCGTTTAAGGTTGAAGAACCGTTGCTGATGACGTTTGGCAATCCAGACCAACATGTTTTTACTGCTCATGATGTTGTAAATGCTTGGGACGAAGAAAACCTAGCCGACATTATTTATCACTATGGTGAGGAAAGAGCTGCTCGAAAAATTGCACAAGCAATTGTACAGAGCAGACAACAAGAATCCATCGAGACTTCGGCGCAGCTTGCCAACATTGTGGATGGAGCTGTGGGCAGGTTTTATCGCAGAAGCAGAATTCATCCTGCTACTAAAACATTCCAAGCTATAAGAATCGCTGTGAACGATGAATTGGGCTCTCTTGAAACTTTGTTGAAAGATGGTTTTCTATCTCTCGCTACTGGCGGACGCATGGTCATTATAAGCTTTCACAGCTTAGAAGATCGCCTAGTAAAAAACACCTTTAGAGATTTAAAAAATCAAAAGCTTGCTCGTCTGATTAACAAAAAACCAATCACTCCTACACCAGAAGAAGTAATTATCAATCCGCGTTCACGGAGCGCAAAACTAAGAATTTTAGAAAAAATATGAACGTCACTACTGACATAGTACAAAGAGACAGTAAAATACTCATGATGATGTTTGGAGTATTAGTATTTCTGGCTTTGATGTATATGTACTTTGTAAGCAGCACAATTTTACATACAGTGGTGAGAAAAGAAGTAGCCAAGTCAATAATTGAATTGGAATCAAAAATAGCGGAATTGGAAACAGACTATATCTTGGCTCAGAATTCCATAAATACTGAGCTGGCAATAGAAAAAGGTTTTATCCCTAACGACAATAAGAAGCTTTTTGCTGATCGTTCTGTTAGTACTCTAGTATTGTCGACCGGAAACTAATGAAAGATGAGAAAGACCGCGATACTTCGGATACGTCTCATAACTGGTCTGGTCCTGGGCTTGGCGTTGATTTTGTTAGTACGTTTGTACTTTATACAAATCGTACACCATGAACAGTATGTAGAAGCTGCCAACAAACAGTATGTACATACAGTTAATGATCTCTACGAACGAGGTAATATTTTTTTTGTTACATTAGATGGCGAGAAAGTGTCGGCTGCCACTATACGTGCAGGTTATGTACTGGCTGTGAACCCAACACTGGTGGTAGATGCGGCTACCTTATACAACTCACTACAACCTTACTTAAGTATTGGAAAAGAATTATTTATTGATAGAGCGACATTGGAGAGTCGTACTTATGTGGAGATTGAAGATAAGTTGGACAATGATGACGCTATAGAAGTATCCAAACTAAACTTAACTGGTGTCTCTTTGTATAAAAATCAGTGGCGGTATTACCCCGGTGAAACAATGGCCGCCAGGACAATTGGTTTTACAGGCCTAACACAGAAAAGTGACAAGCCGACTGGTAGATATGGATTGGAAAGATTCTATGAATCAACCCTAAATCAAGGTGAGAATACAATTGAAGTCAATTTGTTTGCGGAGATATTTAGTAACATTGAGAACCTGGTGTTTCAGCATCAAGAGGATAAGGCTGGTGACATTGTGACCACCTTGGAGCCTACAGTGTCGCGTGTTTTGCAGCAGACTCTCCAGGAAACACACACAACATGGAATAGCAAAGTGACCGGTGGGATCATTATTAATCCTAAAACAGGTGCTATCTATGCCTTAGATGCCGTTCCAACATTTGATCTTAATAACAGAAATGGAGTACCAATTGAGGATTTTAGAAATCCGTTGGTGGAGAATGTTTATGAGTTTGGGTCTATCATTAAGCCACTTACAATGGCCTCGGGCATTGATGATCGGGCAGTGTCATCTTACACAACTTATTACGATGCAGGCCAAATCAAATTGGATGATTACACCATAAGTAACTATGACGGACGGGGGAGAGGTACTGTTGACATGCAGGAAGTGTTAAATCAATCATTGAATACAGGTGTGGCCTTTGTGGTGCAACAAATGGGTAAGACAAAGTTTAGAGATTACTTTCTAGCGCTTGGTTTGGGAACTCTTACCAATATAGATCTACCCAACGAAGCCACTGGTTTGGTTTCCAACTTACACTCACCACGAGATGTGGAGTACGTTACGGCCTCTTTTGGTCAGGGTATAGCTCTAACACCAGTGGCTGCTGTTAGAGCTTTATCATCCTTGGCAAATGGAGGCAAACTAATTACCCCGCACTTGGTAGAGAGGATAGAATATCAAGACGGTACTCGGACACAAATCGAGCAAGGTGCACCAGAAACCATTTTTGCAGAAGAAACTAGCGAAGAGATATCACGCATGCTGACGGTAGTCGTAGATGATGCTTTGAGGGACGGTATACATAAGCAAGAACGCTACAGCGTCGCTGCTAAAACAGGCACTGCTCAGATAGCAGATGAAGAAAATGGAGGATACTATGATGATAGATACCTACACTCTTTCTTTGGATATTTTCCTTCGTATGATCCGGAGTTTTTAATTTTCCTGTATACTGTAGAACCTAAGGAGATTAGGTATGCGTCTGAAACATTAACTGAGCCATTTATGGACCTTACGAACTTCTTGATTAATTATTATCAAATACCACCTGACCGATAAATATGAAAGAAATTGCTAAAAAAATTATTGTCTACATTATTACTTTGGAAGCAAAATTGTTGCTCAAAAGAACAAAGCCACAAATTATAGCAGTGACCGGAAGTGTCGGTAAGACAGCTACTAAGGATGCAATCTATTCGGTACTCAAGGCAAAAACCAATGTTAGGAAAAGTGAAAAGAGCTTCAATTCTGACATTGGTGTACCTCTAACAGTTTTGGGTGTTTCTAATGCTTGGAGTAGTCCAGTGAAGTGGATGAAAAATATTATCGAAGGTGCTATGTGGGTGTTATTTCCAGGTAAGTATCCGGAGGTGTTGGTTTTGGAAATGGGTGTCGATCAGCCAGGAGACATGCAGAGGCACTGTAGCTGGATAAAACCAGATATTGTAGTGCTTACAAGACTTCCTGAAGTACCAGTGCATGTCGAGTTCTTTGATTCACCGGAAGCTGTTATAGAAGAGAAGTTGGTTTTGGTCAATTCATTGAATGAAGAAGGGGTGCTTGTATACAACCACGACGATGAAAAGATCAATCAGGTCGTTGCCGCCGTGAGGCAAAAGAATATAGGATATAGTCGCTACTCCCAATCTGACTTTTCCATTACTGGCGATGATATAGCCTATGTGGATGATAGACCTGTAGGATTTAGCTTTCTGATTTCGCATGAAGGAGAGGAGGAGAGTGTCAATGTCACCGGTTCTTTAGGAGTACAGCATGCCTATAGTTACGCCGCTGCCATGGCAGTAGGATCTCTGTTCTCCATGTCACTACATCAATCTGCCGAAGCACTCAAAGAGCACCAGACTCCAGCTGGACGAATGAAGCTAGTCAAAGGTCTCAAAGACACTTTGATTGTTGACGATACATATAATTCCTCTCCCATCGCTTTAGAAAGAGCCTTACTGGCATTGAATGAAATAGAAACAGAGGGTAGAAAGGTCGCTGTGTTGGGTGATATGTTGGAGCTTGGTCAATATTCTACCGAGGAGCATGAAAAAATAGGGGCTTTGGTAGGTAAGTATTGTGATGCCTTAGTCACAATAGGTGTTAGGGCCAGAAAAATTGCCGAAGGGGCTCTTGAGAATGGAATGAGTGAAAAGCACATTTGGCAGTATGATAAAGTAGAAAAGGCTTATAACGAGCTCCAAAGTAAGTTGCAAGAGGGTGACATTATACTTGTGAAAGCCTCACAAAGTATTCGGGCGGAAAAACTAGTAGAAGAAATAATGATTGAACCGGATAAAGCTGCCGAACTTCTTACTCGACAAAGTACAGAATGGAAAGCGAAATAGGGTTATATTTACGACTCTGACTCAGTGTGTCTTAATTTGATGCTTATGTTGTTCGTTAACTTTATTTATGTTCATATAGTCAAATATGAAATACAAGCAACTATTCTTAGCTATGTCTGTGATTGTAGTGGTAGTCATGGTATTTATATTTACTTCTCCGGCTGCATCAGCCCAAACTTATACTGGTAGCTACTACAACACTAGACAAGCTCTTTTAGATCAAATTCAAGTCCTACTGACTGAACTGTTACGTTTAGACAGTAGTTACAGTTATTACTCATATACACCTACTACCTACTATGGAGACGGCCGTGTACTCGGTGTCTCTACCAGTGGTGCGATTGATCTGGTTACTCTTAACCCAAGGTGGGTGACAGACTCACGAGCTTTAGTTTCTGGAGATATAGACTTAAACAACGTGAGTTATGCCGATGTGTGGTTTGAGTATGGCCGGTCTTCAAGCTTCGGCTACACTACCAGAGATTACCGTATTGATCGCTACGACGACTATGTTTTTGAAGCTGAATTAACTAATCTAAGTGACGACCAGCGTTACTATTATCGTGCAGTAGCAGAAAGCCCAGACAGAAAGAGAGTCTATGGTAGGACTTTGTCTTTTGAAACTATAGACGGTAGTCGGAGTCGTTATGATGATGAGCCAGATGTCATTACTTACAACGCTAGCAATGTACGAGAAACCAGTGCAGAGCTAAGTGGCAGAGTAGACATGAATGATTTTGATAATGGTCGCGTATTCTTTGTTTACGGTGAAGATGAGGATCAGATAGACGATGTAGATAGAGATTATGATTCTTACTATGACGTAGACGAAGATGGAGATGATCTACAAAAGGTGAGTGTGGATACGAACTTAGATGGTAGGGAGACATATGAAAGAACGGTCTATAGCTTAGACGACAACACCGACCACTATTACTCTATTTGTGTTGAGTATGAAGACGATGACGGTGACGATACACTGATATGTGGTGGTACTGAAGATTTTGAGACCGATTAGTGTTAAAAAAGTAAAATATACACGCATGCATTAATGCATGCGTGTATATTTATCTGGTATTCTTATACGATGGATAAGAAAATTAGAGTTGGCATCTTGTTTGGTGGATTATCTGCTGAGCATGAGGTGTCCTTACAATCCGCACAAAATGTTATCGACGCCATCGATAAACAGAAGTATGAAGTAATACCTATTGGTATCACTAAGAAAGGGAAGTGGCTTATGGGTAATGAAAGTGAGCTTCTACTGAATAGTAACGACCCAAAGTTGATTGCTTTAAACCAAGTCAATGAGGAGATCTCATTAGTACCATCATGTCACGGACAGCTCTCAAACAATCCTGGAGCTGTAGATGTTGTATTTCCTATACTGCACGGACCTATGGGTGAAGACGGAACAGTACAAGGTTTGTTAGAATTAGCATGTGTACCTTACGTGGGTGCCGGGGTGCTTGGTTCCGCTGTTGGAATGGATAAGGACGTTATGAAGCGTCTTTTACGAGACGCGGGTATACCCACGGCTGACTTTCTAGTTTACCGAAGTGTCGACGATGTTGATGGCTTGGAAGTCGAAGCTAAGTTAGGTTGGCCTGTATTTGTGAAGCCTGTAAACATGGGCTCTTCTGTAGGTGTCAATAAAGCCAGTAATGAGAGTGAATTGTATGAAGTTGTGAAAGAGGCTTTTTCCTATGATACGAAAATCATCGTGGAAGAAGCAGTGGAAGGCAGAGAGATAGAGTGTGCTGTGCTGGGAAACAGGGATCCAGTAGCGTCCATTCCTGGAGAAATTGTGCCGGCTCATGACTTTTACTCTTATGAAGCCAAGTATATAGATGAAAATGGAGCAGCTCTAAAAATCCCAGCCGAATTGGACGCGGAAAAGGTGGAGGAAGTGCAAGGATTAGCTGTGAGGGTTTTTAAACTTCTGGAGTGCTCTGGCCTAGGTCGGGTGGACTTTTTCCTTCAGCCAGATGGAGAGTTAAAGGTGATAGAAATCAATACTATTCCCGGCTTTACAAAAGTAAGCATGTATCCACAGTTGTGGGAACATAGTGGCATCCCCTACACTGAGTTAATTGATCGGCTTATAAAACTGGCGATAGAAAGGTTCGAGAGTGAGCAGTCGCTACGAACCCATCTTTTTTGGGCTGGTGACCCTACGGGGAATGATCCTGACGGTCACTAACATATTTTATAAGCGCAGCTTATAAAATATGAAGTGCCGCGGAACACACCTCGTCCGTACTTTGTTCTAGGAAAAGAATAAAATACATAGCTACGCCGGTTCGTTTTTCACGTAACAGTGAGCGACCATATTTTTAAGAAGCGAAGCATCCATGAATATCGAAGTACTCTCTATGGTGCTAGCACTGTTACTCGTAGAGCCACGAACAGAAAACGCACCTTTGACAGGTGCTGTTTTCTGTACTCGTGAAGAAATACTTACCCTCGCTCGAACCCACTTTGAGAAAAGACAATGATTGCAGCGCGCTCGGCGCGCCCGCTCAATAGAGACGAAGTCTCGTTTTGTGAAGAAATACTAACCCTTACTCGAACTTATTTTGAACAGAACTAGCAACGCGCCGAGCGCGTGGTGGCTTTGTTCAGACTTTTCTCCAGTCTGTTGGCGCCCGAGGCGCTACGTGTAGACCAACCGCGTGGTAATGCTAAACACGCTCTCACCTCCAGCACCTCCGCACAGCTCGCTCACGAGCTAACGCCCGTTCGCGCGAGCTGCTACGGTGCTGTGGGTTCGCAACGGTGTGTTTTTGAGCAGGAAGTCAGTGTTCTTATTTTGTAGTATAATGGTCAAAATGAAGGAAAATCAGTTTGAAACAATTAGACGCTTTGACGAAAATGATTCAGAATTTTGGTCATCTCGTGACCTTGCAAAAGCTCTAGAGTATACAGATTACCGTAACTTTTTAACCGCTATAAATAAGGCTAAAACAGCATGTGAAAACAGCGGAGAAGTTATCCACAACCATTTCGTTGATGCCACCGAAATGGTTAAAACGGGTTCCGGTGCAGAAAGGTCTGTTGAAACTGTCTATCTATCAAGATATGCCTGTTATCTTATTGTTCAAAATTCAGACCCAACAAAAGTTGTGGTAGCAAAGGGACAGACATACTTTGCGATACAGACACGAAGGCAAGAAAAAACTGAAAATTTAGTTGAGGATAATAAGCGTGTATTTTTAAGGGAAGAAATGAAGAAGCATAATACTAACCTTACAAAAACCGCTAAGAGTGCTGGCGTGCAAAATTACGCCATTTTCCAAAATGCTGGGTATAAGGGCCTGTATGGCGGACTTACGAGTCAAGATATTCACCGCAGAAAAAGCTTGAAGAAATCTCAACAGATTCTAGATCACATGAATAGCGAGGAGTTAGCTGCAAATTTGTTCCGAGCAACACAAGTTGTAGAAGCAGTCGCCGGCAAGCTCATCTACCAAGATGATGTCGCCAGGCTTCAGCCGCCCAGCAGTCTCCGACACGATCATGGCGGATGTGCTGGTATTCACGGACGGACTTGCCGTCCTCGTCGAGCTCGTGCACCTGGACGGTGTCAAAGCTCTCGGGGCCGAGGAGATACAGACTCCTCGTCTGAACCGGGTCGCGCCATGCAGCCCTACCCATCGGTCTCACATAACCATGCATATTGGATTCCTCCATCGAGTTGTGCCTAAATAGGCGGAACGTGCAGGAAAAACCTGCGTTTAAGCTAAACAAAGAATAGCATAGATATACTTAGTTGTCAAACTCAAAAATTTTAAGGCTTCACTGCTCCAGTTGATCAATCAATTTTATCTGCTCTTCCGCTCGCTTTTTAATGTTTAATATTGATATTGACTGACTGATGAAATCATCAGCAGTTACACTAGGGTTTTCGGACAAATATTGTGAAATTGATGAAATGTAATTAGCAACAGATTCGTCAGTATTTCTTTTTCCAATCTCAGGATGCGACCGCAGTTTCTCTGCAATTGTATCTGGGTCAGGTGCTGTCTCTAGAACAGGCGACAATTCACCCCAAACTTCCTTTAATACCTCACGTGTCCTTTTATCTAACACCCCAGCTTCTTTCTCGACGCTTGACCGCAACATTGCAATATCTTCTTGTGTGAGCAGGGGTGAAAGTATTTGCAAATCTTTTACGTCATATGCACGTGTTGAGTGTAGTTTGTGGTAGGCAACAACGGCAGGGTGGGAAAGGCTGATTATTTTTCCGTTTGGAAGTTCTTTCCTTATCGGCTCAAAATATTCTTTAGGTATAGAAATACCACTGTAACCAACGACAACATCACCAAATTCATCTATGTCCCGTATATGTAAGTCGACAAAATCAAAAGCCTCGTGCGAATTTTTTGAACTAAGGGTTCCGTCTGGTCCAACTTTACAAATCGACACGTCTGGATTTTCAAGTAAACCTAATTCTTGTGCAGTCACTTTTCGCATCAGTTCTTTCCTATCTTCCTTGTAGTTAACAAAAATTCCGAATCCTTGATTGTTGAGCAGGTCCTCTAATTTACCAAGATCTTCTTGAAACACACTCATGTCTAAATCCTTATGGTTTCGTATCATTTGGTCGCCATACAAAGATATGTTCGTTGCTCCATCGAGATACCAGGTAAAGTCCGCGTCCTCAAGAACCTCTGACATACGAGCAACTCTGTCACGAAACTTTTCTTGCTCCTCCGGGGTAGGCTCTTTGAATTCGCCTCGCTCATCCAATTCGCCACCTTCGAATTCATCAAACGTTGGTCGTTCTTCAGAGGCAGTCACTTTGCTCACGTCCTCGCCTTCAATTTTTTGTGGCGATGGGTGTGCTGACGCTGATTCAAATCCTTTTGGCATACTTACTTTGTTAATTCACTAACTTCAACACCCAACGCTTGTGCTATCTTTTCGATCGTTTCTAACGTTGGATTTTGTTTGCCAGCTTCGAGGTTACTGATATACGCTCTTTCGATACCTGTCACTCTGAAAATGTCACCTTGCGACATTTTCTTCGCTTCACGCACTTGCTTCATGTTCGAAGCGAACTGTTTAACTGCCTTGCTATTCATACTATATCAACATTCTAACCATTCATGTGTTACATTGATATAGTGTGATATATTATAATAAGTGGGGTCGGCAAACTCGCAATACCCAAAAATTTCCTTACCATTTCTAAAAAGCGGAAGGGGGTGCAGGGGGAAGCCGCCAAAAAGTTGAAAGGAAATTTTGGGGTTGCTTTTGCCTCCCAGTCTTCCAAAAGTTCTTCACAAAGCCCCTTTAAGAAGTAGGGGCTTTGTTCATCACTTTCTCCAGACTGGTGGCACCCGAGGCGCTGTCGCGTATACAGAGCAGGTGGTACGCTATACATGCTCACGCCTACAGCACCTTCGCATAGCTCGCTCACATTCGTTCGCGCGAGCTGCTGCGGTGCTGTTAGGTGAGCTTAGTAACTTTGTTAATTTTAGTGGTTTATTTTTCCATTCGGATCAATATGAGTTATACAAAAGAATTGTTTCTTCTGATACCCGAAGACACGAAATAATCCTCTCTTCTCAATGCGGAAATGAAAATAATATTGTTCAACCATTTTGTCGGGCGAGGTATTTTCTTCATGGATCATTATAAAGTTGGGTGTATCATTCTTTTCAGGCGTGACTCCGTCTTGTCTAGATAGATTTATGAACTGGCTCCATGTGAGTTTTTCAATATGCTTCAATCGTTTTAGCAAAGTTTCTGCTTGTTGTTTGTTCAAACACCAGAACGAGTACTTCTTCAATGAACAATCAGTAATCGAAAAGCACACATTTGACTCAGCGTACCCAAGATCAAATTTTGTCGGAATATCTAGACCGTCCATAAACAAGGATTAACCTTGCCTATTTGTTTAGCAAAGGAGTGTAATATTCTCTTAGCGACTTCGCTGTAATAACTTTACTGGCAGTTTGACTGGCATCTTTCCAAGGTGAATGTGCATGAGTAATATCTACCAAACGACTAGCTGAGTAACCACCAAAAGTTTCCCAAATTTTTTGTACATTCTTTTTATCCTCCTCAGAAAGAGTGGATTTATCTTCATCCAAAATTATTGGGTTGCTAACGTTGGCTCTGTACTTTCTGTACACAGTTGGAATCACAGGTCCATACTCCCAAGCTTCAATTTTGTCTGAAAACAACGGATGTCCCAATTTTGCAAGATAATAAGCTTGCACAAAATACAGCACCTTTTGTAACTTAAGGTTTGTTATCCCTTCACGTTCTTGATTATCACCGACAAGTTCTTGAGAGGCAAGGTAAATAAGATACTTGGCGACATTATCAGCGCTGTATGTCGCTTTCTTGGTCATTATTCTTAGTATAACAAAATTTGTGTTCAAATTATAACTTTTTACAGCTGCCTGTTGATTAGTTGACAAAACCACTATTTTAAAGCACTGTAGCAACGGAACAGGAGTTCCATAACAGCAACCAGCGCTCGACATGACTACGGTCAGGAGTGCTATTTGAAAGAGAGAGGAATCCGACATGGCTACGGTCAGGGATGCTGAACACACAATTGCTTTTTTCGAAGGTCGTGAGGTACTTGACCCCAAGGCAATTCCCTTTGGGGATTGGATGGAGATCATAAAATCAACTCTGAAGATCGTGAATCCAAAATTTCTTCACGGATTCAAACCGGCGACACTTGTACCAGTAATCGACATTCCCGAGGATGACGGCGTGAGCCTATACAACTCAAGCCCTCCGTCAAGAATCTGGTTCGGCGATGTTGGCGCATCGCGCGAGTTTAGCTGGGGACATGACTTCCTCGTCTGCGGAGTGCGTCACAGCTTTCCGTCAAGCTTCAAGAGTATGGCTCAAGGCCACGCCAGCTATCCGGAGGAGATACCGTGTGAACATCTTCTGCTTGATAGAGGTGGTCGCTTCTGTATTCTGAACACCGTATGGCTTCTGGAGAAACGGAAACATCCGGCTATTCCAGGGTCACTCACCAACACGGTTTACAGACGGAGCGACGATACTAAAGAACACCTCAAGGTTTCTGAGGTCAGTCTCTTCAAGGTCGTCGAGTGGTGTTTTCAGGACAAGGAAAACGGTTCGTATCTGCTTCGTGGAATTGTTGAGCGACTCTATGCTGCAGCCGAAACGATGGTCGAAGATCTCATGGGCAAGCTCGGGCGAGCAGAGACAGAATACAGTGCTCTCGGACAAAGACTTAGGACAATCTCCTGGGTGAAGCCTGGCGAAAAGGTCTGGGTTGTGTACCATTCTCACTCTTATGATCGGGACTTCAACAACCAATATTTCCCGATATCAAGAAAGGTGCTCAAGATTGAAAACAGTTTTGCACACTTCGAGGATGAACATCCGAGACAACTCTGGGACTGTTACAGGAACGAGGATGAATGCAAGGCCGCGTGTCCGGCGGCTCATCGTGATTCCTGATTGAAATTGCTAGGGTGGCGGATACGCCGCCACCCTTCCGCTACGCTAAATCACGTAGCGGTTTTTCATTATGCTATACTGAACTTGTAACCAACTTTCCGAATAGCTTTTTCTAATGGCTGTCTTAGCGATTCGAGTTATTCGGGTTGGTTACACTAGGGCAGCCGTTAGAGAAAGAAGAATGAACAGGTAAAGCAAACTAGCAACCCCAAAATTTCCTTTCAACTTTTTGGCGGCTTCCCCCTGCACCCCCTTCCGCTTTTTAGAAATGGTAAGGAAATTTTTGGAGGTTGCTGCGCGAGGTGACGAACGCGCCCCGAGGCGCTTGTTTAGCGTCACCACGCACGCGAATGCGTACGTTCAAGTACAAAGCTACCACGCGCTCCGCGCGTTGCTAGTTCTGTTCAAAGTAAGTTCGAGCGCGGGTTAGTATTTCTTCACAAAACGAGACTTCGTCTCTAGATAACGAGCGCGCCGAAGGCGCGCGAGATGAAGCAAGAGGAAAACGGGCTTTGCTCTGCAACACAAAACCAAAGGGTGACGGGACGGAAAAGTGCGCGGTTTTGCCTCTTGTTTCATGTCTAAAAATATAATTTTTCCAAAATTATGAACAAACCAAAATATTTTCTATACGCTCGCAAAAGTACCGAAGATGACGATAAGCAAGTCATGTCTATTGAGTCACAGCTTTTTGAAATGCGAGAGTTTGCGCGTAAAGAAAATCTTGAAATCCTAACGGAGTTTCAAGAGTCAAAAAGCGCAAAGACACCCGGGAGACCAGTTTTTAATAAAATGATGGAGCAGATTAACTCTTTGGAAGGGTTTGGTGTTTTAGCGTGGCATCCAGATAGACTGGCACGTAATAGTATAGATGGAGGGCAGGTTATCTACGCGGTAGATCAAAAGAAAATAGTGTCTTTGCGCTTTCCGACATTTTGGTTTGAACCCACTCCGCAGGGGTTGTTCATGCTTCAAGTGGCTTTTGGTCAGTCTAAGTATTATTCGGACAATTTAACCCAAAATGTGAAGCGAGGTATGCGGGCAAAGCTACGCCGTGGTGAGTGGCTGACGCGCGCTCCTTTTGGCTATGTAAATAATAAGGCAAAGAAAGTGATAGAGCCACATCCAGTGCATAGCCAGATTATTGTGCGCGCTTATGAGGAGTATGCAAAGGGTACGCATGGACTTGTCTCGCTTTCACATTTTCTATTTGATCTTGGACTCACTACAAAGGCAGGTACGCCACTTGGCAAAGCTTCCGTTAAACGAATCCTAACTAATCGAGCCTATCTCGGATTTACCAAACATAAAGACGAATGGTTTGACGGAAGCTTTGCACCAATACTTTCCCCGAAATTGTTTGAAGCCGTACAAGTTGTTTTGTCGGCTAACGCTCGGCCGAGAAAAACAAGGCTTGGTCATAACTTTCCGTTCACCAATCTTTTTCGTTGCGGAGAGTGTGACTCTATGATTACCGCTCAGTGGGCAACTGGAAGGCATGGGGGAAGATATAGGTACTATCGGTGTACGAAAAAGAAAGGGTCATGCTCCCAAGGATATGTGCGCGAGGACGTTCTCGCCGACCAACTAAAGACACAGCTTCAAACAATTTCGCTTTGCGATGCGTATACCGCATACATGCTCGGTAAAGTGGAGGAATGGGAGAAAGCAGAAAATACCGCATCGCAAAGTGGTGTACAAAATCTTTCAGATAGTATCAAAGCCAGTGAAGCACGCATGGACAAACTGGTGGAGAGTTATTTGGATGGCGATATACCGAAAGACTTGTACCTTAAAAAGAAAGACGAAATCATGCGTGCCACCCTGACTTTAAAGGAGAAAAAGAAAGATTTTGCCCACCAAGGAAATAATTGGGTCGAACCCCTGCGTGAGTGGATTTTAGATACGAAACAAGCCACCTTTTTATCCTCCAGCGATGATTTCTCCGAAATCGCCGCTTTCGTCAAAAAAGTCGGAACGAACCCTTCGGTTCGTGACAAAACCGCGCGCTTCTCCGTCTCGTCACCCTTTGGTTTTGTGTTGCAGGGCAAAGCCCGTTTTCCTCTTGCCTCATCTCGCGCGTCTTCGACGCGCTCGCTCAGTCGAGACGAAGTCTCGTTTTGTGACCCTACGGGGAATCGAACCCCGGTTTCATGGATGAGAACCATGTGTCCTAGCCGTTAGACGATAGGGCCAACACTCATTGTGCGCAAATACTAGCAAATAATACCAGAAAGACAAAGATATTGACCATGTTTGAGTAAGATTGTAGAGTAATTCCGAATGAGTACAATTAGGAGGAGGCAAAATGATGTATCGAGATACTTATCCGGGCGACTCTCTTTCTCCTGGAGAGCGATTGGTTGAGACGTGCGGAATGGTTTTTGTGTTTGATAATGGAAACAATTTAGTCTATCTTGCTAAGTTAGACGGGAAGTTAATCCACCTTTCCAAACACCCTTTCAGGGTCATGTGTCTTCTTGCCAGACATCCTGGCAATGTCGTTTCCTTCAACAGTTTATGCAGCGCGAATGTGCAGAATCGGGATTATAGATGCGCAGATCAAGCAGTGGCAAACAAAATGGCACATGACCTAGTAAGAAAAACCAGACGCGCGCTGCAACCTCAGATCGGAGCAGATCCAATTTGTTCGGTTTGGGGAGTTGGATATAAGTTAGAACACAGTATGTACATTTGAAGGTATAGGCTCCGCTGCGGCGGGGCCTTTGTGAATTTGATAAAAGAGAAACGGCATCCATAAGAGGACCAGCAACAGTTGCTTGTGTTGTTTGGCTATTAGATCACGATCTATGTGGCTGACAATGTGTCCCAGCCATCCTCACTCATCCGTACTCGTTAGAGCCAATTGATAATGGTTAGGGCGAATTACTCCAAAATGACAGAGCCGAGCCCGTCTCGTACAAAATTTCGTCTACCTATCATTGATGATAGGTAGACTCCGGCGTGTTTATACAAAAAGCCCGCACAAACAAATGAAGCGAATACTCGATATCACGAGCGAGCTTTTTGCTTGGCGGTCTTACGATATTTCCAGAAATGTCTTCTGGTCGTCTTTGCGGATGAACACATGGACGTCACTCCATATCTCAGTCTTGAGATCGTAGAACCCATGACCCAGATGCACCAGGTCCGACCACTTTTCCAATATGTGGTTGGCTACATTTTCTTCCTGTCCTCGAAAGCGTTGATCAAAATCGACTGTCTCCCGAGAACAGTCTTCGTGTCGGTGGTTGACGAAGTGTGTCAGCACTTCACACAACGCATCTCGGTCGCTTTTCATGAGCATGATGAAATTCCTTTCAGTGTTGACTCTGTGACTCTGTAAGAATGATATCATTGTAAATATAGTTTGTCAGTTCTTTTTGCGTAAATTTGACTTGATATCGAAGCGAGGATTTACTTTTTTGCCGGGATTGAAGATGTCATCAGGATCAAAGCTATGTTCGACTTGCTTGAAAATATCCAACATTTTCTTGGTGAACATGAGATTGAGGTAGGGAGTGCGAGTGATGCCATCATTGTGCTCGCCACAGATATTGCCTTTGTATTTCACTGCAGTGTGGAAAAATTCAGTAGACATTTTCTCTATCAGCTCGGCTGTGCCGGATTTTTCAAAATCGAGTAGGGGATAAAAGTGAAAATGACCATTACCACCATGGCCATGTATAGCAGCGGTTAGGTTGTACTTTCTTAGTAAACGCTTTATCTCCGCCAAAAAGCCAGACAGGTGCTCTGGAGGTACTGTCATATCCTCCAAAAAGGCTGCTGGTCGCTTATTCGGGTCTTGTAGTTTGGAAAGTGTATAGCTGGCTCTGCGCACTTGCCAAAGCATTTCCTTCTCGTCTTCATTGGTAACCTCTCTGGCACCACTGGCGCCAACTTTTCTTAGTAGACGTAGAATATCACTCAGTACTGTATCGGACTTATCTTCAAAAGTCATTAAGAGAGTGAACTCAGGAGTCTTTCCTAGCCAACGCACATGGTAAAGGGAGTACATGGCTAGCATTGTCCTGTAGTACCCGATACCGGATAGCCGAGACTTAAAAAATTGAGGATTCTTAAGTGCTAAGTTAAAGGACAGGGCGTCAAATACTTCTATATTTACAGGGTTATGGTTGAGTGCCTCTAGGACTGCGGCACTAGCTGTAGCAAGATCAAATATTGGAATAACCACCAATCGATTATGGGTAGGAATCGGAGCTGTCTTTAGTGTTAATGACGTAACTATGCCGATAGTGCCTTGGCTACCAGAAATAAGGCGAGTAAGGTCAAGTTTAGCCTTGCCAGCCTTGAATTCGGCTACACTTCCGTCGATTGCGTCCCATAGAGCATAGCCGGAGGTATTCTTCTTGGTTTTGGGTTTAGCCTTTAGTATGGCAGGCTCGTTGGCTTCGATAAGAGCAAAAATCTCGCTCAGTATGCGCCCATAGGCGTTTTTCTTTTTACTGAGTACTTTGAAATTCTTATAGTCGATTGGCCGGATGGTGTACTTTTCTCCATCGTACAAAACTACTTCCAGCGATTCAACCCAGTCGGCACAATGACCATAGCGAAGGGAATCGGGGCCGGCGGCATTGTTGGCAACAGAGCCGCCAACAGAGCAGATATCCTTGGAAGCGGTATAAGAAGGTACATAGACGCGATGCTTCTTTAGTTCTGTTTCCATGTCTCGCCACATTACACCTGGCTCCACAGTGATGGTGACTTGTCCGCGCATCTCCTCAGCCAAATCCATCTTGTGCATATACCTGCTTATATCAATCACCACTGAGTCTGTTAGAGATCCGCCCGATAGACCAGTACCAGCAGCTCTGGGTGTGAGGGAAAGCGCGGGGAAGCGAGTAGTTTCTTTCGCGATAACTTTTACTGCGGACTGTACGTCCATACCGTCTTTAGGTGCGATTACGATCTGTGGCCGAACAGCAAAAATACTTTCATCGTAGCTATATTCGTCTAATTTATCTTTATCAGTGGATATATCCCCTCGAAAGCCGGCTTCGCGAAGAAGGTTTTCAACTAGTAGGTGACCAAGCGCGTCTCTCTTTAGGATAGGGAGCACTTCCTTTCTGGGGACGGTTTTGACTTTTTGGGTCGCCTTCTTAGCCACTCGCAATGCCTTTTTCCGAGGGGAGTTTATTTGAACTTTAATTCTCTGGGTATCTTTAATATCCTTTTTAGTTTTTCTTTTTGTGGTAGCCATAGAAGAACTATACTTTTCCTTATTTTAACTCACAGCCCTTCCGATATGTTACTCTTACCAACATATGAATCAGTCAGTTGCGCTCGATATACTCAAAACAGGTGGTAATGTATTTCTCACTGGTGAGCCTGGTACAGGCAAAACCCACGTAGTTAATCAGTACATTGCTTGGCTTGAGACAGCTGGAGTAAATGTGGCAGTAACGGCTTCTACCGGTGTAGCAGCTACGCATATAGGAGGTATGACCATTCATTCATGGTGTCGACTAGGGCCACGAGATAGTTTGACCGAGCACGATGTGGAACAAATAGTCGCCAATGAAAAGACCAACAAACGAATAAATAAAGCCAATGTGTTGATAATTGATGAAGTCTCTATGTTGGGAGGTAATGTACTGGATATGGTTGATACCGTTTGTCGCAAAGTGAGGAATAAGCCCGAATCATTTGGAGGACTACAGGTTGTGTTGGTAGGGGACTTCTTTCAATTGCCTCCAATTACGCGCTATAACGAACCAGTACAGTACGCTTTTAAGTCACGTGCCTGGGCTGACGCTAGGTTTTTGGTGTGCTACTTGAGCGACCAGTTCCGGCAAGAAGACGAGATGCTTTTGGGTTTGTTGCGCTCAATAAGAAAGAATGACGTCGACGATGAACATTTTACTCTCTTGTCTGAGCAGACAGAAATTGCTTATCCTGATATTGAACCTACAAGACTTTATACCCATAACATGGACGTAGATACTGTGAACTCTTCTAGGTTGAGTGAGTTATCGGCACCAACTCGAAAGTTCCAGATGGTTGGTCATGGTAATAAGTTGATGCAACAAGGGTTAGTAAAGAACTGCTTGTCTCCTGAGTGTCTAGAACTGAAAGAAGAAGCTATGGTCATGTGTACGAAGAACAATTTCGAAGCCGGCTATGTAAATGGTACGTTGGCACGGGTAGTGTCTTTTGACGCTATAGACGGACTGCCAATCATTGAGACTACTGAGGGAAGGGAAATAAAAATAGAACCAACTAGTTGGGAGGTGATAGAAGAGAAGAAGACACTTGCCAGTGTAGAACAGCTGCCGCTGCGCCTAGCGTGGGCGATTACAGTCCATAAAAGCCAAGGTATGTCCTTGGATGCAGCCGAGATTGACCTCTCCAAGGCCTTTGCTTTCGGGCAGGGCTATGTAGCATTGTCGCGGGTACGTACTTTGGCTGGCTTGAAGATGTTGGGAATGAGCCCTACAGCACTCCGAGTTGATCCAGAAGTGGTGGCGAAAGACGAACGCATGCAAGTCGATAGTGACTTGGTAGAAGAAACCTTTTCACAAATGGAAAGTGAGGAATTGGAGTCAATGCAACGTAACTTTTTACGCTCATCTGGCGGCGAGTGGCCGACAGGAGAAATAAAAGTCAGGACGAAGGGTTATGAAAGAGTGCAGAAAGAGAGTACTTTGGAAAAAACGAAGGAGCTATTGAAGGAAAAAAAGAGCATACGTGAAATAGCTAAAGAAAGGAATATCAAAGAAAGTACAGCTTGGAGTCACTTAGAGAAGTTGGTAGAAGAAAGGGCGATAGGAATTGGTGACCTAACTCACTTACAGAATAAAAACCATAGTGAAAACGAGCCGAAAGTCCTTGAAGCTATTGAAGAATTGGGTGATGAAAAGTTGAAGCCTCTATTCGAGTATTGTGACGAAAAAATTGACTATGAAACTGTTAGACTAGTCCGTATGTTGCATCGTTTGCAAGATAAATAGCTGGTACAATAGATGAATGATGAAATTGTTTGTAGCAGTAGGTTTGGTAGTATTATTGGCAGTAACGGCGGTTTATTGGCGTCATCAGAATGTAAGTGTGACCAATCAAATTTTTAGTGAGGCAGAAGTTGTAGAGGAGGACGTTGATACTGCTAGATACAAGACTAT
The DNA here is from genome assembly GCA_913046815.1 of uncultured bacterium. Taxonomy (GTDB): domain Bacteria; phylum Patescibacteriota; class Minisyncoccia; order Phycocordibacterales; family UBA918; genus OLB19. Next base: position 15,411 of record CAJWTE010000002.1, on the reverse strand, counting down.
GTTAGTGGCAGGAGGGTGTTTTTGGTGTGTAGAATCTGATCTGGAAAAGGTACCTGGTGTGATAAAGGTTGTATCTGGTTATGCTGGAGGAACCACTCCCAATCCAACATATTCGGACTATTACAAAGGTGGTCATAGGGAGGTGGTAGAGGTAACCTACGACCCAACTCGAGTGACTTTTGAAGAAATTTTGATAGTAACTCTCAAAACCACTGACCCAACAGATGATGACGGTACATTCTATGATCGAGGCGACCAGTATTCCTCAGCCTTTTACTATGAAACTGAAGATGAGAAGAAAACAATCGATAATCTAATTCAAGATGTTAATAAAAATGGTCCATATGAAAGAGCATTAGCTATCGATATAGAGGAGCGTCCGGATTTTCATATGGCTGAGGATTATCATCAAGACTACTACAAAGGTTCGGTCTCGGCACTGAAGTATAAGTACTATCGAAATGCTTCTGGTAGGAACGACTTCATTGAGGAAAGTTGGGGAGAAGAAGGTCATACAACAACCTTACCTTGGAGAGATGGGAGCCGTACAACCAGTGGTTTTTGGATGGATTACCAAAAACCATCACAGTCAGTTTTACAACAAGAGCTGGATGAATTGGCTTATAAGGTAACTCAGGAAGAAGGTACAGAGAGAGCTGGTACCCATCCTTATGACGCACTATATGACAGAGGCATCTATGTAGATGTTTTATCTGGTGAGCCACTGTTTTCATCTCGAGATAAATATGATTCAGGTACCGGTTGGCCTTCATTTACAAGACCAATTACACCTAAGGCAGTGACAGAGACGAAAGACAATAAATTATTTATGAAAAGAGTCGAAATTCGTTCTACTATAGCAGACAATCATTTAGGACATGTGTTCTCAGACGGGCCAGCAGAAGCGGGAGGGCTTCGCTACTGTATGAACGGAGTAGCACTGAGCTTTATACCGGAAAGCGAAATGGAGAATGAAGGGTATGGAGACTACTTGCAGTATCTTTAATATGTTATTCTTGCGTGATATGAAATTGAAATTTGTACTTTTTGCTATCTTGCTTTTCACTATGTCATTTTCCAGCGTTAATGCTGAAGATGAGACAGTGGTATATATGTTTGGCCGAGATGACTGTGGCTATTGTCAGGCAGAAAAAGAATGGTTGGATGATGAAGGTATTTCTTATGAATACTTAAATATAGTACGTGACAAGGAAGCTAATGAATTGTTTAGAGCAATTGCCAACAAGCATGATTTAAGTAAAGTCACGCCACTTACAATTGTCGGTGAGAAAGCGTTCCTCGGCTTTAATGGCGGACAGACTACCGGCAAGATGATAAAAAACGCTATACCGGATGCGCTTGAGGGAGATATTAAGACCCCTGAAGATCATCTTGAGTATGCTCCGGCACAAGATGTGGTCGAGGCGGAAGCTTGCACCGATGAAGACTGCGAGGCGGCAACGTCTATGGCGTATGTCTTTGACTTACCGTTGATTGGGTTGGTGGACTTGAAAGCTTTATCGCTATTTAGCCTTTCTGCACTTTTAGGTACAATTGACGGCTTTAATCCTTGTGCCATGTGGGTACTGATCACTTTCTTGGTGTTACTGTCACAGGCTGGAAGCAGAAGCAAGATGGTTTTCTTGGCTGGCATATTCATTGTGGCCGAGGCAGTAATGTACAATCTGATACTAAATGTTTGGTATAAAACCTGGGATTTTGTTGCGCTCGACCAAGTAGTCACACCCTTGGTGGGATTATTGGCTTTGGGTGGCGGTTTGTTCTTTTTGTATCGTTGGCGAAAGAACAGGGGAGTGGCGTTGGTGTGTGATATCTCTGATATCGAAAGCCAGAATAAGACTATTAACAAATTTCAGAAAATTGTTTCCGCTCCACTCACTCTTACTACCATTGGAGCTCTCTTGGTGATTGCCTTTTCGGTAAATATCATAGAGTTCGCTTGTTCTATTGGTATTCCTCAGGCATATACTAAGATTCTTGATATCAACAATCTGGCCTTTTTGGAGCGTCAGTTCTATATATTGATTTATACTTTCGGCTATATGTTGGATGACTTGGTCGTGTTTGGATTGGCTATTTGGGGTTATGACAAATTACATGCCCATGGACACAAGTACTCTCAGGCGTCACTACTCATCGGGGGTGCACTCATGGTGCTACTCGGAGCGTTGCTAGTTCTTAATCCTGAATTATTGGTTCTATAAATATATGGACTACGCACAACTATTAATCTGGGGCGCGATTTTGGTGGGAGCATTATTCATGTTGGTGCGTGGTGCTGACACTTTCGTGCTAGGTGCCAAACAAATTGGCGCTAGGTTGGGAATGAGTCGGTTTGCTATTGGAGTCTTGATTGTTGGTTTTGGTACTTCATTACCTGAATTGGCATCATCTATCGCTGCTGCTTTGAGTGGAAATACTGAGATTGTAATTGCTAACGTGGTAGGCTCCAACATAACAAACATTCTCTTGGTAGTGGGTGCTTTGGCAGCTATTGGTGGAAAAGTAGTCATTAAGAGAGACTTGATAAAGACAGAGTTACCGATTTTCTTTATTGCTACTGCCCATTTTTTAGCAGTTGTCTGGGATGGCACAGTTGACCGTATTGAAGCTTTTCTGCTATTAGGAACCTTTGCTGCGTATATGTGGTACTTGTTTTTTGAGGCAGGTGAGGAGGAGAGAAGTTTACTGAAGTCTCGTAATGGTGATAGAGATGGCTTCTATATCTCGATTGCGTTTTTAGTAGTGGGTATAGCTGCTGTTTTGGTAGGAGCCAAGTTTACAGTTGATATGGTGGTCAATATTGCTACCGCCTTATCAGTTCCTCTTGGTTTGGTATCTATCGCTGCAATTGCTATTGGTACCTCACTTCCTGAATTGTCTGTATCAATGCAGGCAATAAAAAAAGGAGAGACCGATTTGGCTATTGGCAATATTTTTGGTTCCAATGCTTTTAACATTTTGATGGTGATAGGTGTACCAGCTCTTATTACTCCACTGGTAGCTGATGAGGTGGTGATGGGTCTGGGTATAGGTATTATGTTCGCGGCGTCAGCCATCTTTTTTGTAAATGGATTAGCTCGGCAGATTATGCGTTGGGAAGGGATTATGATGTTGCTCTTTTTTGTATTCTTCCTGTTGAAGCTTACAATTTTTCTATAGATGCAGACTTTACCAGAAATTATTTTAGTAAATAAGCCAGTGGAAATCACGTCATTTGACGTGATTCGACAATTGAGAAACCAAACTGGAATTAGAAAGTTTGGCCATGCCGGTACTCTAGACCCATTGGCTTCAGGACTGATGATAATCGGGGTTGAGAGTGGTACCAAAAGCCTGAGTCAATTTCTGAAATTAGACAAGGAATATGAAGCCGAGATAATTCTTGGCGAGTCTCGTACCACCAGTGACCAAGAAGGAGAGTTGTTGACAGAATGTGATGTTACTTCAGTGGATGTGGTAGAGATAGAGGCGATATTGAAAAGTTTAGTAGGCGAGCTGGAACTGCCAGTTTCTGCTTATTCAGCTATCAAGAAAGACGGTGTGCCTATGTATAAAAGGGCTAGAAAAGCAGAAAAAAATGGAGAGGTAGTAGAGGATGTCCCCGTGCGCAAGATGAAAGTGTATGAAGCAGATCTCCTAGACATAAAGCTTTGTATGCAGAGAAAAAACAAGCTGATACTACACGTACACTTCAAGGTTGGAAGCGGTACTTATGTCCGTTCATTGGCAGAGGAGATAGGCAGAAAAATTGGTGTACCAGCCTGCCTCCTCTCTCTTAAACGCACAAAAATAGGAGAATTTGAACTGAAGGATGCAAAGGAGTTGAACGAGTTTGGTAAGTCGTAGAGTCGAGTATCAACTAGTGTAATTAAATCACAAGATTAAATACCCATTTAAATCACCATTTAAATGGGTATTTCTACACATTCTCTAATAAACAAAAAAAGTCCTGAGGCACACACGCGCCTCAGGCTCTTGTCAATATCCACCTGCCTCGGTGTCGGGATGGTCCAGTACCAGTACGAATCCTTCCGGAGTCTTCTCGATGTAGGTATTAAAGCCAATCATCCAGAAAAACTTACCAGCGATATCGCACCCTCGACGATTCTCATCGGGAGGAAACCGAAACGGTACAGGAAAACCCTTGTATTTTCTATGAACTGCCATTTCTTACACGATAGTCAGTCCCTTGGCACCGGTTGCAAAGCTGACACCTTGCCGGATTTTCTCCGGGCTGGTTTGGTAGGTCAGGTATTGGAACCTGTTGATCCCATCATTCCAGTTCTGGAACCCCAGAAGCTGCTTGTAGGCAAGCTCAGTCAGTCCCTCACTGATTTTCAGCCAGCATCCTGCTGTAAGTGGCCCTGTGTCCAGGGTCACCAGGGTGAAGACACCGCTTTTCTGCGTGTTGAGTTTCATTTTACTCTCCTCAAAGCTTGAGTGTTAGTTGTCTTGCCGCCAACGCATTTCGGCGACGGGTCTTCTTTGCTTTTTCAATCCAAGGCTTGCGAATTGATTCTTCGATCTCATCAACAAAGTTGATTTTGTCGTGTTGCTCTGGAAATCTTGCTTCAAACCAACTAGTTAGTAGAAGCCATTTCCAGATCTCATCTCGGAGTTGAAAGACCAGTCCACCTCGCAACTTGGTGTTGCGAACGACGGAGCTCGCAACCTCATCAGCCGTCATTGGCATTTACGTCCTCCACAAGTTCAGGGTTGTTCCAGAAATCTTCCTCAATACGCTCCCTCACACATTGGAGAGCTACTTGTTCGTTCGGTTTTTTGCATTCCGAAGTTTCCAAGCCGTTCCCCAACACTGGTCCTTGACCGTACTGGAGGTAAATGCGGTCGACGTTCTGGTTTTCGTCGACGTCGGCATATACATGCCAACTCCTCCAGACGTTGTCTTTGTGCCAGTGTTTGAACTGGCCAAAGTACTCGGGAGTACCCATCTTCTACCTCACTTTCTTTGCGCAGGTGATATTTTCTGCTTTATTTATACCACAAATATTCCTACTGTAAATGTGATTTATGGTATTGATTGATGGCTTCAGTTACTTTGGCTTTTAAAATAGAGTCGTCTGAGTCCATGTCGGTTAATGCGGTCATGTTTTGGATGGATTGTACTTGTCCATTCAGAATCCTTACATCAAACTCGGATGAGTCAACACTTACTTTGTATCTGTCTGCATCCTCGGCACTCCTTAGTTCTACCTTTGACCCGTCTATTTCAGTCGTAAAAAGCGGCTCAGCTGCGGGTTTAAAATTCGACTCTAACTTTGATAGAGCATCATATAGCCTATCTCTCTCTGATTTACTTGGTCCTTCGAATCCCATAATTTACTCAAAAAGTGACTCTACTACAGCTTTTACATCACCGCCGTCGGCAGTCCCAGCAGTTTCTTTCATCACGGCACCAATGAGTACACCCATTTTGCTTTTATCTTCCACTTGGAGCTCTGTCTTCTTACTTTCTGCTATAGTCCTGATGTCATCCTGACTCATCGTTTGCGGCAAATAGGTTTCCAACACAGCCAACTCTTCTTTTTCCGGATCAGCCAAGTCTTGTCTCTTTGCAGTTTCGAACTGTTCAATCGAGTCTTTTCTTTGTTTGGCCAGACGTTTGATCATAGTCATAACTTCCTCATCAGTCAACCAGTCCTGCGGAGTTCTATTACTGGCCACCAATTCGTTAGTGAAGGCTGTCAGCATACTGCGAATTGTTCTGAGTCGTACTCCGTCTTTGGACTTCATTATTTCAGGCAAAGAAGCCTTGATTTCCTCATGTTTATTCATAACTCCAAAATTAATCTTATGTTATTGCTATAATATCATTAAATTGGGGATATTTATTAGTTCTTTATGGTCATACAGACACCAACAACAATAGTTCCTAGAGAGGAAGAAGATAATGCTAAGCAATATGATTGGCATGCACATACCGTCGAGGAAGTCCTGGCTGTTTTAGGTGTGGATGGTGCAGGGCTGTCTAAGGTTGACGTTGCAAGGCGGAACCAGGAACATGGGTTTAATCGCTTTTCTCCACCACCCAAGACCCCTTGGTGGAGTAAGTTATTAGTGCAAGCGAAGTCCCCGTTGTCATTGGTGTTACTGTTTGCTTTAGCAGTCACTACAGTATTGGAGGAATATATAGATGCTTCTGTAATAGGTCTTGTACTTGTGTTGGCTGTCATAATCAGTATTTTTCAAGAAGGTCGCGCTTCTAAAGCATTTAACAAACTTGCTAAGTCGCAAACACACACGATCACAGTTTTTCGCGATGGAGGCCGTCATGAGATAAGTGCGGAAGACTTAGTGCCAGGGGATATTGTAGAGTTACAAAGCGGTGTACAGGTGCCGGCTGACTTGCGACTACTACAAGTCAAAGATTTGTCGGTTAACGAATCTCCTTTAACGGGGGAGTGGTTGCCGGTGAAAAAAAATACAGACCCCTTGGTAGTTGGCATTCATATGTCTGAGCGTATCAATATGGCCTTTAAGGGTACTTTTGTGGCGGAAGGATATGGTATTGGCGTGGTGGTTGCTATTGGCGATGAAACCGAAATTGGATTGCTGGCCAGTAGTCTGAATGAAATACAAGATGCTAAGACTCCAGTGCAATACGAAATGGAAAAAGTATCCAGAATGATTATATATATCATTCTCGCTCTCATTTTCATAGTGCTGTTGGTTGGTCTATGGCAAGGTAATTCATTCCATGACATGGCCCTGTTGTCTGTAGCTATTGCTGTAGCCTCTATCCCTGAAGGTTTGCCAGCCATTGTGTCGGTTATTTTGGCAGTGGGAATGGAAGCTATTCTAAAGAAGAAAGGCCTAGTTAGAAATATATTAGCAGCTGAGACACTGGGTTCAACTACCTATGTTTTAACCGACAAGACAGGCACATTGACTATTGGTGAAATGGAAGTCACGGGTGTGATTCATGGGGGAGTGACTGAGAATTCTGAATCAAAATGGCACAAAGATGAGACTATAAAGGAAATATTTAGCACAGCCTTTTGTGCAATTGATGCCTACCTTGACACTGACGGAGAAAAAGCGGTTGCCCGTGGAGATGGTGTAGAAAAAGCGATTTTGGAGGCGGCAGTAGATATTGGTCTGTATGGTAGCGATGACTCTTGGCATGCGCATAGAGTGGACTATTTACCATTTAACTCTGAGAATCGGTTTGCGGCCGGTTTGGCAGAAGGGGAAGGAGGATATCGACTTTGTATTAATGGAGCCCCGGAGTTCTTGCTTGAGAAAGCCACTCATATAGTAGGAGCAAATGGAAGGAAAGAGCTGTCTGAAGACGAGAAAGAAACTCTACTAGAAGCAATCACTTTAGAAAGTAGTCGTGGCAAGAGGTTGGTAGCGGTCGCATACAAAGATGTGGAAGAGGCAGAAATTGATACAAAAAAACCCGCAGGTCTTTTGAATGATATTGTTTTTCTTGGCGTTTTGGTACTTCATGATCCCGTTCGACAAAATATTAAGCACTCTATAAAAGGTGTTTTGGAGGCTGGCGCCAAAATTGTTTTGGTTACTGGAGACAATAGTGAAACAGCGCTCTTCATTGCAAAGGAAGTGGGTATAGCAGGACCACACGAAACAGCTCTCACGGGAAGCGACTTGGAAACAATGGCTGATGACGAGATCCTGCGAGCCTTGGTAGACGTACATGTGTTTGCTCGGGTTCTACCAAGACAAAAAATGCGTCTAGCAGAGTTGCTGCAGCGTAGAGGCGAGATAGTAGCGATGACCGGAGACGGCATAAATGATGCTCCGGCTCTCAAGAAGGCTAATATAGGAGTAGCTATTGGCTCTGGCACTGAGGTTGCTAAGGAAGCTTCAGACTTAATACTGATTGAGGATAGTTTTAGCACCATCTACTCTGCTATTGAAGAGGGTAGGCGAATTATCACCAACCTACGCAAGATCATTGGCTATTTACTCGCTACCAGTCTGACGGAGGTAGCTCTTATTGTTTCTGCTCTGGTAGCGGGGATGGCTACACCGCTTTTGCCAGTGCAAATATTGTGGGCAAATATCGTTGAAGAAGGTCTGATGGGTATGGCATTTGCTTTTGAAAAGGGAGAGAAAGGGGCCATGAAACTTCCTCCGAGAGATATTCATCATGAGGGAGTGCTGTCAAAAACCATGATTTATTTTTTAGGAATGGTAACTGTTGTGCTAGGTTCACTGACGGTCAGTCTTTATTTTTACCTTGTAAGTTTGGGTCTACCGATAGATGAGTTACGTAGTGCGATGTTCTTGTCTATCTCTATAGATTCTTTGTTTATCGCTTTTGCATTTCGCACATTGTCGACTCCAATTTGGAAGACGCCGTTTTTTGTGAATCGGTTTTTCTTTACCTCGTTACTCTTAAGCCTTTTGTTCTTGTTTGGGGCAATTGCTATTCCATTTACAAGAGAAATACTGTCCTATACGCCGCTACCGGCTTTCATAGTGGCACTTACATTTAGTTTCGCTTTTATTGGTTTTATTGTGGTGGAAATAGCAAAAATGCACTTTTTTGCTCACAGCGCTATTAGTAGTTAGTCTGTGGTAAAATTAGCTCAACATGGGCGTCCTAGAGATTTTGATATTAGCACTTTTACTGGCAATTCTAGCTTTGCTTTTTCATAATTCATTTTTGCGTAAAGCAAGTAGTGGTGACGAGGGTAGTTTGTTGCTTCTTCAACAACAACTACAGCAGCTTTCCAGCACCATGGATAAAAGGTTGGATGAGAGTAACAAAGCAAGTCAAGAAGGTAGCAGGATGCAGTTTTTGGATAGTAAAGAACTGATGCAAGAGATCAGTCGTGATGTGAATTTACAGATTAAAGATGTAATAAAAAATGTTACTGAAGTGAAGGAAAGTAGCAAACAAGTATTTCTGGTGGCTGATCAACTAAAAGAGCTACAAAATATTCTTAAGAATCCGAAGCAGAGGGGAATATTGGGGGAATACTACTTAGAGACAGTACTGCATAATGTACTGCCTCCGGAGAGTTTTCAAATGCAATACGCATTCTCAGATGGAGAAATAGTAGATGCGGCAGTGTTTGTTAAAGGGAAGGTGATACCGATTGATTCTAAGTTTTCCCTCGAGAACTACAATCGCTATATAGAAGCGCCGGATGGCGGAGATAAAGTGCAATACGAAAAAGCTTTCATAAATGATTTGAAGCTACGCATTACGGAGACTGCCAAATACATTCGACCGACAGAGAAAACCACAGACTTTGCTTTTATGTTTATTCCTCATGAAGGTATCTACTATGATCTGCTGTCAAACAAAATTGGTGCGGCGGAGGAAAATATGATTCAACGAGCCGCCGGTAAGTATAAGGTGATCATAGTCTCACCGACATCCTTTTTAGCATATTTGCAAACAGTGTTGCAGGGATTGAAAGCTTTAGAAATCGAAGAGAAGGCTCAAGATATAATTAAAAATGTAGAGAAGCTGTCCGGTCACATTGACCGTTATGAAGAATACTACAAAAAGCTTGGCAATACGCTCTCTACTACTGTAAATCATTATAATGCTGGATATAAGGAGCTCAACAAGATAGATAAAGATATTACTCGTATCACCGGTGATACGGTGGGAGTGGATGTAATGCAGCTAGATAGACCAGCCGAGCCAGAGTAGTACAAAATCAAAATAAGACACTTCCATCCAAGACCCGGTTCAACACCGACCTCACAACGTCCTCGCTAACACTGCGAATATTGTTCAGCCGATATTGAACCGGGGCTTGGGTTCTACTACGCTTTTCTGTTCAATATTGATCTCGAACTGTCCTCGCCAGACTACGAATTTTATTCAAAACACAAAGTAATAGTCTTTATTTCAAAGTCTCTCATTACTCTGGCATTGAAATACCCCGGACATCCGTTCGGGATATTCCAGGGGTTATGAAATCTGAATCAAAAGCCTATGACTTGCTTTTACAGTTTTTCAAGCGGGGTTTTTTGCCAAGCCGGCCTCCGCGTTTGTTGGGGTTCTGGACCCAACTTTTTTGTCGTCGCTTCTTTTGCCCAGTGGCGCGCATGTTACTTCCATGCCCCATCACGGTTCCTCCTAAGTCTTTTCAAATTTGCGGCGCTGGCGCTGTTTTTTCATTTTCTTGATTTTTGCTTTCCCTTTCGGCGGAATGGAACGGCGCTTGTATTTGTTTTGGTTAGACAATTTTGCCTCCTTGCTTAGTCCAACAGTAAAATAGCAGAATGACTTGCTTTAGGCAAGGTTTTCTTGTACTATAGCGACCACTAAACAAACTTATGTCAGAGAAAAAGGAACAGAATAAAGATTTCGCTGTAATTGCTACTGGGGGTAAGCAGTATATTGTATCACCCAATGATGTTATTGAGGTGGAATTGTTAAGCGATCACAAAGAAGGTGATAAGATCGAATTCACTGAAGTTCTGATGAAAAATGACACTGTAGGCACACCAACTGTGACTGGCGCAGTAGTGAAGGGTACCCACTTGGGTGACAAGAAAGGAAGAAAGCTCAGTATCTTGCGATTCAAGTCCAAAAGTAACTTTAGTCGAAAGGTAGGTCATCGTCAGCAACACGCACAAGTGAGAATCGACAGCATTTAAACCAACGGGTAAAGTAGAAAGTAGTATCCAATAAAGAACCTCTGGGTTGACCCAGAGGTTCTTTTTGTCTTGCTTGAAATACTACTAACTTCTATTCTCCAAAGCATTCTTGATGGTATCTGGATCAGCATATTCGAGCTCTGATCCAGTAGAAAGGCCTCGCCCCAAATGAGTCACCGTTAGCTTTTTTGGCCAGTCTTGCAACAAAGTCTCAACATAACGTGCAGTATTCTCACCATCTGGATTTACTGCAAAACCAAGTATTACCTCACTTAATCCGCTAAGCATCTTTTCCTCCACTCTTCTTTTTAATCCATTACCACGCAACTTGGCTTGTTCCTTGGAGTTGAGGAGAGGCAATGTGCCCCCTAGTACAAAATAAAGCCCGTCATAACTACCTCCTCGTTCAATAGCATCGATGTCGCTGTCTCTTTCAACTACTAGTAATTTAGACTGGTCACGATTGAAGTCGTCACAAATGCGACATTGGGTAGATTGCGAGCCATTCCTGGCAAAGAATCGCCTACAACCAATACATTCAACTACCTCGCCCCGTAGGTTGGTTATTAGATCTGCCAGTTCACTTGCCTCGGCTTGTTGTAAGGTGAGAATATGAAAAGCAAACCGACGTGCTTGTCGTCCGCCTATACCTGGAAAACATTCAAAGTGCTTTATTAGTTTGTCTAACTTAGTCATACCTAAAAATCGTCATTATCTGTCGCTGCTGTTGAATGGTGTGTGTCGAGATTAAGAAAACGGACATGTTTGCTATCAAAGTATAGTTCTGCCAAGCCGACTGGCCCGTTCCTATGCTTTTCTACCAAAATCTCTGCGATATTTGGTCTTTCAGGTTCTTGGTCTTTATTTACTTTGTCTTCCCGATGAATAAACATAACCACGTCAGCGTCTTGCTCAATGGAGCCGGAGTCACGCAGGTCAGAGAGTCTCGGCTTACCACCTCGTTGCTCTACCGCTCGCGAGAGCTGAGACAATGCCAGTACCGGTATATCTAACTCACGGGCCAAGATTTTTAGGGAACGGGAAATCTCAGTTACTTGTTGAACCATAGAATCACTTGCCTTTGTATTAGTAGGGCTCATGAGTTGAAGGTAGTCGACGATGAGCAGATCCAATCCATGCTCATTCTTAAGTCGTCGAGCAGAAGATCGCATTTTCAAAATATTGGTACCTGGTTGGTCGTCAATATGAATGGGAGCTTCAGATAATCTGGCCATAGCTTCTTGTACAGCTTCGAACTCCTGATCTGTAGATAATCGACCAGTACGTAGCTTCCATGAGTCCACCCCAGCCTCTGATGCCAGCATTCTGTCTACTAACTGCTGATCACTCATTTCAAGAGAAAAAATACCAACAGTTGATCCATGCTTGAGGGCTGAGTTTCTTGCTAAGTCTAGGGCGAAAGTGGTCTTTCCCATTGATGGACGAGCCGCTAATATAACCAAATCTGATTTTTGTAAACCAGAAAGCAAATTGTCTAGTGCTGTAAAACCGGTTGGCACACCCCGCCTCTCATCCTTGTTGGCACTGAGATGTTCGAAGCGACTCCATGCCTCAGATAAGGAATTGCCAATAGCGCGGAAACTTTGTGTTGTACTAATATTAGTAACATTATAAATCTTCTTTTCAGCTTGATCGAGGGTTTCGTCTATTGCCTCCGGATTGGAATATCCAAGCTCCGCTATATCATCCCCAGCATGAATCAAACCTCTCAATACGGACTTGTCATGAACCTGTCCGGCATAGTACAAGGCATTACCAGCAGCAGGTACACCTTCCGTCAATTCTGTAAGGTAGGTGGCGCCACCAACACGCTCTAGCTGTCCATTGGCTCTAAGCTTGTCACTAACACTCAAAACGTCTATCGGGTCGCCTTTAGTAAATATTTCTAAAATAGCTCGGTATATTTCTCTATGTTTATCTGCATAAAAGCTTTCCGGAAAGACAGTTACAGATATGTCGTGCATCGCCTCGGGCTTTAAAATTATTGCACCGAGTAAAGCTTTTTCGGCCTCCAAGTTACTAGGGATAGTTCTCAGATTACGATTATTTTGAGGATTGCTCATCGTGTGACAATTCTAGCATGTGGGGGCGGTTGACGGTTGTGTGCAGGAATGTTGAAACACTGGACAAGTTGGGGATAAGCCACTTAAACTCACTTTCATTTAAACTTTTGTAACAACTGTGCCTTCGGGAGTGTCTTTGATTGAGTAACCGAGTTGCACCAAATCTTCGCGTAACTGGTCGGATTTCTCCCAATTACCATCATTTCTAGCAGTCTCTCTTTCAGCTAATACTTCTTTTATGTTCTGGGGTAGGGAGCTGAGGTCTACAAAACCAAGTTTACTTTTACCTTCTTGCGCATCGAGAGACAAACCGATATTCAATACTGAGTCAATTACTTTTATTGTAGATAGCTTGGCTGAGGAGCTTAAGTTTTTGTCTTTGGTTATATGCCACAGTGTAGCGATTACTTTTGGTGTGTCCAAGTCATCAAGTAAGGCACTGCTGAAGTCGCGAATGTAGGCCGCATCTGGTTCGCTTATTGGCTGGTCATCCAGCTCTATATAGACCAATTTCCTCAATCTAGATAATGCCTGTCTTGCTGCTTCTAAAGCCTTAAATGAAAAATCCATACGTGTACGGTAATGTCCCTGCAAAAGCCAGTATCTATAGTCAAAAGTAGAGAAACCTTTATCGGTTAGATCTTGTAACGTAAAACCGTTTCCAGCCGATTTTGCCAACTTCTCTTCGCCGGCCGTAACATGGGCGTTGTGCAACCAAAATTGACTAAATTTCTTTCCAGTTACTGATTCTGCCTGGGCTATCTCACCATTATGATGAGTGTACATCAGATCTTCGCCTCCAGTATGTATATCAATTTGCTTACCTAGGGTAGCGAAGGCCATGGCAGTGCATTCAATATGCCAACCAGGAAACCCTGTACCCCATTTACTCTTGAAGCCAAGGTCAGACTTTTTCCAGAGAGCAAAATCGGCCGGATGCCTCTTCTCTGAGTTTTCCTCCATGCGGGCACTTGCCCTTAGTGCTCCAAGGTTTATATTTCCTAATTGTCCGTAATTGTTAAATTTTGCGACTTCATAGTATATGCCGTCCGTCGTTTCGTAGGTGTAACCTTTTTCAGACAAGGTTTCTATAAGCTTAACTTGCTCCGTTACGAAGTCGGTAGCCCTGGTGTAGTCAGTGGCAGGTATATTTCCAAATTGCTCGTTATCAGCTTTAAAAGATTCAATATAAGGAAGAGCAAACTTCTTCATATTATCAATAGTGATTTCGTATCCTTCTCGCTTCATACCTTTCATGATTTTATCTTCACCAGTATCGGCGTCATCAGTTAGATGTCCAAAATCCGTAAAGTTAATAGTATGCTTCACTTCGTAGCCAAGATACAGGAGGGTGCGCTTGAGTATGTCTGGAAGCAGGTAGGCACGCAAATTGCCAATGTGAATATGGTTATACACGGTTGGGCCACAGCTGTACATACTGACCACTTTGCTTTTTAAGGGAGTAAACAATCTCTTCTCACCAGTAGCGGAGTCATGTAGGAAGAGAGGTGACTCCGACGCACTTTTCCTGCTATCAAATAAATTAAACATAGTTAATTACAATTGTAACAAAAGTCAGTGGAATATAAACGTTATCTTTTGCCTGGATATGCACCACATGCGATAATGCTGACATGCATGACGTTGTAAGGAAAGATGATGCAACTTTAAAAACAGCCATCGTTGAACAAAAATCTACCAAACTGCTTGGAATCGGATTGGCTCTTGTATTGGCAACGGCAGCTTTTTTGTCTGGATTGCATATCGGACAGGGTAATAGGGTGGAGGAACCAATGCAGGCTGGGTTATGGGCGTTACTTTTTGGGGATACACGAGCAGACGAAAATGCAGACTTGCAGGAATTTTGGCGAGTATGGAACCTGATGGAAAATAAGTTTGTATCTAATTCAACTACCACTGTCAGTATTGACGAAAAAGTCCAAGGGGCTATTTCTGGTATGGTAGACAGTTATGGCGATCCTTATACAGTCTTTTTGCCACCACAAGAGGCAGAAGTGTTTGGTGAAGACATTTCCGGTAACTTTAGCGGTGTAGGTATGGAAGTCGGTATAAGAAATGGTTATATAACTATTATTGCACCGCTAGCGAATACACCGGCTGAAAGAGCTGGTTTGTTAGCGGGAGATGTTATCACAGCTATTGACGGAACTAGTACTGAAGGGATGTCCACAGACGAGGCTGTTATTCATATAAGGGGTGAAGTTGGTACTACAGTGACATTTACTATTTTTAGAGAGGGGGCTACTGAATTTATGCAGATTCCTGTAGTGCGCGACATTATCGATATCCCAACCATTTCATATAGACAGGAGGGAGACATCTTTGCAATTGAGCTTTATAGTTTTAATGCTTTATCTGAAGCAAAATTCAAAGAAGCACTCACTGCATATAAGGCTAGTCATGCAGATAACTTGATATTGGATCTGCGTAATAATCCCGGTGGATACTTAGATAGTGCTGTTGCAATTGCTAGTCACTTCTTGCCAGCAGGTAAGGTGGTGGTACGGGAAAGTTATGGAGGTGAAAGAGAAGAAAAACTGTACCGAAGTCAGGCGAGTAGTTTTTATGGGCAATTACCGGAAAAAATTGTGATATTGGTGGATGGCGGGTCAGCATCAGCATCTGAGATTTTGGCGGGAGCATTACAAGAGCACGGAGTAGCTACCTT
>CAJWTE010000001.1 GCA_913046815.1 uncultured bacterium | reverse complement strand
TTGCTTTGATTTCTAAAATCAACAAGATGTCCAAGATACAAAGCGTCGGAGGAAAATAATACGAATGGGACACAAAGTCCAGTGAGTATTATTTTACCGAACGACAACGCAGTAGATTGGTTATATTTGTTGATTTTAGTGTGATACGTATGGCACAAGAGCCATAAACCTAGCCCTCTTAGTAGCTCGCGCGAACTGTCGTTGTTCTTTCGCGTTCATATGAGTACGTTTGCGAGAATGCATACGTGAATGTGGGTTCAAATGATTTTTGATACGATTGATGTCTTTATAATCAATATGGTTTATTGTTTGTGTTGTTTTTTCTTCTGACATGGTTAATAAGTTTTAATTACAAGTATTTGTTTTTAAGTATCAGAACTGTCTAATGTTCTGGCGTCTAAAAATTTCTGGCTCTTATTTTTAAGTATCAGGATGTCCCAAGGTTCTAGCGCTTGGAAATTGCTGGCTGACAAGGCGCAGAAGAAAAATTATTTGAGTGGGACATGGTAGTCCAGTGAAAATAATTTTTTGAACTGCAACGCCGCCAGCGAGTAATTTACTGCGCTAGAATGGGATGTCTTCGGGATTGATTTCCTCTTCCGGATAGTCCACAGGTGCTGGAGCTTCATCTTTTGACTTGTCTTCTCCAGTATTATTAGCTGGTGCTCCTCCCCCGCTACTCTTAGGGCCAAACTGGACTCTATCAGCGACCACCTCTGTACGATAGTGTTTCTGACCATCTTTTTCCCAAGAGCGAGTCTGCATTCGTCCTTCTACGTATGCACTACTACCTTTATTCAGGTACTTGGCACTATTTTCTGCTTGCTTGCCAAAAACTACTATATTGTGATAGTCAGCTTGTTCTTGGCGATTGCCGTCACGGTCGTTATAGACACGGTTGGTAGCAAGTGAGAAAGAACACACCTGTGTACCACTTGGTAAAGATTTCATCTCCGGATCTCTAGTAAGATTTCCGTAGACCATGGCTTTGTTTATATTCATGACTATATTTTACACTATTAGACGTCACTTTTCTCTAAAGCTTCATCAATTTTATCCTCGTCAACAGGCGTATCTTCTTCTTTCTCAGTTTTCAGCTCTAGTACAGCTTCTGCTTCTACCGGAACTTCTATATTCCTAACTTTAGAAAGATCTAAAGCCTCGTGGAAACGAAAAGGATTGGCTTCCTCCTTGGCTGTAAGTCGTACTAATAACGAACGTAATATTTGACTATGCGCATCTACTTCTTTCATTATGTCCAACACCTGACTTGATTCAGACTTAAAACGAACCCAACCAAAGTAGGCGCTAGAGAAACGACGATTTTTACCTTCTAAGGGTTTGACGATCTCGTAAGCCAAGTCAAAACGCTTAGCTTCTTCTTCGTCAAAAATCTCACCTCCTCCGGTGGTGATTATGTCTTTGATACTAGCAAAGACTTGAGCTACTTCCCCTTCAGCAACTGTTGGAAGTACGTGGAAGGCTAGCTCGTAACTAAAACGCTCTTCTGCGTCCATAGTTACTTCACTTACCTCAGTCGCTGGCACTTTTTCTTCTGACATTGATTTTTCAGAATTACTAATAAGCGCGCCTAAAGTACCATGAATACTGGTTACTTTCAATAGGCAGGTAAATGCTACAATAGCAAATATGACAGAAAAAATTAAAAATAATACTAAGCTTTTTGCTGCCTTTCTAATAGCTGTGATAGCTGTGATGTTAGTGGCTGGGTTCTTAGGATATCGAAGCTTCATACTACAAAAAGATCTATCAACCCTTCGTCAAGCATACTCTGAGCTAGATAATAACTCACTAAACACCATAGTCGGATTGGAATCTGAGCTAGCTACCGTACAAAATTCTCTAGCTGAAATGGAAAACAGTTATCGAGAAGCCAAGCGTCAAAACGACGACTTCGAAGAAGAATACCGGCAAGTGATAAACACCGTTTATGATTTGGACAAACTATCCAAGACTGATGAAGAACTACTGCAAAAATACTCCAAAGTGTACTTTCTCAACGAAAACTATATTCCTTCCCGTTTACAAAAAATTTCTGACGAATACATCTTGCCCGGTCGAAGCGAGCAGTACTTTCACGTTAGTGCCCTGCCTTTCTTAGAAGATTTGTTGGAAGAGGCACAAGATGATGGTTTGGATCTAAAAGTTATATCCGCTTATCGCTCCTTCGATCAACAAGCCGACCTGAAAGGTTCTTATACCCAAACCTACGGGTCTGGCGCCAACACTTTCTCGGCCGACCAAGGATACTCGGAACATCAACTTGGTACCACTTTGGATATAAGCGATGCAAAAACAGCCGGTCCCTACCTGTCCTTCGCTGAAACTGATGAATATCAGTGGCTGTCACACAACGCTTATCGATATGGTTTTGTGCTCTCCTACCCCAAAAACAACACCTTCTACGTATATGAACCGTGGCATTGGCGCTTTGTGGGCACTGAGCTGGCTGAATATCTGAATGATAATGACTTACACTTTTATGATCTCGACCAACGGACCATTGACCAATACCTGATAAATATTTTTGATTAAACGCTAAATATAGCTGCTGGGAGATTTGGCGATACTATCAGTGCCGTGTTATTTTTAGTAGTGAGATAGTACAATCGAACAAAAAACAAAAGGGGAATTTGAGATGCACTTTCTGTACTGCAAGCCCAACCAAGAAGAAGACAAAATCACCAAGCTGTTGGAAGGGCACCATGTAAGTGTTCTACAGTGCAAGGCTCTGAAGAAGCACCAGAAAAACGGGGCTCTCCCGCAGTTTCTCAACCCAGCAGTCTCAGCCGAGTTGGCAAATATTTCCAAGGCTAAGGCAGGCGAGTACGACTGCCTGATCATGCAAGAATACGCCGATCCAGTCGCTCATCACACCCTACTCTGTCATATGAGAGGGGTTGGCCTTATGACGACTCAGAATCTGCCAATTGTCTTTATTGTTAAAAACCAAAATACGGTCAACTGGTATACAGAGACGGAGAAAAAATTGCGGGTCTACGCTATGACCAGCAACAATCTTTACTCCACAGACTTGCACGTTGCCGTTTTGAACGCCAGAAAAATGGTCGGGTTTTGACGGCTGGTGGCGCGCCCAAGGGCGCGCCACCAGAACACTACAAAGAGTAGTGACGCATTGCATTAGCCAATAGTTGTTCCCGCACCCGTTCTTCATCTTCGCTGCGTATCGCGGCGATTTTTTTATATACTTCCTTTACCATCCATGGTTCTCCCATTTTTCCTCGGTGTGGCACCGGCGCTACGTAAGGACAGTCAGTTTCGGCGTGTATCATATCGAGCGGCACTTGCTCTACCACCTCTTCATACTCAGACGCAAAAGTAATGACGCCGGTAAAAGACACGGTGAAGCCAAGCTCAAAAAACTTCTTCGCTTGCTCATAGGTACCAGCGTAGAAATGTATGTTACCCGGCACTTTGGCGTAGCTCTTTAATACTTGGTAAACATCTTCATAAGCATCAAGCTTGCCGTCTTTACTACTTCTGGTATGTATCATGAGAGGTAGCCCAAGCTCATTGGCTAGCTCTATTTGAGCTACAAAAGCCTCCTCTTGCTCTTCTCTAGTGCCAGAGTCATTATGGAAATAGTCAAAACCACACTCTCCTATTCCCACCACTTTTTCGCTCTTAGCTAACTGGCGATAGAAATTCGAATTAAACTTCTCACCCTGTGACTTAAATGGTTTACTTCCCTCACCTATTTCTTCGTGACTGTGATACTTGGACGTAGTCTGGATAGGGTGTAGACCGACAATGGCATATAAATTGTCTTGTTGTTCAGCCAATTCTACAGCTCGCTGGCTCGTGCTTTCCTTGGTGCCGATATTTATTACAGCCACTTCTTCCTCGCCACACTTAGATACCACCTCGTCCACATCCTCCGAAAAGGCAGAAATATTCAAATGCGCATGTGTGTCTATATAGCGATAACTCATATTATTTTAATATCTCTGTTTCGATCTCTGGAAACTCTGGCGCTAAGAAATGTCCTCGGTCGGTGAAAGTATGCAACTGTGCTTGCGGTAAAACTTTCACTAATTCTGTACTGTCTTGGTAATCTACAATCTCATCATCGGTGGAGTGATAGATATGTATTTCTCCTACTTGCCCTAACAACAAAGCAAAGTCGGACTCATTAGAAGCAAATTCACCCAATCCTTCCGTCTCTACAAACCCTACCGCTGGCGCTACTAGATGTAGCTGAGCAACTGCCACCTCCAACTTATTCTTTGTTAAGTATTTTAAAAGGAACGATGCCCCCAATGAATGACCAATGAAGATGTTTGGTGACTCGTCCAAGTATGGAAGATACTTCTCAAACCAAATAGACCAGGCAGTATAATCGGCATTCCACTTATCAGGCATAGAGACAAACAAATATTCAAGGCCTGCTTTTTCTAGGTTGGTAGCCAGATTGTCACGCCATTTTTCTGGCTTTTCTTCATACGGATTTACTTCTCTGCTACGCAAAAACTGATAATATTCCTCTTTGGCGATAAAACTATCACCCCCATGTATAAACAAAACTTGTCCCTTTTTATTTTCTGTCATATTTATCTATCCACCAATCTCTGACCAGCGGAAGTGAAAGAGTCGAGAATAAGTAACCGCCAAACGGCACCAGTGCATTCAGAAATGGTGCGTCGTTACCGATTATTTTCAAGAAAGTGGCGGCGGTGAGATAGGTCAAAAAAGCAATGGTAGCCCGCCTCGTTCGACTCACTTCCCAGGCCTTATCCATCTCCACCCGCGCATTCCTCTTCAAAATATCCTCAACACTTTGCATATCTTACTTAATTATTTCTTCCAGTAGCTCAGGAAAGTCGTCCCGCCCCATGTGAGCAGGTATAAAGTGTCCATAATTCTCAAATGTGACAACGCGTATTTCTGGCACATTATCCTTCAAAATCTCCAAGCTTTTCTTGCAATGTTCAAAATCGTTATCACTCGTATAAGCGACCACATCACTGGCTCGCTTGGCAAACTCTGAGTCAATCTCAAAGTCTCTAAAAAAATCGTATTTATTTTCTTTGTCCGGGTCAACCCAAGGCGATACCAATACCACTTTGTTTACCTGAACATCTTTGTGTTCTGAAAGCCAACGAACCAAAAAACCTCCGCCGCAACTATGACCAACCAAAATTGTTTCGTCATTTATATCAAAGCGTTCAAACTCAGTACACCATACCTTATAGTTCGGTTCATATGCATGCGGCATTTCCGGAGTATCAGCCTTAATATCATGAATTATAAGTTGTTTCTGCAACCAAGGAATCCAAGCGAAGTTACTAGAAGAAGGATGTTCATCAGAATAATATTCTTCCTTACCCGGCTTCCCGTGAACAATAATCGCATTCATACTACTTCTCCCAGTCTTTAATTATCATAGTGTTGCCTTTTAAAGTTACTGTTAATTTTTGATGCTCTTGCCAGCCCAGTTCACGCACAAACTCAATGGGCAGAGTCACGCCATAGCTGGTGCCGGCTACTTTAGAGAGTTTGCGCACTCTCTCGTTAGAAATGGTTCTCTTCTCCATATTTAAAGTGTATCACATTTTTAACCTACGTAGGTATCTACGTAGATACCTACGTAGATTAAGTACTGCACACAAACTCTCAGTAACATTTTCCTTCGATTAATCGAAGGAAAATGTTATCCTTTTTGTATGGTTCATGTATCTAAAACAACTCTTAAAAAGAAGGATTTGCAGAAACTTTTTTCTCAGCTAAACGAAACTGTCGGGAGACTGAATAAGCAACAGTCTGAAGATTTTCTTTCAACTCTTCTTGGAGAAGAAGAAAAAATCATGCTCGCGAAGCGCCTTTCAGCAATATTGATGTTAGCGCACGGCCAATCAACTTACCGTGTGACTGAGGTCTTAAAATTAAGTTCATCAACTCTAAAAATATATAAAAGTAAGTTAGATGATGGTAAGTATGACCTATTACTTACAGCAATAAGAAAACAAAAGAAAGGTTACCTGGAACTATTAGAGACCATAGATTCCATTCTCCATCTCGGGGGTGCTTTGCCCCACTATGGGCAGACTCACGCCTCGGAAGAGTACCGAAGAAACAAAACAAGGTAGCAAAAACCTTCGATCAATCGAAGGTTTTTGGTTTGTTTTGTTAGGCGTGTTCATAGCTTTTGTGATTTAATTATTCTGGTAGGCGGTTGAAGAGATTGGCGGGTTTTTTGTTTTCTAGAACTGCCTCTTTTATTACTTTGTTGGTCTGGGGCATGATTGGGTACAAGAGTCTGGCGGTAAAATAAAGCTCTTCTGCCAATTCCTTGATAATTTCCTTGGCTTTCTCTGGATCTTCTTTGACTAGTTTGAAAGGTTCAGTAGTGGTGATTTTCTCGTCCAGTTCCCCTACTCTTCTCCAGATATGGTCACAAGCACCTTGAAAGTTAAATTCATCTAGGGCATTTGTGTATTCAGTTGGAAATTCGATTCTCCCCGGCTTCTCTATTGGTTTGTCGAGATGCGTCTCAGCCATTTTCATAATACGTGCCGTCAAGTTACCAAGACCATTGACTAAGTTAGCTGTGTACCACTCGTCCATTTTTTCCCAAGTAACATCTGTGTCCTCAAATGGATGTACGTGCCGAAGAAGGAAATAACGCATAGCCTCCAAACCGTAGCGTTCTTTCACTTCAAATGGATCAATAACGTTACCGAGGCTTTTACTCATCTTCTGTCCCCCGCTATTTATAAAACCGCCAATCATAACCGTTTGAGATGTTGGTAAATTTGCAGACATGAGCATCGCTTGCCAGATAGCTGTTTGTTGTCTTAAATTATCCTTGCCAGCGAATTGTATACCTGGCCACCACCCACCAAAGTTCTCCTCTTCCGGCCAGCCGGTCGTGGATATGTAGTTAGTTAATGCATCAAACCAAACAAACATTACATGGTCGTCGTCGTTCGGCACAGGTACTCCCCATGGCATTTTCGATTTGAGACGAGACACTGAGAAGTCTTGGAGTCCGTCCTCGACAAATAACTGTATCTCTTTTTGACGAAAAGCAGGAATCACGAAGTTGGATTTCTCTCTATATAACTCAAGTAGAGGTTCTTGATACTTAGAAAATCGGAAGAAATAATTCTCCTCTTCGCGCACCTCGAGGTCTTTATTAGGATGCAGTGGGCACTTCCCCTCTTCCAACTCTGAATCTGTTTTTTCTAGTTCACACCCAACACAATATCTGATCGTTTGTGTTGCCTTATATATATCACCATTATTATTACAACGCCTCCACATTTCTTGAGCTGCTTCTTTGTGATGGGCATCAGTAGTACGAATAAAATGTATGTCCTCACTAATACCAAGCGCAGGAATAAGACCTTTGAATTCCGCAGCAAATTTGTCCACATATTCTTGTGGTGTTTGACCTGCCTCAACAGCATTGTCATAAATTTTTTGTCCGTGTTCATCAGTGCCGGTATTAAAAAATACCACTTTTCCCATAAGTTTCTGATAACGCGCAAAGGTATCCGCTCGAGTAATTTCTGCAGCAAAACCAATATGTGGTTTTGCGTTCACATACGGAAGTGTAGTGGTGATATAACAAGCTTGCTTGTCTGTCATGGTAGTTAATACTTTACGTTTTATTGGAACACTAAGCAAGCCAGAAAAGCGTTATGAAAACCTTACGGAAGACTTGATAGAGTCTGAGTAGAGAACTTGATTCGTGTTTTTAGAATGCTTTTCTGGCTTGCTTCTAACCTTGCAAATACTCTACCAACCCTTCAATCTTTACCCTCTCCTGTTCACCGGTGTCACGGTCACGAACAGTGACAGTGTCCAGGTGTTCGGGGTTTTCGCCTAAAGTGTCAAAGTCGATAGTCACGCAGTGAGGTGTACCGATTTCATCTTGGCGGCGATAGCGTTTGCCGACGTTGCCATTGTCATCAAACTCGGCCCGCATGTGCTTGGAAACTATTGTAAATACTTCCTTGGCCTTCTCTACCAACTCTGGTTTGTTGCGCAAGAGCGGAAAGACTGCCACTTTAATTGGTGCCAACTCGCGCGGAAAACGCATCACTGTGCGAGTCTCACCTCCCAACTCATCTTCATCATAAAACTCTGTTAGAACAGCCAAGAAAGTTCGATCTACGCCGACAGAAGCTTCTACAACATGTGGGATATACTTCTCGTTGGTGGTCGGATCTAGGTACTCCAGAGAGACTCCTGTCGCTTCTTGGTGAGCCGTTAGGTCGTAATCGCCTCGAGCGTGCACTCCTTCAAGTTCCTTAAAACCAAATGGAAAATTATACTCTATATCAGTAGCTGCTCTTGCATAAAACACTAAGTTCTTATGATTTTGCCAGCGGATGTTCTCTTCTTTGAAACCTAAGTCTAAATAAAACTGCCAACGCTTCTTCTTCCAGTCTTCATAAGTATCCATCTCACTCTCTGGAGTTACAAACATCTGCATCTCCATTTGTTCAAACTCGCGTTTGCGGAAAATGTACTGGCGGGGAGCAATTTCGTTGCGAAAAGCTTTGCCTATTTGAGCGATTCCAAAAGGAACCTTCACTCTGGTCGTATCGAGTACGTTCTTAAAGTTTATATAAATACCCTGACAAGTTTCTCCACGCAAATAAGCCGGCTCTCCTGCCCAGTCATCAGAGAAATTGCCTAGGTTGGTCTTTACTAAAAGATTGAAATTGGATACTTGACCAAAGTTCGACTGACCACACTTAGGACATTTAATATCACCTTTATTTTTACTAAAAAGCGCGTTCAAATCCACAACGGACATTTTTTCGTCCGCCTCAACTCCAATCTCTTCCAAAAGATGGTCTGCCCTTGAACGAGTATTACACTCCTTACACTCCACCAGAGGGTCAGAAAATCCGTCTACATGCCCCGATGCTTCCCAAACTTTGGGATGAGTCACAATGGCCGAGTCTAGACCTACGATATTGACCTCTTCATTCACTATTCTTTTCCACCAAGTCTTCTTGATGTTATTCGCAAGCTCCACTCCATATGGGCCGTAGTCATAAGACCCGACAAAACCACCGTAAATATCACTGCCAGAAAAGACAAAACCTCGCCTTTTGGCCAGTGAAGTAATTTTTTCTAGCTTATTAGCATTATCGAACATGAAACTACTCTAGCACAGCAAGCTTATTCTACAACACGCCCATTCCCGGACTCTTCGCCAGTTTCGGTAGAAAGTTCTGCGGTTATAAATGAGTTTAAAGCTCTAACTACAGTGCCGGTAAATCCATCGTCGGCCTTCAGTCTTTGTTCGCGTACCAGTATTGGTGTGTCACCAATATTAGAAGAGCTTGGCAGTAACGCAATATCAAAAGTACCAATGGGTCTCTGCCCACTACGTACGTCTCCTGCATTCCACGTGACTACACGATCTGATGGGTTGTATGAAAAATTACCAACTCCACCGGTTATGTCTTGCCATGTTATATTTTGCGGCAGAACAGCCACCACTACAGCATCATCCAAGTTATTGTAACGATTATCAATCATAAAAGAGATACGATAAACAGTCTCAAGACCTACCCTGGGAGGCAAAGGACCAGAAGAATGACTTGCCTCTGCCAGTATGTCCGGATAACCAGATACCCTTATCTTGCCACTAGCCTCTGAACGGAGACTCTCTGGGACACGGGAGTCACTAACTCTCTTAGCTTTTACGTCTACTGCTAGAGTAATCTCGGGAGTAACAGTGACAGCTTCGTTCGGCAAAAGCGAGAAGCTGAACCTGGCCTTGTCACCCGGCTCAAACTCACGTAAACCACTATCAGAGGCACTACCCCACACTATTGAGTTGGTATTAGAATCAAAGAAACCATCGGTGCTGTAAACAGAAGTGTCAGAAAAAGCGCTGCCTCCAAGATTTAAGGTCACTTCCATATCATAAACTGTATCGTTTGAGTTGTTTTGTAAGACTATCTGCCCACTCACTGACTCTTCGCTTTCGACGACCTTGATACCGTTTGAATCTGCGTCGATATCAAGTGACACTTCTAAAAACGAGCTCTCTACTTCCCAGACAACTTCTGCGCTACTAAAAATAGAACCTATGCGCGTATCATCATCGCTATCAGGTACCCCTACCTCAAACAACATGTTGGCTTCCTCGCTCACATGCCCCACTACTAGTCCTGTGACTTCTATCTCATAAACTTCTTCCGGTTCCAGACTATCAATCAACCACACGTTATTTCCAGCATAAGTATCAGGTGACGCTGCGGTGAAATCCCACTGATTAGGATAATCAGCTCTCACCAAGATATTTCTAACTGTTTCACCGGAATTAGACGCCACCTTTACAATAACCGTGGCCTCTTGACCGACTGATACCCTATCGACTGCTTCTACCATAGCTACTACTGGCGCTGAACTGATTTTATAGCGCAGTGCATCAACCTCTTTAAAGAACAGTGCATTGGAACCTTCTACACGGTACTCAATTGAGACTTTTATGATTTGTTCGGTGTTTTCTTCACCATAAACAATAGCTGACTGGGGTACACTTATGCTTTCGCCTACATCTATCTTGGACAAAGGGGTACGTTCAATAAATAAATCTCTGTTTTCTTCGTCAGCAGATTTGGTGCCTCTTGGATACTCTACTATTAATGTAGCCGACTCTATTGGCACCCGATTGGAATTTTGTATACCAATTTGTATTAACATCTCTTCCCCTCCACCGATAGTGAATGGTCCACTGACACTGAGATCAATATTGTCACCAGAAATAACATTGTTACCAAGAAACAAAAGTGCGGACGAAACCAGCAAGGCAACAACAAAAAATAATAATCCGGCCAATAATATTTTTATTCGATACTTTTTCTTCCGACTTTTTGGCATATCTGTTTCAAAATTAGTCTGTTGATCTTCTTTTGCGACAAATGTTGACTGGGGTTTGGGTGAAGGTGGATTGATCCATTCACTTGGCACTTTTTTCTCCTCGTTGGGCAATATTTGTCTAATACGTTCTGTTTGTTTCGCCCCCCTTTCGTAAAGACGGTTTTTTACATCTTCCAACTTTTCTTGTTTTCCAATCTCAGACATACATGAATTATAACAGCTTATAAGTGACTGGCATTCAAACCTTTGTCTATGACCTTTCTAGCTGCTTTGCTTAAAGGTGGTGCGCTTATGTATGAATCATCATTCAACCACAATTCAACCACCTCACTATGAGCTACATAGCCGAGTCGATACAATACTCGCAAGGTAAATATATCAATTAGATTTTTGATAGAACTGTCTTTTGTCACCATAATATCTAGAGCGGTGGTGGTCTCAACAAAGACCGTACTGTCTACCTCCTCACCTTGCAATAATCTCCTCAGTAAGCGAACCGCTTCTGTAACCACTACTCTAGAATCTCGAGTACTAGCTTCAAGATAATAGTTGCGACTAGCTTCCACACTGCCAATTCTCCAACCAGTCTTACCTTGAACCAAGGACACTTTAATCAAAGAAAAATCTTGCAAAGCAAAGCGTTGTTTGCTTTTTTCTTCCCTTACACTACGAGCAGTGGCCATAATCATTCCTGCCGACTCAGTGAGAAGAAGAAAATATTTGTCCGAAGTGTTATTAGCAAAGCTACCACATACCAACGCGTTTGTTGTGTATGTTTTGTAGCTCATGATCTAAAAGGAAATTTTGTAAATAGTGTCTCCTATTGTTACTTCTCTTCCATCGGAGACTTCTCCGTAAGAAACAGTCTCTGCTCCTACCACGTGAGCCAGCATGTCCATATGAGCATCCACTGTCTTTTGTCCGACTTCGTCGGTTGCTATGACCAATTTGATATTATCATCAGCCTTCAAGCCAGATTCCTTGCGCATATCTTGTACCGCGCGAATTAATTCGCGCACATCCCCTTCCGTTTTTAGTTCCGGAGTAATATTGATATCTAAGGAAACATCCTCTACCATTGAAGCATTTTGCTGTAGCTTTTTAACATTAACTTCTTCTAGTACAAGTGCGGCCAGCTCGGCTTCCTGTGAGACTATCGCATCCTCCTTGAGGAATAACGTTGCTAGTGGTTGACGAACTTTGATATTGGCCTTGGCACGAACCTCTAAAGCTGACGTGACTAGCTCTCGTAGTACTTTCATGTTTTCTATCAACTCTTCATCTGTCTTTTCACCCTCTGGCCAACTCGCCAAATGAACACTCTGCACATCTTCATCTCTTCTAATCTCCTGCCATAGATATTCTGAATAAAATGGCATCACCGGAGCCATTACTAAAGCCAAATTCTTCAGCACATAGCCCAAAGTAGCTACTGCCAATTCCTTGTCATCAGTATCAGTACCTTTCAAGCGGTCACGACTACGACGCAAGTACCAAACAGAAAGATCATCAATAAAATCTGTTATCGGTCTAGTAGCTTTATCTAGTTCATAATTTTTGTAACCGGTAGTAGACTCGGCTATCAGTTCTCCGAGTCGGCTTAGTATCCAACGATCCAATATCTTGTCTGAAGCATTGTGCGGTTCGATGCTACCAACGTACATCTGATACATTTGTAGAACATTGTGTAAGCGACCGATGTTCTTGCGTTGTAACTCCCGTACAGCCTGATCGGAGAAATTTAGGTCTTCCCCGCGTACGATGGAAGATGATAAAAGGTAATGACGTATGGAATCTGCTCCCACTTCGTTGGCAAACTTTGTTGGCTCAGAGTAGTTCTGTAGTTTCTTACTAAGTTTCTTGCCATCCTCAGCCATAATAAGGCCGTTCACTATTACATTCTGGTAGGACGACTTGCCGAATAACGCCGTACTGAGCACAATGAGCGAATAGAACCAACCTCGAGTCTGATCAAGTCCCTCTGCGATAAAGTTGGCTGGAAAAAGATTCTTTTCAAACTCTTTCTCATTCTCAAACGGGTAGTGGTGCTGACCATAAGGCATAGACCCACTCTCAAACCAACAGTCAAACACGTCTAGTACCCGTTCCAGCCTTACCTCATCTTCATACAACTCAACCTCATCAATATATGGTCGATGAAAGTCGAGTACATAGTCGTCATTGTGTGGCAGAGGTGTGAACTGGAGTTCTTTAGCAACCCCTTTCTCTTCCGGATACAGCGCATTCCATTCTCTAACAATATATTCATTACTTGAACCCATAGCCACAAAATTCAAGAGTGACAAAGGATCACCATGAGAAATAATCAAAACGTTTTTGTTTTGATAGTCTTTCTCTAGTGAGTAGAGAAACTCACCCATTCGTTTCCTAATGTCTGACCAGCTCTCTCCTCCTTCCGGCCTGTCTACAAACTTTGACAAACCGCTTGGATAAGCTTTTTGATACTCAACCAGTGGCTTACCTTCATATTCACCATGATTTGTCTCACGAATCCTTTCATCTACTACTACTTGGTCACTACTCAGACCGACTTCTTCCGCCACCAAACCAGCTGTTTCTTTGGCTCGCAAAACCGGTGAGGTAATAATTAAGTCAATTTTTCCTTTTAGATTCCTAGCTGACTTTCTGACAGTCTCCCTACCTTGTTCAGTAAGTGGATATGGTGCGTCGTAGTCATCCGTGACTATCTGAGCTACGTTCTTTTCACTTTCACCATGTCGCATGACCAGATACCGGTTGTCACTGTTGGGTATATACTGCTTCAGTTCGTCCAAAGAACCGAAAACTTTATGCTCTTTAGTCTCGGGATTACGCCAGATTGGCAAAGGGGCTCCCCAGTAACGCTGGCGACTAACAGCCCAGTCTCTAGCTCCTTCCAACCATTTACCAAAACGATTTTTGCCGACATGTTCTGGTACCCAATGGATTTTATTATTCTCAGCCACCAACTCGTCTTTGATGTCAGTCACTCGCACAAACCAAGAGGTAGTTGCATAATTTAGAAGCGGGGTGTCACAACGCCAACAATGAGGGTAACTATGGGTGATATTTTCTTTGCGCAGCAGCTTGCCACTTTCCTTAAGAGCTTTAACAATCTCAATATCAGTATCCAAGTGCAAAATACCAGCTTCATCGTCATCCTTTGGCTTAACTAGTTGCCCAGCAAAGTCAGTCACAAAATCCCTGAAACGTCCACTCTCGTCAACATGGTGCACTAGCGGTATTCCCTGTTCTTTTGCCAATTCCATGTCTTCGTCACCATAGGCAGGAGCCAAGTGTACGGCTCCTGTACCTTCTTCTCCCAACTCAACGTAGTCGGCATGGTAAACCTTCCAGGCGTTCTTTTTATTTTCAAAGTCTCGGTCTTGGAAGTAAGAGAATGGTGGCTCGTAACGCAAACCTACTAACAAAGATCCCTTTATCTCTTCAACCACTTCGTACTCATCTGTACCCAACTGACTCAATCTGTCCTTGGCCAATATATAAGTACCGGACATATCCTCGACACCGACCGTTACTTTGACATAGTCGTGATCGTTATGCACTGCTGCAGCCATGTTACCGGGTAGTGTCCATGGAGTGGTGGTCCAGACTAAGAGTGATGTGTCTGTCTTTTCTCCTTGCTCATCTAGCAAAGGCAGCTTCACTGTTACAGCGATATCTTTTATATCTTGGTAACCTTGGTTGACCTCGAAGTTTGAAAGGGTCGTACCACAACGTGGACACAAGTGCATAGATTTGAAGCCTTCGTATACCAAACCTTTGTCATGCAAAGACTTAAATACCCACCATACACTCTCGGTGTAGGTACTATCCATTGTCTTGTAGTCGCTGTTCATATCCGCCCAACGTCCCATACGCGGAATTATTTGCTTCCAGTCATCAGCATATTCCATTACCGTACTGCGTGCAGCTTCATTGAAATTTTTTACCCCATATTCCTCAATATCTCTTTTTGTGGCTAAGCCAAGTCGCTTCTCAATCAAGTTTTCTAGAGGCAATCCATGACAATCCCAGCCCCATTTGCGCTCCACGCGATAGCCATTCATAGTCCAAAAACGCGGGATTGCGTCTTTGATGGTACTAGCGAGAATATGACCGTAATGAGGTAAACCGGTAGCAAATGGAGGGCCATCATAAAAAACAAAACCGCCGTTAGGCGCTTCCTTTTCTACTGATTTATTAAAAATATCATGCTCTTTCCAAAAGGTGAGCATCGCCTCTTCGCGTAAAGCTACTTCTGACTTCTGCTCGTCATTTTTAGCTTCTAACACTGTTTCTTTATTTTTGTTTGTCATATTATGGTTATGTATATCAGACATAATAAATACGTGTATATCAGACACGTATAAGCATACTAAGTCAAAATAGGTGAATTTACAAACCGACCTACATTCTTTCCGGGGCGTCGATGCCAAGTATCCACAGACCAGTTTTTAAGGTCTCGGCTACTGCATCAGAAAGAGCTAGTTTGTATGAAGCCAATTCATCCCCAACATCTGCTATCTTCTCATGAGAATAAAAAGCATTAAACTCACTGGCAAGCTCAGTGAGAAACACTGCGACTTTGTGGGGTGATCTATCTACAAGGGCTTCTTCCACTACTTCTGGGAAACGGTACAAGACTCTTTCTACATCATAAATATCCTTTGGTATCACTTCTAAACCAGTAGCGACACCCTCCTTCTCAGCCTTTTCTTTTACTGACTGAATTCGAGCATAGGTATACTGCAAATACGGACCAGAGTTGCCTTCAAAAGATAGTGCGTTTCCTTCGTCAAACACTGAATCCTGGAAAATGCTGCCTCTGAGAGTTTCATACTTGATAGCACCCATTGCGACCATTTTTGCTGTTTGCTCATCCACTTCCCTGCCTGATTCCTCTACCTTATTTAAAGCGACGAGTTTGATACTATCGATAAAGTCCCGCGCCGGAATTACATCACCAGTGCGTGACGACATCTTGCCAGAAGTTAATCGCACCATACCGTGTCCGATATGCTCAGTCTTCTGGGCTAAATCAGGATGAATCAGACTCATTGCTTTCAAAAGCACTTTGAAATACTCATTAATTTCGTTGGCGGTAGAAACGACAGACAAGTCGTGGGTGCCACACTCGTCTTCTTTCATTTCGGCCAACGCCAACTCTTTAGCTTCGTAAGTGGGCAACCCTTCACGGTTTATAAATACTCTAGTGTGTAGACCATGTTGCTCACCGGGAAATATCTTAGCACCATCGCTATCTACAAATACTTCAGGATGCGCCAAAACTAAATCTTGCCCCTTGGGACCGGCCTCACTCTCAAAAAAGTAATGGTCAAATTTAGTACCTAAGATAGCGTACATATCCTCAAAATATTCCAATGAAACCGCTCGGCCTTTATCATACAGTTGATTGACTGCCTCATCAGACCGATCGTAAATTTTTTTATTCAAGGTCGTTATATCTTGCTTGGCTGATTCATTGTTCTTAGCCGCCGTTGCACCCTTAGCATATGCCTCCCCCAACTCACGGGGACCAAACTGACTATCTGCCGTTAGCCCCATTTGCTGCATTCCCCATATCGCTGAAGCAACATGCATACCCACATCACCTTGATAGTTAAGACGCTTCACATCTGCTCCGGCCATAACAAATAAGCGAGATAGGCTCTCACCTACAATATTGGTAAACATGTGACCGATATGAAAC
This sequence comes from uncultured bacterium, assembly GCA_913046815.1. Lineage (GTDB taxonomy): Bacteria > Patescibacteriota > Minisyncoccia > Phycocordibacterales > UBA918 > OLB19. The sequence goes on along the minus strand of CAJWTE010000001.1, from coordinate 29,710 downwards.
TCCTTAAATGGATTAGGGTCGGTGTACTCCACCAATACTTTCTTCCCTAAATAAGCGCCATTCTTCCCCCATTCACCATCAATGGTATTAATCAGCTTGATTTGCTTGGTAAAGAAAGTACGACTGAGGGTGAAGTTGATAAAGCCAGGACCGGCAATGGAAACTTGGTTGATTTCCGGAAGATCCTGCAAAACCACTTCTTTCATTATCTTTTCGGCCAATTCACGCGGATTCTGACCAACTTCTTTAGCAACTACTAAAGCTACGTTGGTAGCATAGTCCCCATGTGACATAAGAGCCGGATGCTCAATTACAAAGTCTTCCACGGGCAGCTCCAGGCTCTTTAGCGCATTGTTGACAACATTTTTCAGCGTGTCTTTCATTGTGGCTACTATACCAAAAAGCAACAAAAAACGCCCGTCTTAGCGACGTGCGTTGCGGGTGTGCGGGGAGGCGCCGTTGCGCCGCCCTGCTCTTTGCCTCATGTGGGGACGAGGATCGTCCTTATACGGGGTCGTTGCCCCTTGGTTTTTTCAACCACCTCTACCTTCCGGTGCGTGGTCGCTTGGTCGCGGGGACCTTGAGACCGGCCGCGCATTCCTTTGCAGTACTTTTTGGTAGCACTGCGGGTGAACGGTTTGCTTTTCATTCCGTATTGCACTTATTTTTACCCCCATTGGTTCAAAAACAGTTCGCCCATTGCGAACTTGTTCGTGACAATAACACATTTTATAAAAAAAGCAACTTCCATAGGGTTATCCTATGGTATTAAGACCTACTCAAAACGATTAACTATCGTACCTGGTCCTTCACTACTGTCTATGGAAAATACCTCCCGTCCTAACACCTGACCTCTTCTGGTCTCTACGCTACACCGCCATTTGCCCTGGAAATAATTTTCAATATACGTATAACCACGATACCCTTGGTCGCGACCCCCAGCAATACTGTAGCTTAAGCGATCGTACGTTTGCCATTTTTTTTCTTCCTCATTAAAGTACTCCCAGTGATGTTCTATATCGGTTTCCAATTTGGTAGGAGCAAATACTCTCGCATAACAATACACTTGGCCACTTTCATCAGGATGAAAGACTTTGTCTGACTTCCTAAACAACTGCCACCATTGTCCTTCTTCGTAACTAAGTCGGTAGACACCGTCAGCTACTTTAGTGACCGAGTGGTAAATACCAACCTCTTTCAAAGACAGTGGTATAGGTGGAATCATGTTGCTGAAATATAGAAAGTTGAAACTCACATACACAATTCCTAACATGAAGACTATCGAGCGCATTTGCATAGTCAAAAAATGAGGAATGATTTTGTATAACATTTTCAAAAAGCCATACATAAGTGCCACTGCCAATACTCCACTCACCACAAATACACCGGCTCCCATGTGCCCAGTAAGGACCGGTATCACTAACACAACGTATGAAAATAGACCAACAAAAAAGATGGTCAAGTTATAAATGAGACGATTACTCCTGTCAATAATCGTTTCGTTATAATAGATAGCCAAGAGAATGGCGGCCAGAAAAGGCCAACTCTCCACCAGAGCCCCGCTGCGGCCATAAAATATCAACATTCCCGACAACAGACCACCAAAAGCATACTGAATAACCAGTGGCATATACTTTCGTGCTATTGGACTCCGCTTCTCTCCCAACTTCTCTGATACACCAGCGTATAAAAGAAGCAAGGCCGCCGTCGCCAAGATTACATAAGTAAGTAGTACTAAGTTGTCAAAAATTTGATCGACTCTGTTGAGAGTTATACTGTCAACAACAAAGCCGAGTAAAAAAGCCACTGTGAGCCAATGTCTCATCACGAAATGAAACCCAGGTGTTTGATTGAGTTTGTTCTTTAACTTCAGTAGCAGATGTTGCATAGACCTATTGTACAGAATGGATAGATAAAGCAAAAATAATACGCAGATAAAACTGCGTAATGATTGGGTCGGCGGCCGCTGTAAATCTTGAACATAGGAGGGCGGCCGCCGATTATCGCCCCCGGGAGCGGGGCGAAACTAACTAAATACAATATAGAACAAATCTCTCAAACTGCAACCTAACATTTGCAGCACTCTCCCCCCACTATGCCAGTTAACCGTCATAAATTATGACGGTTAACTGGCATAGTGGGGATGTGTGTTCAATATTGAATAAATAAAACCCAACGTCGTAGCGCTGGGTCTTTATCTTTACAAATCAAAATTTTCAACCACTAAACAAAACTCTCTGGAATAGGAAACTGCTGGCAAAGTTCCTTAATTGCATCGCGATTGGCATCTTTCTTGGCTTGGTCGTCTTTGTTCTTCAGTGTATCTATCATTATCTCTGCCACTTTTGCCGCTTCCTCCTCCTTCATGCCACGAGTAGTTATTGCCGGTGTACCAAAGCGTATGCCGGAAGGATCCATGGCTGTACGTGACTCGTCGGCAATCATGTTTTTGTTCAGGGTAATACCAACTTCATCCAATACTACCTCGGCTTCTTGTCCGGTAATACCCATTGAACCAAAGACATCGGCTAGTAGTAAGTGGTTGTCAGTCCCCCCGCCAAGCAAGCGGATATCGGCGTCCTTGAATACTTCTTCCATGGCTTTGGCATTCTTCAAGACTTGTTTTGAATAGGTCTTGAAAGACGGTTGTAGTGCCTCACCAAAAGCAATTGCCTTGGCGGCGATGTTGTTCATGTGTGGACCACCTTGTAGCCCTGGGAAGACAGACTTATTTATCTTCTTAGCCAATTCTTCATCTTCTCGTACCAGTACCATTCCTCCACGTGGACCTCGGAGAGTCTTGTGAGTCGTGGTGGTAATAACATCAAAGCCGGCATCAAAAGGATTCTTCGCTACCCCACCAGCGATAAGTCCAGCGATGTGCGCCATATCCGCCACGGTATAAGCACCCACTTCTCTCGCTATCTCGACGAACTTTTCATAGTCTAGTTCTCGCGAATAAGCTGAGAAACCCGCTAGGATAATCTTTGGTTTATGTTCTAATGCTACTTTTCGTAATTCTTCGTAGTCAATTTCACCGGTATCGACATCCTTCATTTTATATCGAACAAAGTTGAAGACTTTGTTGATGCTGGTAGTCGGATGTCCGTGAGTAAGGTGTCCACCATGCTCGAGATGCATGCCAAGTACAGTGTCTCCCGGCTCCATAAGAGCAAAATACATGGCGACATTAGCAGGTGCACCAGATAAGGGTTGCACATTGGCATATTTACAACCAAAAAGTTGACAAGCCCTGTCTATCGCCACCTTCTCCACTGCGTCAGTAAACTCTTGTCCGCCGTAGTAGCGTTTGCCCGGATAACCTTCTGAGTATTTGTTAGTCAATATAGAGCCGTTCGCTTCGCGAACGGCTCTCGATACATAGTTCTCACTCGGAATAAGCTCAAGACCATTAGCCTCACGCTCCTCCTCGCCCATGATGGCGTTATAAATATCTTCGTCTTGTTGTTTGATGTAATTGTATTCACTCATGGTAAAGCTGTTAGTATTGTTAATCAGTTGTACAAAATTGTGAACTCAATTAGATCATAGGCAATTTAAGTTTTAATTATTATACACCTTCTTCCTCTGCTGGAGTCTCGTGAATTTTTTTGTTAAAACCACCCACTACTGCCAACTCAGCCTTGATTGGTGGATGTGACTCGTAGTTTGCTAAAGTTACATGTTCTGGTCTGAAAGTTTCTAGTGATTTTGCTTCATCACTGATAGTCACTTTAGGGAAAGGTAGTGGCTTGCGTGACAATTGTTCTTTAGCTTGTTCTATATGGTTTTCGTATATATGCACATCGCCAAAAGTATGCACGAACTCACCTGGTTCATATCCGGTAATTTTGGCCAATACCTCGACCAGCAACGCGTAGCTGGCGATATTGAAAGGTACGCCTAAGAAAATGTCCGCCGACCGTTGATAAAGCTGGAGACACAGCTTGCCGTCTTTGATATTTACCTGGTACATGTTGTGACAAATTGGAAATCGACAGGCTTCACCGGGCTTAGCCATCGCATATAGATACTCCGGGTTCCAGCTGGTCACAATCGCATTGTGACAACTTGGATCTTTCTTTACTTCATCTACAACCCACTGCAACTGATCTACTCCGCCACCGTCTTTACGTGGCCAATTCCTCCACATCTCACCATAGATATGAGGTAGCTCACCGTGCTGATTGGCATATTCTTGGTCACTTGCAATCTTTTCCACGAACTCATCTTTGCTTATATCAGGCCACCCTTCCGCTTCGCGTTTGTCATTATAAATACGAAAAGGATAATCGTCCCAAATATGAACGCCGTTGTCCACCAAATATTTGATATTGGTTTGTCCGGACAAGAACCAAAACAATTCGTGGAGAACCCCTTTCCAAAATACTTTCTTGGTGGTAAGAAGCGGCAAACCCTGATTTAAGTCGAAACGTATCTGTTCGCCAAACAAACTGTACGTAACGTCTCCAGTATCAGCGTCTGCCTGTCGATCACCTTTATCTAACAACCGCTGCATTAAGTCCAAATATTGATATTCAGGGTGTTTCTTTTCCATATTATTTTTTCTTCTTACTAGTAACTGTCTTCTTGCGTGACAATGGGCCGGTCTTAGGAGGCACATAACCAAGGAAATTGTTCTTGTGGTAGCGACCGGTTTGCTTGTAACTCTTCTTGGTATGGGAGCTTAGTGTAGAAAATGTAAGTTGAGCTATCTCCATACCAGGACGCAATACTATCGGCACGTTGTTTAAATTACACAGTTCTAAAGCAATATTTAAGTAGTGGCCAGGGTTAACAATACTGGCAGAGTTGTGCACGATAAGACCGATACGGGCCAATGAAGACTTCCCGTTTACCTCTATAAGGTAGTTTTCAGAGCCAAATTTTTCTTTAGAGTAGCCGAGTATACTAACACCCGGATGCAAAACAAACTCTTCTCCGTCTTTCACTTCCACCGTCTGAGTTGTGGGAAATACTCCTTTAGCCGGATCAATAGCTTGAGTAGAGTGAGCGTCGGTAACTATGAAAGTGTTACCGAGACGAATGTCATAGGTAGCTGGCTGTAGTCGCTTGGGATCAAAAGGTTCGAGAATGATTTCTCCATTTTTTACCGCCGCATGAATGTCTTTGTCAGATAGAAACATAGCTTAATTATATCAATTTAAACCCCTTATTAAACTCAATTCCTAAAAGTTCATTCCATACTCCATCACTAACTAGTCTGGCTTCAATACCAAGCTCTTTAGCAGCTTCAATATTTTTTTCGTCGTTGTCTACAAAAGCTATTTCGTTAGCTGGTATTCCGAGTTTTTCTTGGATCAACTCAAAATATTTAGAATCACTTTTTTTTAATTTCAAATCTGACGCAAAGAAAAATCCCTCCAACATACCATCTAGTGTTTCTTCTATTTTACGGGCTCTATAATGTTCATTGTTGGAAGCCAAGTAACATACAATACTATTTTCTTTGCAATACTTAATCACACCGTAAATATCATGTTTAATTTCCACATCCTCAAACCAATAATCTAAAAACTCATCCATTGAACCCTTCCAACCCCATTTCTCTAAAAAAGGTTTCAGTTCCTGCTTCAAGTCCTTTGTCCCTGACTGGCATTCTAAATAGGGACCTTTAAAAAAAGGTACTATATCTTCTATCGGGACACCGTGTTCACGAGCATACCTTTCACTAAAATACCCGTCTTTCTTTAGTACCACTCCATCCGCATCTAATAATAAAATCTTCATAATTATTTGATCCAGAAAGTTTTATTGGTACCATAGTACTCTGGCCAGTTCTCATTATAGAAATCGAACATACGAGCTAGTCTTTCCTGAGACAATTCCTCTACCCCGAGTTCTGTCATTAATTGGTCAATTTCCTCTCGCACTTGGTCAATCATACTTTCATCGTCCACAATCTTTTCAAACTCCGCCAAAAATCCATAACCGGCATTTTTATCGAGACACACATTAGCGCCTTTGTAGCTGTACTCTTCCCTTTCGCGTGACCACTTGGCCTGATACTCATACCCCGAATCAATCACTAGCTGATCTAGTTCATCGAGTGAAATATTAACTGACTCCTCAAACTCCATCCGCTTCACAGTGTTTTCGCTGGTACCTTCATCCATTGAAGCTTTTACCACCAGCAACACTTCGTCGTCCTTCTGACGTGTGCGGACAGAAAAATCTTCTCCTTTGTCAACGATTGTCTTAAATCGCTCATTCTCTTCTGTCGAAAAAAGGTGGCCAGTCTTTTCGAACAATTTATCAATATCACCGCCCTTAAAGTAGTGATTTAACTGTTTGTTGGTGGCTACGCAAGCGCAAGCTGGGTCAAGCTCACACATCTGCACCTTAAGAGCATTCGCTTTTTCTTCTTCTCCCAATAGACTTTTAACTTCAACTTCGTAGCGTGCCATATGCTGCCATTATATCAGCTCAGTGAATGATAAGACAAAAGACAGATACCGAGCTTTATGTCATAATCGCATCATGCAAAAACCAACCATCAGTGCAATAGCAGCTGTAGGACAAAACCTTGAACTTGGTAAGAAAAATGAGCTTATCTGGCGGATACCAGCAGACTTAAAAAGAGTGAAGGAACTTACGACCGGTCACCCAATAATAATGGGGAGAAATACGTATGAATCGATTGGCCGACCTCTCCCCAACCGCACCAACATTGTAATAACTAAAAACGCTGACTACGAAGCACCCGGTTGTATAGTGGTGACTTCACTAGAGGAAGCCTTAGAGGAAGCTGGTGCAGTAAATGCAGAAGAAATATTTATTTTCGGTGGTGCGTCAATTTATAAGGAAGCCTTACCTATTACAGACAAACTGCATCTTACAGAAATAGACGCAAGCGACTCTGAAGCCGACAGCTTCTTTCCTGAATACAAAAGTGAATTTGTCCCTCATGAGACTCCTTATGAGGAGTCTCATGAGGGACTCCGTTACCGTCATGTAACTTATATGCGGAAGACCTAACGCATTAACGACCCCGTGAGGGGTCGTTTCTTTTTACTATTCCGCGCTAAACTCAGATCCAGTTGATTCCAACCGTTTTCAATGCCAAGTTAGCGGATCGACGGCGTGCATCACTCATAGACAACCTGTTAAAAGCAACTTTGTTATCAACAAAAATAACGTCGTGCACACCATGACCAACGCGCGGACAGACATCTGTCTTTTTGTGGAATCTAACTTCCACAAAATGCAAATGTTTGCCTACCTCATTAGGAGGATACTTGTCCGGATTGTGTTTACGATTGCGTCGAGAGCCAATGTATTTTGGCTTTGCGTAACCATTTGATAGACAGGTCTCTTCTTCCAGTTCACGCAAAGCGGTAGCTACTGCCGAGTTATTGTCTTGTGGTTCAAAACCTCCTTTTGGACAAAACCAGCCACCTTTAATCCCCTGCACAAATAGGACACGGTCGCCATTCTCGTGGGGTTGCCAAGCAACCGCAACCCCAGTTTGCAGAAAGAAATTTTCACCCGTTAGTTCTCTTCTAAAAGCTCGCTGAGCGCATTTAAGAATATCTTCTCGAACTAATAAATTCATCGTTGACACCTCCAGTTACAATTTGAACTTATCTAGCTACAACGTACCACAAATGCACAAAACAAAAACCTTTCGGTGAACCGAAAGGTTTTTGTTTGTGAAAATAGTCAGATGGGAGTAATTCTAAAATGACTTTAGATGCGAGGAAGGCAAGAAAAAATCCCCGAGTGGGGCAAGTGCCCAGTAAGGGGATTTTTTCGTAGTCTGACAAAGCAGATGAGGTTATTTTGGACTTACTCTTTCACGTGGACACCCATGCTTTTGCAAGTACCCTCAATGATTTTCATTGCTTGTTCTATGTCATTGGCATTTAAGTCAACCATCTTGGCTTCGGCGATTTCTTTTATCTGAGCCTTGGTGATATCGCCACACTTAGATACTAAATTCTTGCCAGAACCCTTTTTCTGACCAATTGCTTTCAAGATAAGTCTTGAAGCTGGAGTAGTTTTGCAGACAAAGTCGAACGAACGATCGTCGTACACGGTAATAACTACCGGCACTACTTCGCCCATACGTTCACGAGTCTGCTCGTTGAATTGGTTTACAAACTCACCGATATTAATACCGGCTTGTCCTAGTACTGGACCAAGTGGTGGTGCTGGCGTAGCCTTTCCTCCTTCAGCCTGTACTTTTACTTGTTTGATTATTTCTTTTGCCATCTTCTTTTTGAGAAATTACATTATTTAGAAGCAATGTAACAGCGTCGCCATCCTACATAAAATTCACGATTTTGGCAACAATAAAACAAACCCGGGTCATCCGATGACGTAGGTTTGTATTTTTTCAATTACTAAACTTTCAAAATCAGATGAAATACAAGGAGTCTAAACCTAAAACTTCCATTCGAATGGAAGGTTTTTGTTTTTCTTCAGAACTTTAAAAAGATAGAAATTGGATGAAATCCGTAGTGCTGGAGAGGAAGTTGTGAGCGAGCGGTATATGGACATACCGTGACGAACAATTTCCTTGAAGCGCAAGGATTTCGCCGATTTATACCTTTTTAACCTGGAGGAAATCTAACTCAACGGGAGTCTCCCTTCCAAACATACTCACTAAAACTTTTACCTTACCATGCTCTTCGTCTACCTCTCCTACCTTGCCTTCTAACTCTTTGAAAGGACCGTCCACAATCGTTACTAAATCATCAATAGACAGATCTACTTTATGCTTAGGAGTGTCATCTTTCATACGCTTCATGAGTGCGTTCAATTCGTCTTCAGTTAGGGGTACTGGCTGTGTACCACTGCCAACAAAACCAGTTACTCTTGGTGTGTTTCGTACCACATACCATGATTCATCATCCACTACCATTTCTACCAATACATAACCCGGGTACACTTTCTCTTCTTCGGTTACCCTCTTCCCTCCTTTGACTCGTATTTTCTTTTCTGTCGGTACCACCACATCAAAAATCTTGTCGTTCATGCCCAATGAATCTATTCTTTGGCGCAAGTTTCTAGCTACCGCATTTTCATAACCAGAATAAGTATGAATGGCGTACCACTGCCGCTCGCCGGTTCCCTGTTGCTTAGCCATGTTAGATAGTTAAGTTTAGTAGATTGGTAAAGACATAGTCAAAAGCAGCTATAAATAAGGCAACCAGAGCAGAAACTCCAATAACTAAAGTGGAGTAAATACTAGCCTGTTTAACTGAAGGCCATTTCACATGCCTCATTTCGCCTTTTATATCCTTCAAGTATTTTATAAATCGACTCATATTATAGAAATTATCCAATTTAAAAAGCCCTCTCGGGCCTCCTTATATATAACGATACTCTTTTTTAGAAAAAAGTAAAGGGCAGGCCCAAGGCCTGCCCTTTACTTTTTTCACTCTAATATATTACTTCAACTCAAAAATAATATTCACATTAGCGCGAACAGTCTCCTCACCAGTTGATATGTCTGGTACGAACTCTACTGAGTCCATGGTCATAGCTCTAGCTTCGGAATAGGAATATGAATCATAACCATGACCTTCGTTTTCATAGAATGAAACTATCTTGCCTAACCTCATACCTAAGCTTTCAGCCAAAATCTTTGCTTTTGCCTTTGCATCTTTAATTGCGTCTGCTTTAGCATCTGCCTCTAACGAACTGGGGTCATCTACAGTAAAGCTGAGACCGCTTATATTGGTAGCGCCTTTTTCACCTACGCCAGAAATTAATTTACCGGCGTTTTCTGTATCTCGTACCTTAACAACCACACTCTGATAAACAGCAAAACCGTCCTGGACCCTCTCACCACCTGGACAATATCCGAATCCTGAGCAAGGCACTTCTGTGTACGAGTATGTCGGCGCAAGATTGTAGCCGGTCGTCTCTATATCTGACTCAACCACACCACTCTCCATTAAGTACTCAAGAATCGCGTTCATAAATTCCGCGTTATCACTAGAAGCTGTCGCTGCATCCGTCGCTTCGGTGTTTACACTGAAAGAAAACGTGCCTATGTCTGGTTTGGCAATCGCCTCACCTTCACCAGCCACATTGATGGTCACAGGGCCGCGCATCATGTAATTTGCTTGTTTCAATGTGTAGTAGGTATAAGCACCCAATGACACTACGACCATCACCAACCCCAGCGCTAATAGTTTTTTTATACTGTCACTATTCCAAATAGATTCTGCGTTCATATTGTAAATATTAACTTTATTAAACAATTATAACCAAGTAACAAATTTATACCACCACTCCTGACCTTCTACGCACACGTTATGATACTCATTTGTATCCTCTGCAGATAAGCTAGTGGAACTGGGTTGGTCTCCTATCAGGTAGTACATGATTGATTGGTTATTCTCTACATGGTTCAGTGACAATGCGTGCCCTAGTTCGTGGGCAAGTACTGTGCGCAGCTCCCAGTCATCTATGAAAGAATAAATATTTATTACACCAGACTGATAGTCACCTTGAGTAAACTCGCTAGACTCACCAAATACACCGTTGTATTTATTTACGTTTTGATTATAAATCTCTATCAATTTATTACCTTTATCACTAAGAGAGTTGAGTCTCTTAACTAATTCATTAAGAGTCTGTGACTCTTCATTCAGACTGTCAGCTTCTTTGTCTAACCTATCTCTTTCTTTGTCCAAGTCTTCATACACGTCAGGCGGAGCACCCCCTGCTGCGTTGTACCTCTCTACCTCTTTAGAATAAGCATCACGAGCTTTTTCAAAATTTCCTAGTCGAATATTATATAACTCTAATAAAGAATTGTATTTCTCTAAAAGTTGTTCGTAAGTGGTTTGAAAAGATTCATTTATTTGCTCGGATTCATCAAGTTTATCTTTAATATTTTCGCCCGACACGACGGTTTGTTGACGTTCGTCAAAAATAAAGTTAATGACCAATTCGCCTGAATCGTCGTAGACAAATAAATCGGCACCGATTGCATCCTCCCAGACAGCAGTTGCTTCTTCCACTATATTTTTGATCTCACTTCTCTCCAAGTTGAATCGCTCGTCCACCACACCCAGCCGATAAGTTATTGGGATATCACACGGTAGTTTGGCTAAATCTAACCAAAACACTACGCCAATAAGCAGTGCTAGCAACAACAAAATCTTCAGCGAACCTCTGATCATGTGTAAATAATAACAGATTAAGAAATTTAGTCTCCTGAAAGCTTTTTTCCTAGAGAGCCAGCCGAAACATCATACACAACCTGCGGTGCAATTTTGAGTACCCCTTTCAAGGTACGCTCCGGAAACTTTTCAGTCATAGCTTTTTGCATCTCTTCATAAAGGGAACCAGTAGTTAGGTACTCAGCTCTACCCTTCACTTGAACACCTTGTAAGCCACTCCAAGCACATAATGAAATCTCGGTGTTCTCTTTTATGTTCTCTACTGTCTTGGACATAAAGAAGTCACAAAACAAGATGTGATCATCTTCCACAAACACTACCGAAACCGGTACCACATTCAGTCCGTCAACTCCTGTAGTGGCCAGTGCTTTGGCTTCAGCATTTAGAATTTGGTCTTTTATATTGGTAGATAAATTCATGTTATTCAATAAGTTAGTTGTCCTTTTGAGATAATTTTTGTCTAGTGAGCTGTTGCGCAGCATTCATACTATGTTGGTAATAAAGAGCCTTGACTCCACCCTTCCAAGCTTGTAAGTATAGCTGATTGATATCTTTAACAGGCGTATCTGGCGCAACCATTACATTAAGAGATTGCCCTTGGTCAATATATTTCTGACGGTCTATTGCTTGTTGAATCACCTCGGCCTGTTCTATTTCAGCAAAAGTACGAAAAACCGCTTTCTCATCATCACTTAAAAAATCTAGATGTTGTACTGAACCATCGTTATCACGAATACTGCTCCATATCTCCTTCTCATCTTTTCCTTTTTCTTTAAGAAGTCCCAACAAGAAAGGGTTTTTGATCGTAACTTTCATCTTGGCTACGTCTTTTACGTAACAATTACTCCATACCGGCTCAATACCTTGCGATACCTGTCCAAGAATAAAAGCTGACGAGGTTGTAGGAGCTACTGACATAGTGGTGGTGTTGCGGCGACCGTAGCCTTTAAGCACTTCTGGTTCTCCGTATTCATCAGCCATTTTTTTGCTTGCAGAGTAAGAACGTTCTTGCATAAGTTTGAACACTGTCTCATTCAATTGATTTGCTTCCGTACTTGCGAAAGGCAACTTCTTAGACTGAAGTAGTGAGTGATACCCCAAAACCCCTAAACCAAGTGCTCGATTTTCGACGGCAAAATTATATGCCCGTTTCATAAAATGAAAGGCTTCCTGTTTATCTTTTTCTTCTGAATCACGCATTGCTTCTAACTTCTCTATAAACTCACTCATTACCGCGTCCAAGAAATACGTCATTGTTTCTACCAAATCAGTGTCCTTCCAATCGTCATAAAAAAGAACGTTAATGGAAGACAGACAACACACAAAAGACCAGTCTTCCTTACTTGGCAACATAATCTCACTGCATAGATTACTGGCAACAATGTCAAGTTTCTTATCTTTATACACTTCCGGCTTTTGGTCGTTGGCATTGTCTACAAAAAGGATATATGGATAGCCCATCTCTCCACGACGTTGAATCACTTTCGCCCAGATAGCTCTCTTGCTATCATCACCATCTACCATTTCTTGGAGCCATTTATTGGTGACCGTAACGCCATGAGTAAGTGTCTGTATAGGATTACCTTCGGTACCTATTTCCAAAAAGTCGAGAATGTCCGGATGTTCAATAGGTAAATACGGGCTGAAACTACCTCGCCGAACTCTACCCTGACTTACCACATCTACCATAGTTTCAAACAGCTGCATGAAGTGAACTGGACCAGATGAATTTCCGTTCATAGAAATCTCTGCCCCACGTGGACGTAAGTCACCAAAAAAAGCTGAAGTGCCTCCGCCATATTTGCTCATCATTCCAACTTCTGCATGGGTATAAAGAATACCCGGCATATTGTCAGGTAAGTAAGAGCCAAAGCACGAAATGGGCAAGCCTCTATCTATACCGAAGTTAGCCCATACTGGTGAAGCTAAAGAGATCCAACCCTTGGACATATACTCATAAAACTTATCAGCAAATCCTTCTTTTTTAAGAATTTTCTCTGCTCTCTCACCGATAACTCTTATTCTCTCTTCTGCTGTTTGCCCTTCGCCTAAATAGCCCCTTGCTAAAAAAGCGCGACTATTATCATTCAGCCAGTACCACGGTTCTTGTCTATTGGTCATAATTTATCAGATTAAAACAGGTCAGCACTCGTAACACTGCCACTGCGTTTGTTGTAATTAATAGAACGTTTGTCGAAGAAGTCTACGTGCTTGGTAGCAATCACTTCATCATCGAACCAGTCCGTTTGTTCCACCAAGTCTTGGTCTAGTTCAAACACTGGATCCAAACCGATACTCTTGAGTGAGTTGTTGAGACGAGACTTAATAAATTCAAGTACTACAGCCTTCGGTAAGAACTCCATTTCTCCGTCGGTAAATATCCAATCCACAATCTTTGCTTCAGCTTCATATGCTTCATTGCACATGTCTTCTACCAATGCTTTATGCTCATCATCGAACCAGGCGGGGTTTTCTTTCTTGATAATATTAATTAGATCGATACCGAACATCCCATGAATTTGTTCTTCCTTGGATGTGGCTTCAACGGCATTGCTGATACCTTTGAATAAGTTTTTATGCTTGTTAAAGGACATCATTATCAGGAATTGAGAAAACAAAGATACATGCTCCACAAAAAGAGAGAACAGGAGCACTGCTTGAGAGTACTCTCTGTCTTCGTCTGTTTTGGAAAGATTTATCACCTTTTCTAGATAAGTAATTCTTTCTTGTATTACAGGCACCTCTGTAAGAGTGGTGAATTCGTCATTTAAACCAAGAATCTCCAGCAAATGAGAGTAAGCGTCCATGTGTCGAACCTCACTTTCTGCAAAGGTAAAGCCGACTGCGCCGATCTCTGGTTTTGGCATTTTGTTGTACAAGTTGCCCCAGAAAGTCTTTACTGCTACTTCAATCTGCGCAATGGCGAGCATGGTATTCTTGATAGCCGTTCGCTCTGCATCTGTAATATTTACTTTATAATCGTGAATATCACTGGTGTAATTAAACTCAGTATGAATCCAGTAAGAGTGACGAATAGCATCTACATACTCTGCTAGTTCTGGGTACTCGTACGGCTTTAGATTGGTACGCTTGTGGAATATGTCGCGGGCGCGGAGTTTCTTTCTTTCGTTTCTATATAGAATATATTCTTTCGCGGCATCAAAAAAGTCCATCTCCATCAGAACTTGCTCTACAATGTCTTGTATTTCTTCTACTGCCGGATACCCGTCAACACATTTATCAGCGCCCGGTGCACCAGGTTCTGCGGCTGCCGCTTGAACACACATAGCGACCGTCTTTTCGTTTACACGGACAGCAATATTTTCGGCATCCTCTCGAGTGCCAGTTTCAGTTTTGCGTAGAGCTTTTTCAACAGCGTTGGTGATTTTGTCCAGCGTAAAAGCTTGGATCGAACCATCGCGCTTGCGAATCTTTTCGATTTCCATACAGAAAAATTATAAGTTGGTAATAAGCTTTTAGTTACAATGTGCATCCAAGCGACACTTGGTCGCAATCTCATACAAAAATAATTGGTGGTGAAATTGTCTCGACGGTCTCGGGCTAAGAGAGCCAGTCAATCACAGTTATTTCTGTAGAAGATTTGAGGGAGCTAAACACACTGCCATGTCCTCCAACATGACACTGAACATGTGTCTTCCTACCCAAGACACCCGATGGAGTTTGTCTTCGAGTGCTAACCTCATGGTACTCCCGAGCCAAACTTCTAGCAAACTAACATGAAGGGCGGGCTGTAAGCCCGCCCTTCACACAGAAAGGCTAAAAATAAGACTTTTTCTGTCTTAGGAAAAATCTTATTTACTTTCAACCTGTGGATAACCCCAAGCATGAGTTTGTTAGAAATCACTTTTACAACTTTGACCATATTTACAAAATAGCCAAAAAGTTTTGCAATCAATTTTATAAAAAAAATTTAGCCAAATAAAAACCAATTCCCGCCCCGGCAGCTAAACAAAGGAGGGCGACTATTTTTCTAGTATCTTTGTCCAACATATTGTGCCAATTATACACCAGAGAGGAAATCGCCACGCAATTACGGACGTAATTGCGTGGCGATTTTAATCATTGATTTAGTGCATACATTCTTAGGACTGTCGCAGACTATCGCGAATCTCTCGCAATAAGGTTATCTCTTCCGGAGGTTCGGCGGGCTTTTCTTCATCTTCCTCATTATCTACCACCAAGCCAGAAGCCCTATTCATGGCCTTAACCACCAAGAATACGACAAAAGCAATGATGAGAAAATCAATTACCGCCTGTATAAAAGCTCCGTAGGTAAACACTGCCTCACCTACTGTGTAGCGGAGTCCGGTAAAGTCGACACCTCCCAAGAACAGTCCGATCAGAGGCGTAACCAGATTGTCCACTAAAGAAGAAACGATTTTGCCGAAAGCGGCGCCAATAACTACCGCTACAGCTAAGTCCATCACATTACCCTTCATGGCAAAGGCTTTGAACTCATCCACAAAATTTTTCATACTGAATTGTTGTTTATATTAATGTCGTTATTATAGGTCATTTACTTTCCTGTTAAAACTAGGTATAGTTTTGGCCACTAGGGGTGCGGCCTCCGGCCACACCCCTCCAAAAATGGCGGCTATTGTATAACGGTCATTACGCCGGTTTGTGGTACCGGAAATTCGGGTTCGATTCCCGGTAGCCGCCCCATCAACAAATCAAAACATTCCCCTTTTCGGGGTGTTTTGATGTAAGATTATTACACCACACCTTTTTAGATTTAATGGTGTCTGACCCCATTTCCTTCGCAGTAGGTGGTGCGTACATCTGGCCGTGGGCCTGGTGTGTCACCCTTGACTGCATTTTCTGGTATGTATTCGTGGTCTACTCCCACTGTCATATCAAAGACCTTTCTTCTGTTTGTTTACTAGTTCAAGAGCCACAGTACCAAAAAGTATTGAATAAAGGAAGTATTTGTGGCATTGTTCGAGTCGAAACCAGTACAAAGAACCTTTACAGGAGATGAAACGTGCCCACTGCAATACTCACTTATTCAAAGGAAAATCGGCTGTTTGCCCTCGTTCTCGCTGAAGCGTTGCCACGACTTGCCGCCCCACACCTTAACGTTGAAGGTGCGCCTCGTCACGAAGGTGGTGTCACTGAAAAAGAAGTGATTGTCAGGCTTCAGGCTGGCGATGAAGAGGACATCAATGCCCCCGACATCAACGTTCACTTCAGGGCTCACAATTTCCCTGAACGTGTGAAGAATCACCAGCAACGAACTGAGCTCATCCATGACGGCTGCCGAAGGCTCCTCGACTGGAACGAAGGGGTACTCGTAAGTCTTTCGGTTGAGCTTGAACTTGCCAACCTCGGCTACAAAGCCAGCTATCGTAACGAAACGGAAGGAGAATGAGATGTCAAAAGTCTACTTTGTGACGGACACTGAGACCACCGGTCCGGCGTTCGCAATCCACAACATGTATCAGATGGCGACGGTGCCCGTCCTGGCTGACGGTACAGTACTGCAGGGTATGTCCTGCAACCTGGCCTTCTCGACGGACCAACATGACCCCGACACACTGGATTTCCTCCAGCGTGACCTGGGGTTCACTCCGGAGCTTTGGATGCAACGAGACGACCTGCTCAAACCGGTAATTGCGATGCAGAAGCTTCAGCACTTCATCCGAATCACTCTGGACGACAACGGAGCATCGAAGCCGATTTTCGTCGCCGACAATCTGGCGTTCGACTGGGGCTTCGTCCACACCTACTTCCACCGCTATCGCAGCAAGAATCCGTTTGGCTATGCTGGACGAAATATTCCGTGCCTGTCGCTCGGCCTCTACGGAAGCCGTGATGCGTGGGAAGAGTTCCGAACCGAAGCGCACACCCACGACGCCCTCGAAGACACTCGGGGCAACGCCGGGGCCTTCGCCAAGATGATTCAGGATGGTCTGAAGATTTCCTGAAGAACAATCGGCTTGCACAACTGCCATCCTCCCTTATTGGGCGGGTGGCTTTTTCTTTTCCCTACCGGCCCAGTGGAACCACTTTCTGCCCTATCACCCGAAACAAACCCTTGCGTCGCTTAACCATTCAAGACACAACTCTTCCAATTGGTTCCACCCGAGGGTCGGTAGTCGCCCCATCAACAAATCAAAACATTCCCTTTTTGGGGTGTTTTAATGTAAGATTATTACACCACACCTTTTTAGATTTAATGGTGTCTGACCCCATTTCCCCTGATGCTAAACAGCTCATGGCCAGAGTTTGAATCTCTCACTGGCCTAGCAGTGTTGCTGACTGGCTTCATGCATTGGATGCCATTTTGCCCAGTGTGTAAAATGATCTGCAAGAGCTAAGACTGGCTTCTGTTCGAAATAAAAAGAATTGGTGAGTTATCTCACTAATTCTTTTTACTCTCTCCCCGAGGTTTAACCTCGGGGAGGATATATGAATGACTTACGTAACTTTTTTGTCTGTCAAATGGTCCATTCGATTGGAGTATGTGAGTGTTTATAAGTATGAATTGATAGCCAGATCGGTTAGTAGAATGTATTTATGAAAGTAAATCCGCAACGATTACTCCCCGCACACATTCCTTGGTATCAGACTAGGTTCTTTTGGGGAGTGGTGTTTGCTGCCTACTTTACAGGAGCTACATATATTTTTGGACTCTATTCACTACTAGGTGAATATACTTACTTCCTAACCGGAATCTCTTACATCACCGGTATGTCTTATCCATACTTCCTAACATCAACTTTTATAACAGAAAGTTTCTTCTTTAGCACCAGCTATTACGCACTCCTAGCAGCTTGGGTATATTTGATCTTTAAAAAAGAAAAGGTAGTGGTCTGGTCGGCCCTACTACTCCTAACCTATCTCGTCATCCACTCTCTTTATTTCTATACTGCTCTCCAAAGCTTCTAATATTAAGGTGAAGTCGTAGCGATAGCCGTACACGTCCACTACCTTTTGCATCATTTGCTTGGCAATGCTGGTGGTGTTGCTCCTTCTTTTATTTGCCATTTTTTCTGCCAGACGCAGATAGGCTAATAGTTCCGTCTTCCTTTCATCGCCAAGACCACTTTGATGAATGGTCTGATAGATACCAGACCAAGAGTTGGTATCGGTCTCTAAATCATTCGCGACTGTCTTAATCGGTAGACTACTACCGCTGGAAAGATTACTAGGTGACTGAAAGCCGATGGCATAGCTAGAGAAGTGGTCGGTATTGAAAGTAACCGTCTTAGTCACTTCATCGACAACTGTCTCTAACACCTCCCACAGACCGGTAGCTTCATTGAAGTACAATACCTGCAACAAATCCTCCCTACCTCCCATAGCCACCACTTCGTCGGGGTCGTAGTCTAAGGTAACTTGAGTACTGAAAGAACCATCACTGAGGCTAGAGGTGAAATCCCAAAAACCACCCAAGAAGTCGAACCTCTCTGGGACGGTGCCAAATGTCACTTTCTCATTATGTGGCTCTACCCTGAGAGTATGTCCACCCGGAAGCAAATCTTTGAATTTAAATTTCACTCTTTGCTCTAGGAAGTTGAAGGTAGTCGTAGCCGTGCCTAGATCCCTTTCGCGCACCTGGTCGATACCAGCCCACTTTACCGGCTCACTATAGCGAAGATGCCCACTAACGTTCAAAAATTGAGGTCCTTTTGGAGCAGACTCCCCCGTTAAAATACTGTTTATCTTTTCTATTCCCCATCTACCTGAGAAGTTATTTATCTGTATTGAATCTAAACTTGAGAAAGACATACTTCCTACTTCAGTCATACCTAATTTATCCTGGTTATATTGCTTGCCTGTGAATATTCTTCTGTCCAGTCTTTCCCCATACATAGCATGCGACCCCAGCGCCACATAACCGGCCACACTATTGTTATTCACAGTCAACTTTTCATCATCCCATTTTCGCCGAACAGATTCATACTGAAATGGATTATAAATTTCGTTAAACCCATCATTGTGATGAGCGGAGAAAGCAACGTACTCCGGCTTGAGAGTATCTTTGTCCAAAAAGACAAAGACACTCTCCCAGTCTCCTTCGTGGTTGTTGAAACCACCATGCTCAGCCCAATTGTTCATGGCGTAGAAGAGCCAGTATTGCAGCACGACGAAGTCGTGCTGCGTTCCGTCTTCATCTTTGTATCCGTCTTCCATTTTCCTTGCATACACTGTATTCACCGCTTTACCACTAGCAACGAGTGAGTCGTACTTTTCCTTTCCTTTTGCGAGATCTATCGCTCTGGGAGTGTTTGGACTGGAGAAAGACAAGTGCCAGCCCTCAGAATCAGACTTATTTATATCTGCCACTTTCACTGGATCACTATCATCATATACTTTGAGCAATGTGTCACCGTCCCACAAGCTACTACTTTCTACAAAAGCCTCAATATTCATCGGAAAGTAATCTTCTTCAGGATGGAAATAGAAAGTCGGAATGTATTGTTCTAACAACGGGTCAAGTGGAGGAGCCGGATCTGACTTGCCGCTAACCAACTTCACATCATCCACTAAGTACTTGGAATAACCGTCAGGCTCATTGGCTAGCCAACCTCTTTCTAGACCAGCAGGATAGAGTGAGACACCGAGCTTGGTCATTTCGGGACGGAAATAATAATTTTTTGCCACATCTGCCTCATTCTCTATCTCAAAAAAAGCCTCCCCTGTACTTTCATCTACAGCACTGCCTCTCACTTTGTCTTCCTCTGCATCAAACTCTAGCGACATTGAGTACCATGTGCTGGTAGCTAATATGTATGAATCCAAGCCGGAACCGCCAAAGTTGCCCGGATACTTCTTGCCATCTCGATCACGGATGACGGTGAAGTCATACGACCTTGGAGTAGTCAATGCCAACTTAAAAATACTGCGACTCTCTATCCTTGGAAGCGAACTAAAAGTTCTATTGGACGCAATAAGATCGGGCATATACAAGCCAAACGTGAGCGTCCCTCTATCAGTTTCTAACAACTTCTGTCTCCATGTGAGCTTAAAACTTTCTTTGGGGTCAAAATCTACATCGGTATAAAAGTACCTATTAGGAGTCGAGCTAGCTAAAGCACTGTTGTATGAGTTAATAAAAAGCGCCTCATCATTGGCTGACCAATACATATTAGACGAGTCGTCGGTTACCCAGTCAGGGTCACTAGAAAAATTGTTTTGGTAGATGATTGTTTCTTTTGCACAAACCAATACTGGCAAAAGAAACAAGAGTAATAAAACTCCCCTCCTCATTTTTTAATAATACCCTAGTAGTAGAGTTAATCTGTCAAAAATTCAACAGCTTGCCTAAGTACATAACGTGAATTTTTGTGTGAAAGTAATTGTTCTGCCTCTTCAAAGGTACAGAAGCGAATTTCTGCTATTTCCTGAGGTTGGGTAATCTTGTACTCTTTGCTAGCTATATAACCCAAATAATAAGTCACTGTTTTGTTTATTTGTACACCTTCGTGCTTAAAAGTGTAATGAATATCGAAATGAATATTTGACTCTAGCTCCGCTGATAGGCTAGTTTCTTCTTCTAGTTCCCTAAGGGCGGTCTGTCTCCCGCTCTCAGTCCCTTCACCATGTCCTTTTGGAAAGCTCCAAAATTTGTCTCCACGATGACTAATCTGATGTATTAAAAGAAACTTATTCTCACCACCCTCTCTATAAACAGGAACTACTCCGTATGACTGATCTCTTATAACCGACATAATATAGAGTATACCCTAGACGCATCAAAGGCGGCGCAGGGCGCCGCCTTTTCCATTCTCCTCAAACACCAACGCCGATCTCTGTCGCAAGTTTCCAAGTCAAAGCCGTGACATAAGTGGCTTCATTGTGGCCACTGACGGTAAAACCATCTCTGGACTTCACACACTCCCTGAGACCAGCCTCGACTTCACCTTTTCCAGCCAGATCAAAAGCGATGCCGTTGATCGTGCCGTATAGGTCTTGGATATCGTCCCTGTAACCAGCGCAAGAAATAGGTGACCGAGGCGGTTCATCTGTAGACATGTCGATGATCCACCGATCAGCCATTCTGGGATACCTGTCCAAAACCCGATACAAAATGTCAGCATGGTCAGTGTCACCGTCTCCAAACGCATCGTCGTCATCTTGATTCTGAAGTGCTGCCACGAGTGACCCAACATCCTTTATGCCATTTACAATCAGGCCACCGGGAATAAGCTCTTGGTTGTACCCCGACCCAGACCAAATAATAAGGCGGACATGAGCCCTGTTGGTAATCAAACCTTCAGAAACCAATCGGTCTTGCAGACCAAGGATGTGACCGCGTTTTTGGATCATGTATGGCCAACGATCTCGCTCGCTTCCGTGAATCTTGGATCCATATTGACTAGACGAACGGTCCATCAACAATACTAGATCCAACTTCGGTAACGTGTTGGCTTTGGAGATATATGGGCAAGCCAAAATAGCCAAACCCGTTGTCAAGACTTGTCTTCTCTTCATTTTGACCTCCCATTTCTAGAATGAACTTAAGAACCATTAAACTAATGGTACTCTCAAAACTCACTTTTTCAATACAAAAAACTACCAGGACACCAAAAATGAACTTGAAAAGTGTGCTCAGGACTGGAGTTGAACCAGCACGTCCATACGGACACATCCCCCTCAAGGATGCGCGTCTACCAATTCCGCCACCTGAGCAAGTGGGTGTCATTATGCCCTAGTGTGTCGAGCGATTCAAGAAAAAGGCCGGGCGCTGTGCGCCCGGCCTTTTTCTTGAATCGTGGAAGCTATTCCTTTTTCCCTTCCTCTTTTTCTATTTCTTCTACAATCTCTTCTTCTGTTTCGTTAGCTTTAGTTACTTCTACTCCTTCTGGAGATGCTTCAGTTTGTTCTTCTTCCTTAACTTCGTCAGCTTCATCTTTTTCTTCAGTAGCTATTTCCTCTTTAGGTTCTGCTATCTCTTCTTCAGCCTTCTCTGCTACCACGTCAGTTTCAGGAGTAATTTCTGTTTCTGTATCAACTACTACTTCCTCTGCAGCTTCGGCCGCAGCTTTCTCTGCAGCTTCTGCCTCTTTACGAGTCGCCGCCTCAGCTTCTGACTCGGTAGAAAGGTTCAGCAGGTGCATACGACGCATCTGACGTTTAATCTCTCGATTGACTTTCTCCCGGATGTAGTAAAGCTTGCTTCGACGTACTTTAGCACGCTTAATAATTTCTATCTTATCTATATTTGGTGAATACAGTGGGTAGATTTTTTCTACACCTATACCACTAGATACTTTGCGCACAGTGAAAGTCGCTCCTGGCTCACTACCATGTTTGCGAGCTAGTACCAGTCCTTCAAACACCTGGATACGAGTCTTGCCTTTATCTTGAATTTTTTGGTGCACACGAACAGTATCACCGGCTTTAATACCAAGATTCTTTCTTTCCTCCATATTTACCGGAGAAACTGCCACACCTGCTAGATTTGTACTCATAAATCGTTTTTCAGTTTTTTAAATGTGCCCCAATCTAACACAAGGTACGGGCCTTTTCAATACTAAAACAGTTTTTCTGCCTCTTCAATATCATTGGGTACAGGCACTGTGAAATCGTATTGTTCTCCGTTAAGCTCAAAAAGTAGCTTATGCGCATGTAAAGCTAATCTTTCAATACCAAGATTGTTAGATTGTTTGAGCTTAGCTCCGGCGTATAGATTATCCCCTACTATTGGATGGTCTACCGCTTTCATATGTACACGCAACTGATGCATACGCCCGGTCTTTGGTCTGAGTCTGAGTGAAGCAAACTTCTCCCCTTGATATTCGCCACACTTCAGCTGCTCCCATTCCGTAACAGATTCGCGCAAAGTACCTTTAGCTCCACGTTCAGCACTACGCAATCGAAAGTCCTTAGCGTTACGCCCAATTGAGCGATTGATAGTCCCCCACTTGTCTTTCATGTTTCCATACACTATAGCTCGATACTCTTTCTTTACTACTCTGTCCAGAAATATTTGCTTGAGATTGGCGAATGAATCTTGGTTGAGTGCCAACAGCATGATGCCCGAAGTATCTTTGTCTAAACGGTGCACTATCCCCGATCTCTCTAATTCTTTCCCATGGAGTATTCTTGGTTCACCCACTCCTTTTGCATCAGGATAATGTTGTAAAAACCAATCCACGACAGTAGTCTCATCGCCATTCCCGTCTTCATGCACCAACAAACCAGCCGGTTTGTTTATCACCAAAAAATCTTCGTTCTCGAAAATTATTTCTACTTCATTCATACTTAATTGAAAAATCTGAATATATTTCTCCAGCAGTACCCCAGTCTACCTCTATTGACTCCACTTTGGAAAGTAAAGAACCTTCGTTTAAATACTCAATAAATTCTTTAAGCACTTCCCTATCGCCCTGAGCTTGTACTTCCACTCGTCCATCTGGCAAGTTTCTTACCCACCCAGCAATCCCTAAATAAGTGGCAGAATCCTGTGCATACGCCCTATACGCCACCATCTGAACCAAACCGCTTATATAACAATGTATCTCATGCATACGTGAAATATACAGTATTGCCAAAAAATAAAAAAATAGTACTATGTGCCCTACATTTATAGGCGCGATTAGCTCAGTTGGTAGAGCAGCTCGTTTACACCGAGAAGGTCGGGAGTTCAAGTCTCTCATCGCGCACAACCAGGGACATTCAATGTTTCTAAACTATCAAAGGGTGATTTAAGGGTTGATTTTATTACCTTTTTATCACAAATAGAAAAGTTCAAGAAGATTTTTTTGATGACGTAGTCCAAGTCAGTCATATTACCTAATTTAGCTATAGTTTTAGGCATCTTTTCCATAAGTTCAAGGAATTCTTCATACGTCAAAACGCTGGCCTTCCCCTTTTCAATTATTTGTTCCACTTTCGCAATGTCTTTCTGAACTTGTTTGCGTTGCTTTTCATACATACGCAAATCATCTTTGAAGAATTCCTTCATATCTTCATCACCATCAACTAACAACATTTTTGTTTTTTCATAACGTTCAGTGGCGTTATTCAACTTTGCTTTAAGTGAACGCAAAGTACCTTTAGCTTCCAAGATTCTTTCATTTGCAACACGCTTCATTTCCTTTTCATAGTGGGTGTATGCCTGGCGTGATGAAAATGGCTTTTGTTCAAGATAGTGACAAACGTAATCAACAACCACTTTGGCACGGGTGGACTTTCCATACACTGGGCATTCTGGTGAATCACAACGGTAGTAAAAATAATTGGTTTTACCATCTTTGGTTTTCTTTGGTGTAATACCTGCAGACATAGATTCTTTACAGACATCACAAATCACCATGTCACGCATCAGGTCCGCCTTAATAGAATCTTTACCACCATATCTACCTGACAGTTCAGCAAACCCCGCTTCAGTAAGGTGGTTAATTCTCATGAATTCTTCAACTGAAACCATGGGTGCAAATGGGTACAGGTCACAAAGATTCACAGGGTTCTTTTTTCCATACCAAAGCACACCTGTATAAACAGGGTTGGACATTATCTTCTTCACCGTCTGTTTATTTATTTTTGGTGCGTAACGGGTACCGTCTTTTCGCAACTTACTGTAACCACTACTAACAATGTATTCAGCTATTGCCTGCAAGGTCTTTTCTTCAAGTCGCATTCTGAAGGCATTTTTAATGATGATGTAATTTATCACCATCAGCCCGCAAAAACTGTTCCTGGTCCTTAAAATAGCCGTGTGGTGGCGTGCTTAAAAACTTTCCTTCCGCAACACTACGTTTGTTACCTCTACTAACACTTTCACTTAAATGGTCAGAATACTGTTTTGAAAGCACAAAGGTGATACCAAGGTGCATCTTGCCAGCAGATGAATTTTCATAATTGAAACTTTTGAATTTAAGATTCTTGATGATGCCTTTATCAAGTAGGTCAATAATCTCACCAGCGTCTTTCATGTTGCGAGCCAGGCGGTCAGGGTGCCAAGCAAGTATGCCGTCATATACACCTGCCTTGATGTCCTCCAGCATCTTTCTAAACCCTGGCCTGATGTCAGGTTGTTTAGCTGATTCAGATTCCTGAATGATTTTCACTACCC
Source organism: uncultured bacterium (assembly GCA_913046815.1). Lineage (GTDB taxonomy): Bacteria > Patescibacteriota > Minisyncoccia > Phycocordibacterales > UBA918 > OLB19. The sequence goes on along the minus strand of CAJWTE010000001.1, from coordinate 4,501 downwards.
TTATGTTCTGGTCTTCTGCAAACTCACGACATTCTGCAATCTGGTCTTTTAGTGAACGGACCTGTTTGTCTTTATCATCAGTAGATTTGCGAACATACAAAACATATCTAAAATCTTCTGGCGCAACATCTTTACTGGTTTCAGATACAAGTGTGAGGGCTTCAACTAATTCTTCAGGGGTAGAAGGTATCTTCATATTTAACTTTTAGAAGTTTCCTTAAACAAATCTTCAACCAACACTTCTGCTATTGAAGTAGACGATTCAGTGTGGCCACCAATACCAGGGTCAGTACAATGTTCCATTTGGTCCATGCGTTCCAGCCACCACTTGGAATCGTTGATGTTGCCTTTACTTATGCTATTGATGATATTTTGTCTTGCTTGAACATTTACCAAGTTCTGAAGTGCCCTGGTTTTAGCACGAACTCGTTCATTAGAAGCCAGAATGTCACGGTAGGTTGAATACGGAATATCACTTAATTCACAAGCTTTTTTCATTGAAAAGCCCATTTCTAAATACCTTTCCATAGCTTCAAAAAGTTCGTGCTGTTCTTCTGTTGTACGCTTTTTACCCCGCATAATTAACGTTAATAACGTCTTCAAAATCATAGTTCCCGATTTTGTAATTTTCTTTCAACCATTCACAGTAAGCTTCATTTACAGAAGGTTGTAGGTGCTGAAGAAGTTGCAAACCAGTATCTGTCAGTGGATAAAAGCTTGGTATTTGAATTTTTCCAACAGCTTCCTTATTTGATGCAAATATTAACTGTCTATCAAAGTAACTGACAGCAAACTTTTTACCTGAATCATTACTGATTTCTTTTGTTGCTGAATTATTATGAACCAGACCTAAACTTTGCAAGGTCTGGAATTCAGTAAAGTTAATTCCAATACTTTCAATAAAACTTTCATAACCATCAGTTAACTTAAACAGGTTAACTGGAATCATGTTGGTGTTGACCACCAGACAACCAAGCTTTTCAAGCTTGCTTAATTCATCTCGCCCTAATGACTTCAGCACCTGTAAGGTGTGGGTTGTATACGTTCCCCGTTGGTTGTATTCACCAGCAATTATCTTTGCAACTAAATCTTGAACTTCTTCTTGTGAGATTGTTTTGGAATGTTCAATCAGGTTCCAAAAGACGTCTTCATCAAATTCAATTTCACGTTCAAAGTTTTCTTTAACGTAATCTGTGGCTTTAGCAAGTGTGTTCAATACATTTGCTTTGTCACGAAAGGCAGTAACGTATTGAAAGCCAAGCCCCTTTTCACTGGCTTCTTTGTATTCTTGTTGCATTTGGGCTTTTACAATGTCACCCTGCGCCTTCCACTCGCTTAACTTAAAACCAAAAAGACGGTCAGCAATAGTCATCAGACCAGGTGACTGGGCAATCTTTGCAGATGTGTCCATTGCGTCTGTAAGCGCCTTTACAGTGATTGGTTCATTCATTCCCCTATTTTACCAAAAATAGACCTGTTTAGCTTGATTTTGCTATACTGACGAAATGATTATTCTTACTTCAAGTGTGGCGACAGTGGCAAGCCATATCTACCAACACCGTTTATCAGATAAGGGGTACAAAACAATTTTGTTTATTGATACAGCATCAGAACCTGAAATTGGTAAAGTTGAAGGTGATGATGATTGGCTACAAGCTGACCTGAAGGGGCTACGTGACCAAGGTTATCAAGTAGACCGCTTCACTGTGACAGGAAAAACTAAAGAAGAAATTGAAGTTGAATTTGATAAGTATGATGTGCTCTACATGTGTGGTGGTAATACCATTTACCTGCTTCAAAAACTACAAGAAACGGGTTCGTTTGATTTGATTGTTGAAAAAGTGCGAAATGGTAAGCCATACATTGGAACCAGTGCTGGTTCAATAATTGCGGGTCCTAAAATTCCTGTTTACCTTGAAGATGCTGAAGGTATAACCCTTGATGATTACACGGGTTTTCGGTTCACAAACACCATCGTGGTCCCGCATTGGGGTTCAGAACACTTTAAGCAGATGTATTTAGATGAACGGCTGAAATTAGCTTACAAAGACAGCGAGCCCCCGTTCTTACTCATGAGTGACTACCATTATGCTGTGATTGATGAAGATGGTTCGTTAAAGATGTTCAGTGCCAAAAAATAAAGGTTTACCGTTCACCTTCCCATTCAGCGTAGAACTGTTCTAAATACAGTTCCATAAACTTGTGGCGACCTTCTGCCATTTCCTTACCTGCCTTGGTATTCATTAGGTCTTTCAACAGCAACAACTTTTCATAGAAGTGATTCAAGGTTGGGGCTGTACTATTTTTGTATTCTTCCTTGGTCATTTCCAAGTTTGGCTTAATATTTGGGTCATATAAGGCCCTTCCTTTGTGGCCACCATAGTTAAAGGTGCGAGCGGTACCAATGGCACCAATAGCGTCTAACCTGTCAGCGTCTTGCACCACAGATAATTCAGGTGATGTCCACTTTTGACCTTCCAAAGAACCTTTAAAAGAAATATGACGAACAATATTTTCTACATGTTCAATCACATCATCTGGCAGTTCTAAAGTTGTAAGGTAATCACGAGCTGTTTTAGGACCAATTTCTTCATCACCATCATGAAACTTGGAATCAGCTATGTCATGCAATAGTGCACCAAGTTCAACTACCAACACATCAACATCACCTTCTGCTTTAGCAATGTGTTGGGCGTTCTTCCAAACACGGTAGATGTGCCACCAATCATGACCACCTTCTGCTTCTGCAAGGGTCTGTTTTACAAAATCTACTGTCTTATCAATGACTGCTTTGTGTTCCATACTAAAACTCTAAAGTTAATGCTTTATGGTCAGATGCAATGTCATCAAGTACCTGAAAATCTTTGACTTCAATATCTGAACTGGTGAAAATGTAATCACAAACTTCTGTTTTATGTGTTAGTGGCGTTCTGGTAGTCAAAACACCCCTTTCTTTTGCATGATTCAGTAATTTAGCGTTAATTAGCCCTAAAGATTTACTGTCTGGTTTTAGGTTGAAATCACCGCACAAAACAATTTGACCATCTAACTTATCAAGATAGTCAACAATCATCTGACACTGGCGCATGGTTTCTTCATCACCGTCTTTATGGTTAGGCACGTGATGGCCGTGATGATTAAGAACATGAACCTGTTTACCGTCATAGTCAACGGTTACGTGCTGTAAGCTTCTCACGTTGTAGTCAGTATCAAGAATGTCAAAGTCAGTAATATATTCAAGACGTGTAAAAGCATTGTCAGTGTGACTAAACGGTAACTTACTCATAGTTGCTAAACCGCTTTGTGCTTCACGCTTCATCAACTTCCAACCAAAACTGGCTGAAAAGTAACAATGTTCAAAACCAGTATCTTCCTGAATTTCACTTAATTCATCAAAAACAAAACCACTTCCGCCCTCAACCTTTATGGCTTCTTGAAAACAAACGATGTCTGGCTGTTCCCTATTAATAACTTCTTTGATTTTTGAACCTAACCGCCCGCCCCATGTGTTCAGCTGTAAAATTTTCATTTCCGTTTCTTATTGATTAAATTAACAATTTCTTTGGCGGTCTTATCAATATCTTTTTGCAGTTCAGCATCAATACCAAGTGTGACCACTTCACCACCAGATACAACCTGCCCATCACCAACCGTTGCGGGTTTTTCCGCTGGTTTTGATACCTGTTCAACTACGTCAGTCAGATTGTCTTTTTTCTTATCTGGTTGCATTCCTGACATATTACCATTTCCTACCCCCTATAGTTCAATTAAATCAATGCTGTTCTATGACGCATAAAATAACGGCTAATACGTTACCTTTATTATTGGCTGTTTTCTTTCCTGTTGTAGAAATTCCCTTATTTCCTTATTCCATTCTTGAAGTAAATCATGCTCTTTTACCACCCTTTCAAAAAGTTCAAGCGTGGTCTTACTATGTGCACAAATCAAGGCCCGCTTTGCGGGTTTTTGATTTGGGTATGATGAGTAAGCAAACAATTTTGCTTACGCAGAGACTTGAAAAGAATTTGTATGTATTTTGCTTCTTTCCTAGAGCAAAATATTCAAATTCTCGGGCAGGTAAATCTTATGAACAAAGTGAATTAGATTTGGACGCCAAGTCTCTCATTGCGCACAAATCACAAGACCGACAGCTGTGCTGTCGGTCTTGTGATTATCCACTTTTTATCAAAAACAAGAAAACATAAACGAGTTATAGTGAAACTAGGTCTGCTGGTACAGATCTAGAGAGGAGGCAGTCATGCGACTCAACAACCCGCCTCGTCCGGCTACTCACCATAAGCCAAGAGTGCGTTTGAAAGCGCAGTTCTGCACTTGGCCCAACCCGTTCATGAGGTGCAAATTCTTTTTGCAGGATCATGCAATCATCTGAACACCGCTGGACACCCCCAACTTAGAGCGTCCCAATATTTCGATAACTAGATTTTCTAGACGGGGCGCTTTCTTTCGGGAAAGCAAAATCTAGAAAACAATTGTCGGGCGG